>DAIDHM010000181.1 GCA_027459705.1 Ktedonobacteria bacterium | reverse complement strand
GGTTCGGCACTTGCCGCCGCTCGCGTGCCATGATCTCCGCTACCTCCTCGGGAAGCGTAGCCTGGCTGGCGATGCAGACGGTGAGACGATGAACGATTATGAAGGCGGGTATGGCCACCTGATGCAGCAGCTCGCCGAAATGACCATGCTGTCCGCCGCCCAGGTTCCAGGCAGGTTTCATGTGTCTGCCCAAACACTGGGTCGTCGAGCACGGGTTTGCCTGGACTGCGCGCTGCCGTCGCATGGCGCGTGATTGCATATGTCTATCTGAAACCGAGGCATGATTTCCCTTTCCGACCTTCATGTATTTGATGCTGCATCGGTTGCTCCAGTTGCCCTGTAGTTTAGGACAGGCTCCAGGAACGTCGTGGAAACATATCCCCTCCTCGCTGGCCGCGACAATTGTCGCCTGATCGACGCTATGATATTCCCCGTTCCTGTATTCGATGTGGCACCCAATGTGCATCCCGGATATGGTAGCGGCGCACAGTCGCACTGTACAGCTGTGAAACCATGCAAGGAGGAGACGAGAAGATGTTCAATTTCAACCAGGACCAACCACAAGACCCGGGTACCGCGTACAGCCAGCTTGATCAAGGGCAACGGTCCCAGGTCGCCCAGACATTCATTCAACGGTTTGCCCGGGAGCAGGATCCACAGTCACAGCAGTACGCCCACCTTGACCCCAACGCGGTGTCTCCCGGCCAACTGGCGGAGATGCATCACTACGCTGCCTCCCAGCACCCTGGCGTGCTGGGCGACGTGATGAAGCACCCCGTCGTGACCGGCATCTTGGGCGGATTTGCTACGTACGAAGCGGACAAACATCTTGGTGGGCGACACTAGGATGGCGCTGGCGTTGACGGCCTTCGCAATGCTAACGGAAACGCTGTCAATGCCAGGGGATTGTATGTAAGCGCGATGACGCTCCCCCACCACGGGAATCTGAGGGGGGGAGCGTCTGCGTCAATTATACGTATATCTCAACGTTCCCATTCTTTTGTACGGCGGCTGCCAACGACACCAGGCGCGGAAAATTGTGCACGCAACTCCTCCATTCAGAGGCTACTTGGGGACCGTTGCGCGCCAGCCACAACCTCCAGCGACCGATTAGCTGTAATTTTAAGCAGCTAGGCCGGCCACTTACCCGCTTTCACGATCTTTGCCACACGGTCGCGACGCTTATGCCGCGGCGAGGCCTCATCCAGCATGGTGGCTGAGATGGTCGGGCACTCGTCCATGAGTATACTGTCCGATATCTACTCGCACGTTATCCCTGACGGGCAGATGGGAGCGAGGGTAGCATAGTCTGAATTGGTCCCCAGTTCGCAATGAGTCATGGGATGGCAGGGAAAACAAAAGCGCCGCTCACAAGGAGCGACGCCGATAGTACAGACATTTGGTAGCGCATACGGGATTCGAACCCGTGGTTTCCGCCTTGAGAGGGCGGCGTCCTAGGCCGCTAGACCAATGCGCCTCGCCTAGATAGTATATCCAATTGCCAGGCGCGCTGTCAAGCGAGCGTGCGCAGTCACCGCGAGCCAGGCGCCATATGAGATCTCGCGATGCCCGAGATCGAGGACGCACGCGATTGCGATTTACCAGGTGACTATGGGCACATAGTGGCTCATCTTGAGGAGCGGACCGATCGCGGCCAGACAGAGGCGCTTCGGGACAATGAGACGCTGGGCCACACGCACGAGATCATCGACCTCGACCGCGTCGATCTGCGCGAGCATCACTTCCAACGGGCGGATTGCGCCGCGCAGGGTGAGCTGGCTGGCGAGCCAGGAGGCGACACTGCCCGTATCTTCCAGACTGATAGCCAGTCGACCCCGCACGTAATCTTTGATGCGCCGGACCTCGGCCGCGCGCGGCGGTTCGGCTTGTATGCGCCGGACCTCCGCCACTGTTGCCGCAATGACCGCATCGGCTTGGGCAGGCTCGCACCCCGCCGTAATCTCGAACAAGCCGGTCTCATGAAAGCCAATGACCGCGCTGTTGATATCATAGACCAGGCCCAGATCTTCACGGACAGACTGGAAGAGCCGTGAACTCATCCCCTCACCGAGGATCGCGCTGAGCACCGTCAGCGCGTCATAGTCAGGATCGCCATAGCCGAGGCTGGGGAATGCCAGGCAGAGATTGGTCTGCTCGGTCTTGCGCTGGTCGACGCGCACGCGCTTGCTATATGGAGTCGCCGTATACGGCGCGAAGTGTGGCGCAGGTGCGTCCGGCCAATCCTCCAAACGCTGGCGTATCGCGTCCAGGACATCCGCGTGGCGAATGTCACCTGCGACACTGATGATGAGGGCTGAGGGGACGTAGTGCGTCGCCATGAATTCCAGCATCTGCTCGCGAGTGATGGCCCCCACCGTTTCGGCTGTACCAATAACCTCCCGTCCCAGCGGATGTTCTGGAAACACCACCTCATCTAATAAGACCTGCACCCAATCTTGAGGTGTGTCGTGATACATATGTAACTCTTCGATAATGACCCGACGTTCTTTCTCGATCTCCTGAGGATCGAAGAGGGGCCGCCGCACGAGATCGGTCAGCACATCGAAGGCGCGATCCTGGTGTTCTTTGACGAGCTTCACGCTATATTCAGTGGATTCCTTACCGGTGCTGCCATTGAAATCACCGCCAACATTCTCAATCGCCTCGGAGAGCAGACGCGCGGCAGGATAATTGACCGTCCCTTTGAAGAGCATGTGTTCAATAAAATGGCAGATACCCGCCAATTCTGGTGGTTCATAGCGCGCGCCGACACGAAAAGAATAATACACACTGACCGATCGAGTGTGAGGCATTGATGCTGTCACGAGGGTGATACCATTGGACAAGGTGGATTGCGCTATCTCCATGAGTTTCAGATTTCCTTTTCTTTGCATCAATGCATATCGACAGGGCATTTGGCAACACCAACGACCTTGCGCCGCATTGTCGCTGGCATTGCGTTGCGCTATACTATCTCTGATCTGGCACTGTGTCGCGACGCGAGGTGCCAACCCCATCGAAAAGAGGGTGCGAACGCGCCATGTCCAAACCAACGCTCACTCGTCCGCGCGATCCAGCCGCATTCACCCGCGGCGTGGTCCATACGATTCACTACAATCTAAGCTATCTCACGCAGGCTGGCAACGAAGCATCTTTCGATCCAGCGGCGGTGACGGTCGTATTGCTGCACGGTTTCCCTGGTGACGCGACCGATTGGCAGCCAACCTTAGAGTCCTTAGGGAGCACACCAGCGCTCGCATTCGACATGCTGGGCTTCGGGCAGTCTGACCATCCCTGGCCAGCGGATGTCACCGTCTGGGGCCACGCGGATACGGTGAATGGCGCACTCCGAAGTTTGGGGTTGCGCAATGTCATCCTGGTCGGCTATGGCCTGGGGGGTGGGGTCGCGCAGGTGCTGGCGACGCGCCTGGCGCCCGACTTGACGCGCGGTCTTGTGCTGGTGGATAGTACCGCTTTCCAGATGGCTTTCAATCCCAACTGGCCATTGCCAGACATGGCGAAGCGTCAGGATCCCGACGCGCCTCATCATACTCAGCTCGCTGAGCTCGAAGCGTCGTTGCGCCAGACCATTCCTCAGGGATCTGCCAAACCAGCGAGTATCAGCGGCGCCGTCCTGGAGAGCTTCGTACGGCCCTGGATCGATGAGTTAGGGAAGGAATTGTTTTTTCAACAAGTTCGTGCCCTGATCCCCTCGTATCAAAACGCGGTCGGCGCGGATCTCAAAAATCTGGACTGTCCGGCCCTGGTTATCTGGGGCGAACAAGATACGATTCTTCCCTTACGGTGGGGAGAATTCCTCAAACGGACGATGCCCACAAGTCGGCTTGAGGTTGTCCCTGAGGCTGGCCATTTGATCCTCCATGATGCGCCGACGTCGGTGGCGAATCTCGTCACTCAATTCGTGCGGCAGGGGAGCTAGTCCAGGCAGGAAAGCAGATCAGAAAAGCCGCGGCTGACGGTGGATCACGAGCGCGATCAGGAAAAACTTTGCTGTCGCGTATCGCCCGCCGTCAGAGCGGACGGACAAGAATGGACAAGCCGAGCGTGAAATAAGAATATTTGTTCAAAAATGCTTGAATCCTCCCGCAAAATATGGTATAGTCTTAATGACACAAGCGTACCGGCGGGATGCACGCCCCCGATACATCGTGAAACGTATCCACCGGTGTCGCCTGAAAGGAGACCTCGATGGCTTTGAGCAGTTCCGCGCTCCCGTACCATTTGAGCCACCTCGCAGGGTATCTCACAACCCGTGAAGCCGCTGTCCACCTGAATATGAGTTATTGGCATTTCATGCACCTCGTCGAAGATGAACGCATTCACGGCATTCGCATCCTGGATCGCTGGCTCTTCACCCAAGAGGATCTCGACGTCTACCGGCGCTCTACAAAATCAGGCGAAATTCTCGAACTCGCGCGTACCGCCCTCTCATCACCTCATCTGGCCCTCACCCCCCGGCAACACGCCATCTGCGAAGCGCTTACTGCTGGCAGCCGCCCCGCCGATATCGCCCGCCAGCAAAACCAAACCCGCCAGGCTGTCCACGCCCAGATCGCTCTGATCCGCGAAAAGATGGCGCAGGCGCCGCAGATCACCCGTCAGAACCCCCGTCCGCGCCGCATTGCCCCACCCCCATCCATGGCAATTGCCCCACTGATGGAATGACCACAAAGGACGCGTGCTGCGAATTGTCGGCTCATCTCATGCATGCATGAGATGAGCTCAGCATCTGGCACATTTCGTGCGTGAAGCATGCCGCCACTAGCATCTGAAGGGCTTCCAGCCCAGCATTGTGTAGACTGGTGGTATATCGTCACGAACGGAGGAAGATCGGATGTCAGAAGCTAAAGGGCGCGGTCGCGGATTTGCATCAATGGATCGCGAGAAACAACGTCTCATTGCCAGTAAAGGTGGTCGAGCTGCCCACCAGGTCGGGAGTGCCCACGAGTGGAACTCGGATGAAGCACGCGCCGCTGGCCGTAAAGGCGGAGCCACCAATCGACGCGCACCATCGCGCTCAGAGACCGCATCCTAACGCTGGCATATCGAGAAGTGCCTGTGCTCACCGTATGTTCGCAGGCGTGATTCGCGGGAACGCCATGCGTCTTCGCGGGCAGACACGGTGATGCAGCAAAATACAGCGGCCGATTCCTCGCTCAGGTCCATATCGGCCGCGCTCCCTCTCTGGTGAACTGTCTCACATTTCCCCTGATCACCCCGAAAATTCTGGCACTCTTAGCCGCCGAGATCGTCTTCTGTGTAGAGAGACGCTTAGACGCCTAGCCGGATCCAGAGGGAGATCACCCCGCATGTCGAATCCATCACCCAGCGCGGAACCCATCATTCCGCCACCCCAGCCACCTCGCTCCGCGACGATCACGCGGCGTATAGGGCTGTTCGGCGGCGCCATCGGCGCCATTGTGTTGCTGACGGCGGGCATCGCCGCGCTGGTCGCGCGGGCCAACCCGCCGACCAGTACGAGCACACCGCTCTCTTCGCTGGGCTGTCCATTGCCCGATTCCCATCCCGCCTGGAGCACCAGCCCGGATGTCACGATCCTTCCCGCTGATGGCAATACGATCACCAACGTACATGTCGGCCAGACTATCGAGGTCGATCTACCCGCCGCGTATCGTTGGCGGCTGATGACCAATGTTTCTTCATTGGTACAGATCCAGAATCCCGCGGGGGCATTTGACGCCGCGCGCCAACTCTGTGTCTGGCGCTTCACCGTCGGGCAGGCGGGGGATGGTGTTCTGCCATTCGAGCGCCGCCTGATCTGCGAGCCAGGCAAGCTCTGCAGTGACCTGATTATCTACTATCAATTCGCTTTCCACGCCACGACGTGAGCATTCCGCTCGTCACGGCTCACGCCTCGTATGACAAAGGTGAGAAATGACGAGAGGATAGCTTGGGCGGTACTTGCCAAGCAGTTTTCCACTCAGACAAATGGCGTTTTACCATTTGTGCCGCTCTTGCCTGCGAGGATAATAGATGGTGTGGCGCCCAAAGGGACCATGCAACCGACTGCACGATTATGGTTGACCTGTGCTCACCTGATGATGATGCAGCAGGGCGGCAAAGCACGTGGCTACGGGTATCCGCCCTGCCTTCCTCCCACGCGCATCGTTTGCCATCCGGTCACCACAGACGGTCACGAGCGCGGTCGACCGCGTGACGGCAACGATGCTCGCGTTGCATGGCGAGCTAGTATGCCAGGACTACGAGCTGGCCGCGCCCACGGGCGTATCGCGCACCAGCTTCGCCAGGTACTGGCCGGTGTAGCTCCGCGCATTGCGCGCCACCTCTTCGGGCCGCCCGGTGGCGATGATTTCGCCGCCGCGGTCGCCGCCCTCCGGACCCAGATCGATAATCCAGTCCGCGGATTGAATCACATCCAGATTGTGCTCGATGACGACAATCGTATTGCCCGCGTCAGCCAGCCGCTGCAGCACCACCAGGAGCCGCTCGACATCGGCAAAGTGCAGACCAGTCGTCGGCTCATCCAGGATGTAGAGCGTCCGACCGGTCGCGCGCCGCGCGAGTTCCGTCGCCAATTTCACGCGTTGCGCCTCTCCGCCTGAGAGCGTCGTGGCCGGTTGCCCCAGGTGGATGTACCCCAACCCAACATCGCGGAGCGTACTGAACTTGTTATAGAGCGAAGGGATGGCACTGAAGAATTGACAGGCCTCCTCCACCGTCATATCCAGTACATCAGCGATTGTCTTGCCCTTGTAATGGATCTCCAGCGCCTCACGATTATAGCGCTTGCCATGGCAGACCTCGCAGGGAACATAGACATCGGGCAGAAAATTCATCTCAATCTTGATGATGCCATCACCCTTACAGGCTTCGCAGCGGCCGCCCTTGACATTGAATGAGAACCGACCCGGCCCATAGCCGCGGGTGCGAGCTTCCGGCACCTGCGAAAAGAGTTCGCGGATGGTAGTGAAGGCGGTCGTATACGTCGCGGGATTGGACCGCGGCGTCCTCCCGATTGGCGACTGATCGATATCAATCACCTTATCCAGCGCGGCGATGCCCTCGATATCCGTGTGCGCACCGGGGCGCGTGTGCGCGCGGTTGAGCGCCTGCGCCAGTCGCGGATAGAGGATGCCATTGATGAGCGAGCTCTTGCCCGAACCTGATACCCCCGTTATGGCGACGAAGGTGCCCAGTGGGATCTCGATGTCGATGCCCTTCAGGTTGTGTTCGCGCGCCCCCAGAATCTTCAGAACCTGACCATTGCCGTCGCGACGCTGGGCGGGCGGGCGGATGGCGCGGATCCCGCTGAGGTACTGACCAGTGATCGAGTCCGGGTTGGCCTCGACCTCGGCAACCGTCCCCTGCGCGATGACCCGCCCACCATGTTCTCCCGCACCCGGGCCCATATCCACCAGCCAGTCGGCGGCGCGCATCGTCTCTTCGTCATGCTCAATGACAATCAAGGTATTGCCCAGATCGCGCAATCGTTCCAACGTATGGATAAGTCGGGTATTGTCGCGCTGGTGTAAACCGATACTCGGCTCATCCAAAATGTAGAGGACGCCAGTCAGGCCAGACCCAATCTGTGTCGCCAGACGAATGCGTTGTGCCTCGCCGCCAGAGAGCGAATTGGCGGTGCGGGAGAGCGTCAGATAGTCCAGCCCGACATTCACCAGGAATCCGAGGCGCGCGCGAATCTCTTTGAGGATCTGACGCGCGATGATCTGTTCGCGCTGGCTGAGGTAGTTCGTCTCCAGACTGGTGAAAAATTGATTGGCTTTGACAATGGAGAGCGAGGCGACGGCATAGATGCTCTGATCCGCGATCGTCACTGCCAGCGATTCTGGCCGGAGTCGTTTACCTTTGCACGTGGGACACTCGCGCGCCGTCATGTACTGTTCCATCTCGCCACGCATATGCTCAGAGCCTTCTTTGTAACGGCGTTCGACATACGCGATGATGCCCTCATAGATGGTACTGTGTTGACGGGTCGCTCCAGCTTGGTTGCGATACCGGAAGGTGATCGCCTCTGGATCGCCATTGAAGATGATCCGCTGTTGATCAGCGGTAAGGTCGCGCCAGCGTTGGCGCAGGGTGAAGCCGTGGCGTTCGCCGATGGCGGCAACTTGCTTGGCGTACCACTGACTTTGTCCCGCAATCGTCATCCACGGACCCAGTGCGCCCTCCTCGAGCGTTAGATCGGCGTTGATCACCAGGAGCTCCGGGTCCACCTCCAACTTGGTTCCCAGTCCGGTGCAATCCGGACAGGCGCCCTGTGGATTGTTGAAACTGAACGTGCGCGGCTCGATCTCACCAATCGAGATATTGTCATAGACACAAGCGAACTTATCAGAATAGAGCCGCTCCTCGGCTGGTGTGCCGTCATCGCCCAGCACCGCCACCTGGATAATACCGTCCGCCAGTTTCAGTGCCGTCTCGATGGAATCTGACACACGCCGCCGTAGGTCTATCAGGCGCGGATTCTCGGCGCCGACATCAGTATGGTCCGGTGCGTGGTTGGCATTGGGGAGGGATGACGTCGGCGTGCGCGCTACGATCACGAAGGGACGGTCACTCGCCGTCACCTGGCCAGGAAGCCCAGCCACGTCATCCTGGAGCCCATCCTCAAGCAGATCTGCCAGACTGGCGAGTCCGGTGCCAGTGGAGCCGTACCCCTCGACAGCATAGGTCGCCGACTGTTCCGCCACCCGCAACAGTTCGTTCGTCGAGCCAGCACTGATCGCGGGGAGATCCTCCTCACGGTGAATGATCAAGCGATCGACGACGACTTCAATCGTGTGTTTCTTCTGCTTATCCAGATCGATCGGATCGCTCAGATCGCGAATGGTGCCATCGACACGGACGCGGACATAGCCCAGTTGGCGGAGTTCATCAAATTGCTGGCGATACTCGCCCTTGCGGCCACGGACGATCGGCGCCAGGATCAAGATGCGCGTGTTCTCAGGAAGTTCCAGGACGGCATCAACCATTTGCTGCACCGTCTGCGCGCTGACGGGTCGGCCACATTTCGGACAGTGGGGATGGCCAATGCGCGCATAGAGCAAACGCATATAGTCGTAGATCTCCGTCACTGTGCCGACGGTGGATCGCGGATTGTGGGAAGTGCTTTTCTGATCGATTGAGATCGCCGGTGAGAGGCCATCGATATGGTCCACATCAGGCTTATCCATCTGCCCCAGAAACTGGCGCGCATACGACGAGAGCGATTCAACATAGCGCCGCTGGCCTTCCGCAAAGAGCGTGTCAAAGGCCAGGCTGCTTTTCCCCGAGCCAGAGAGACCGGTGATCACGACGAAACGGTCGCGCGGCAACTCCAGGTCAATGTTTTTCAGATTATGGGCGCGAGCGCCGCGAATAATGATCCGGTCAAGTGGCATGCGAGTTTCCTCCACCAAGGATAAGCTCTATGGTCTGGGTGGCATGGGGACAATAGAACACCTGTTAATCATAACATATCTTTTCGTCTTGTGCCGATGCAAAAGTCGGGACTATTTGGCCTGCCAGGCTGCCACCTTTACCATGATTCCACCACCCCTCAAGTCTTGTACAGTCTTGCCGATTCACACAAGAGGGATCCATGCACAAGATTTCGCGCACGGATCGAACAGGAGGGCAAGGCGATGCGAGGCAACCGGCGAAATTGGGAGCAGACGGCAGAAAGACCACATCGTGGGCTCAGCCGGAAGGGCGGCGCCCCTGTGCCGCGGCGCCAGAGGGGGCGGACCATCCGCTGGGGGCGGACCATCCGCTGGGAGCGGCCCATCCGCTGGGAGCGGACCATCCGCCTCTGGGTCGCGTTAGCGGCATTGTTGGTCCTGGTGCCAGGGCTGGGCTGGCTCTGGCAGTTGGCCTCCGTGTCACCGACGTTACCCATCAGCCAGGCCTTGCCGGCGCCGGTCTTTGCGCCAACCACCATGCATGCGGATCTGCCGCATGGGCGGGTCTATTTCGTCGAACATCGCGCCGAGGGCTTCCGCCTGATGGCTTCCGATGTCAACGGCGCTAGCATTCCGCTGGCCTTGCTACCCGATAACTTTGGCCAGGACGCGACCGACGCCATCGCCACCGTTGCTCTTTCCCCTGGCGGCGCCTATCTGGCGATCGATGGGGAACGCGACCATGGAGATATTCTCTGGATTCTCGACACTGCCGGACCATCCGCCAATCTGCGCGTGGTGCCACCCGATGCCCTGGGAACATTTCTGCACTGGCTCCCGGATGGCGAACACTTTTTGTTCCGCGCCTTCCTGCCTCAGGGTCCTGTCACTGGCGCCTGGACGCCGGGCCTCTGGATTGTGGATGCTGCCACCGGCGCGCACCAGTCCATACCAGACCCGGCGGGCGTCAACGCCACGGTGATCGATGCCATCGCCAACCCCAGCGGCACGGGACTCCTCATCTCCACGACGCTGGGGGTGGGCCAGGGGAGCACAGTCTGGGCGTTGGGGACCGATGGCAGCAATCCACGACCCCTCTGGTCCGCCGCCGCTACGATCGGACTGTTTGCCTGGTCGCCAGATGGCCAGACCCTGGCCTATACCGCGCTCGTTGATTCGACGGTTCCCTACCGTCCGGCCGGTCTCTGGCTCGCCGCGCCAGACGGGAGCCAGAGGCGCGAAGTGGCGCAGGTCGATGGTGGGCACGGCTGGTCCGCTCAATGGTCGCCCGACGGCCAGCAGATAGCGTTTGTCGCGCGTCTGAATGCTGGTGACAGCACGGCCAACGCGTTGGCCGGTCAGCTCGTCAGTGCCGTGCAATGCATCACGCTCGCGACCGGGACAGTGGTGACCGTCGCCAGTCCCGCATTGACTGGCCAGCCGCGCAATATCGCGCCCACCTGGGAGAGCACGGGATCCCTGATCTTTGATGCACTGCCAGCCAGCAATGCTTCGGGTGCGGCGCTGGTTCCCGCGCATCTCTGGCAAGCCCAGACAGTCAGCGCTGATCATTTCGAACTCACGACTGGGAGCGGACTATTCGCCTTAAGCGCGGGAGTGCAGCCCAGCAATGGCTTGATTGCGATCGTCCCATGAGGACAGGAGAATGCTCTATGCGCGTTTTTCACGTCACCAGGTCCGGTCAGACGATGTGGACCAGCGCCATCCTGGCAATCTGTGCATTGGCCATCGTCGGCACCCTCTGGCCGCGCGATGCCTTAGCGACTGGGCTGACAACTGACCACTCCGCACGCGCGGCGGTACCGACGGCATTTCTCTATCGCCCTTATTATGGGTCGGCGACGGTGCTCTCGCGCGCCGCCTCGCTCTTCGATCACGACAAGCCGTGGTACGCCAGCGATGGCACCTTCGTCCGCTACGATGGCAAGGTCTTCACCGGCCCGTCGTCGGCGACGTCCTGCCAACCCTATGTCTCGTGCTATGACGGGCATAACGGCTACGATTTGAACCTGCTTTTCGAGCCAGTGCTCTCCGCCGCTGCCGGGACGGTGATCCGTGCGGGGTGGTATAATCCGTCGAACCATAGCGATGGCTTCGGCCTCTGGGTGGCCATCGACCATGGCAATGGCTACTACACCGCCTATGGCCACCTCAGTTCCGTGCAGGTCACCATTGGCGAGCAGGTGGGCGCCCAGTGGCAGATCGCCACCAGTGGCACCACCGGCTCCGCTACCGGGCCACATCTGCACTTCAGCGTCTTCACCGCCAATCAATGGCAACCCACCGATCCATTCGGCTGGCAATCGACCGGAACGGATCCCAACGTCGTGCCGGATTACTATCTCTGGGTGAGTAATCCAGTCGCGGGGACGCAGGCGCCCTGCCTGGGTTGCACGGGCACGGCGGCGTACCAGAACGCGACGATCGTCACCACCACGTCGCCCGGATTCAGCACCGTCGGCAATTGGCAGAGCGCGACCGGGCCTGGCATGGTCAGCGGATCGATGCGCTGGACCAACACCACAACGGCCAGCACCGGGACCGCCACGGCCACCTGGAATCCGACGATCACCCAGGCGGGTTACTATGAGGCGGGGGTCTATATCGACCCGGTCAATGCCTCATCGCAGTGGGTGCCCTACACGATCACGACCGTGACGGCCACTGGCGCCGCCCAGGTAGCGACCGTCTATGTCGACCAGGAACACGTCGGCATCTTCCCTGGTCCCTTTGGGACGATCAACACCGGACCGCGCTGGATTGGCCTGGGAACATATTATTTTCCCGCCGGCACCTATGGGAAGGTCAGCGTGACCAACGCCACCGGCGAGCAAGGGCAGCAATTGGGAGCGGACGCCATTGAGTTCGTACCGGTCCCGGGCTTCACCCCCGCGACCGGCGCGACGCCTGGCCCGCCGAATATCGTGCCACCCAGCAAGCATAAACCGTAGCGCTAGCCATCCACCGCTTCGGTCGAATACCAGTCCCGCCCCGCCTTGATCTCCACGCGGAGCGGGACGCTCAGTTCCAGCGCGCCCTCCATATGGGCGCGCATGAGGCTGATCACCAGTTCGATTTCGTCATCAGGCACCTCGCAGACAAGCTCGTCGTGCACCTGCAAGATCAGGCGCGTCCGCAGGTTCAGATCGCGGATTGCCGCATCGAACGAGATCATCGCGAGTTTAATGATATCGGCATTCGTTCCCTGAATGGGCATATTGATCGCCTCGCGCTCCGCGGCCTGGCGCTGCGCCAGCGGGAGGTTGAGGAGACCAGGGAAGAAGCGTTTGCGGCCAAGCAGCGTCTGCACATACCCCTGTTGCCGGGCCTGTTGCATCGTCGCGCGCACATATTCCTTGACTTGCGGGAAGCTCTCCTCGAAGGTTTGAATGAAGTGGCGCGCCTCATCCTGCGGCATCCCCGCGGTCCGCGCCAGGCCGAAAGGCGATTGGCCATAGATGATGGCATAGGTGATGGTCTTGGCCATGCGGCGCTGATCTTTGGTGATCGCCTCCGGCGGCACGTGATAGAGGCGACTGGCCGTGACGCGGTGGATGTCCTCATCGGCCGCGAACGCCTCCACCAGGGCGGGTTCGCGCGTCATGTGCGCCAGAATGCGCAGTTCCACCTGTGCATAGTCGGCGGCGACCAGTTGGTGGCCGGGCGCGGCAATGAACGCGCGGCGGATGCTGCGGCCCAGCTCGGTCCGGATGGGGATATTCTGCAGATTTGGATTGGAGGAACTGAGTCGCCCGCTGCTGGCGATGGTCTGGTTGAACGACGTATGGACGCGGCCATCGCGCGGATCGCGCAATGCGCGGAGTCCTTCGACATAGGTACTGCGCAGTTTCATCAACGTCCGATACTCCAGCAGATTGTCCAGCGCGGGATGCGCGCCACGCAACCCCTCCAGCGTATCAGCGTCCACGGAATAGCCCGTCTTGAGCTTGCGGCCAGCAGGCAAATGCAACTCGGTGAAGAGCACCTCCGCCAGTTGTTTATTCGAATTGATATTGAACTCATGGCCGACTGCCTGATAAATCGCTTGCTCTAATGCCGCCACCTGTTCGGCGAGATCGACCGACATGCGCTCCAGGACCGCCAGATCGACCAAAATGCCGACCCGTTCCATGCGCGCCAGGACGGGGATAAGCGGCATCTCCAGCCGTTGGAACAGATCCCAGAGTCCGGCTTCGCGTACTTTTGCCTCTAATGGTGCCGCGAGGCGCCAGGTCATATCCGCATCGGCGCTGGCGTACGCGGCGGCCGTATGGATGGGGACCTGGGCCATGGTGATCTGCTTCGCGCCGCGGCCAATCAACTCCACGATCGGGGTCATCACGATCCCCAGTACCTCGAAGGCTTGCTCTTTCAAGCCCAACCCCCGTCGCCCTGGATCAATCAGATAGGCCGCGACCATCGTATCGAAGACGACTCCCTGCACGTCGATGCCATGGGCGTGCAGCACATTCATGTCATACTTGGCATTATGGCCGACCATGCGCACGGTGGGGTCTGCCAATGGCGGACCCAGCATCGTCCGCACCTGATCCAACGAGAGTTGGGGGCCGGGTTCCTCGCCAGTAGGCGTGGCGCGATGACCGACGGGGATATAGAAGGCCTCGCCCGCCCCGAGCGCCAGCGAGATGCCGACCAGATGGGCATGCAGATCATCCGTCGAGTCCGTCTCGACATCGAACGCCACGAGATCGGCATGGCGCATACTCGTGGCCAGGACCTGGAGGGTGGCGGCATCCGTCACGACGATCGTCCGTGTCGCCAGTGGCACCGCCACGGCTGGCGCATCGGAGGGCGATGCATCCTCGATGGCGGGGAGCGCGAAGAGGGCCATCTGCGCCGGGCCGGTCTCCGCTGACGCATGTGGCGGAACTCCCGGCAATGTGGCAAGCGGGGTGGTGACGGGGGAGTCGGTGGCGACCCCCGATGGCGCATCAGTCGGCATCGCCGTGGTCACTGTGCGACCGAGGCGTTCCAACCGATCGATCAGACTATTGAACTCCATCTCACGGAAAAACTGACGCGTCACGGCGCGGTCAAAATCCATCGTGTGTGCATCATCCAACCGCAAGGTGACGGGGACATCCGTGACGATCGTCGCCAGCCATTTGCTCTGGCGTGCCTGGTCGGCAAAATCCGTCAACAACTGACGCTGACGCGCCGGGAGTTCCGCCACATGCGCCAGGACGTCTTCCAGTTTGCCATAGGTCTGCAGGAGTTTCGTCGCGGTCTTCTCGCCGATGCCCGGAACGCCGGGGATATTGTCCGAAGTGTCGCCGGTCAGCGCTTTCCAGTCCGGCACGCGGTCCGGTCCGACGCCATAGCGGGCGACGACCGCCGCGGGATCGAAGACGAGAATATCACTCACTCCACGGCGCGCGGTCATGACGCTGGTGGCGGCGGTGACGAGTTGCAAAGTGTCCATATCACCCGTCAGGATAATCGTCCGCGCGCCTGCGGCTTCGGCTTGTTTCGCCAGCGTCCCCAGCACATCATCCGCCTCGAAGCCATCCAGTTCATAGATGGGGATATGGAACGACTCCACCAGTTGGCGGACGCGGCCGAACTGCGGGCGCAAGTGGTCAGGGAGGGTTGGGCGGTGGGCTTTATAAGGGGTGAACGCCGCGTGGCGGAAGGTTGGTGTGGGTCGGTCAAAGGTGACGGCGAGGTAGTCTGGATGGACGTCTTCGATGGCTTTCATCAGCATCAAGGCGAAGCCGTAGGTCGCATTGATCACTTCACCAGACTTGGTCGTCAGGTCCTCCGGCAGAGCATGGAACGCGCGATGTATCAAGGCGTGCCCGTCAATGAGCAGCAAGGTCGGCGCGGCAGAAGGCGGATGGTCCGCTCCCACCGGAACGTCCGGTACCAGGTCGGCGGCGGCCATAGCGGATCGATCCTTTCATGTGGACTGGACGATTTGGTCAGGCTCCCTCCAGTATACGACAGCATCGTTGCGGTTGGAAACATGTGTTCAATACATCAGTGGTCCGTGGCCATACGAGCATGACTGCGTCGCCATGCTATAGTATTTCCACAGGAGGCAGAGTATGCGTACCACTATGGGCGCCATCATTCTGGCCGGTGGCCAGAGTCGTCGCATGGGGACAAATAAGGCGCTCCTGCGGCTGGCGCCCGCGGGTCCGACGCTGATCGAGCTGGTCGTGGCGGCGGCACGCCAGGTGGCTGATCCGCTCATCCTCAGCACGAATACACCGACAGCCTATCACTGGCTCGGCCTGCAATGTGTTGGCGATCAGCTAGGCGCCGGGCCGCTGGCGGGACTGGCCGCGGGGCTGGCGGCGCTCACGACACCTGGCGCCTTCTTGCTGGCGTGCGACCTGCCTGGCGTACGGCCCGCCTTGCTCCATTTGCTCGCGGAGATTGCCGAGCGCGATCCCACGCTGGATGCGATCGTGCCGCTGGATGCCGCCGATCGCCCTCAATCGGTCGTCGCGCTCTATCGGGGTACGTGCCTCGCGGCCATCCAGCGGCAACTGGCTGCCGGGCAACTGCAGATGACCGCCTGGTATGATCAGGTCCACACGCGGTACGTCACTGCCGCTACGGTCCGCGAGGTTGATCCAGATCTGCGATCTTTCCACAACGTCAATACGCCAGAGGATCTGGCTGAGTCGCGCTGGCGCTGGGGCCGTGCGGAAGGCGGATGGTCCGCTCCCACAGGTGGCGCTGGCGCGGACCGCTACGATTGATCAGTCCGCCTCCGCCTCCGCCGCGCGCCGCGCCTCTTCGCGCCAATGACGCGCCGTGTCATGCTGCCCCAGCGAACGAAAGAGGGTATGGGCGTTCTGGTAGTGATCACGCGCCTGCGCGGTGTCGCCCTTGGTCGTGAAGAGTCGCCCGAGCAACAAGAGACTGCGACCCACGATCATCGGTACCCGTTGTTGCATGGCCCTCTCCCTTAATGCTTCGACCTGTTGCATAATCGCGGCGATCTCTTCGGTACGGTCTTCCACCAGTGCGGATTGATACGCCAGATCATATTCCAATAGTTGTGTCTCGGGATCATGCTCGGCGCGGACCTGTAATGTAATGGCTTCGTCGAGTGCCTTGCGCGCCAATTGCAACCAATGGCGTTTCTCGTGTTTCTGATGATACAATGCGCTTTGGGCCAGAGCAACTTCAGCGGCGATATGATACAGCCGGGCAGACTCGCCCTGCGCCCCAGGGATATGGAGGCCTTCCTGGGCCGCTTTATACGCGACCGTATATGAACGTTCGAACGATCGATGTTTTTCCGCCTGATCTGGCTGACGGTCGTCCAGTTTCGCTTGCCAGTAGGTGACATAGGCGTGGCGGAAATGGGCGGCCAGGTACAAGGCTAACCAGCTGGCGGTATGTGGTTGGGCATTTTGGGCAATCGCGGCGGGGAGTGGATCATCTAGCAGCGGACGCTTATGCACCGTGGGGCTGCTCGCTGTGGGTTCGGCTACTTCCATTGCGGCTGGTGGAGGGGTGAGCGCATCTTTCCAATGGCGAATCAAACGGAGTGCCTGATCGGTATCGCGATGTGCTGATTGATAGTGGCCGTAGACACTCTCGATTTTCGCGCGCTCAATATAGGCATTGCAGAGCAATCCCGTAGCGTGTGGAAAGGCATCCTGCTGATGATGCACATGTTCGATTATCCAACTGTAATGCCGCATTGCCAACGCATAGTCAGCGAAAAAATACGCTGCATTCCCCCAGCGATCATACACATGCACCAGGGCTTCGAGATCGTGAGGACCGCGCACAACAGCGCTATGACACTCACGAAAGGCGATATACGCTTCCTCCCAATCCTCCACCTGTTCCGCGAACAGCCCGAGGAGAAATGCGCAACGTGCCGCTTGTCGTACGGACGGCTGCAAGGTATGGCGGGAGATCGCATAGCGGAGCTGATAGGCGTGTTGCCGTGCTTGGGAACGATCGCCAGCCTGCGCCGCCTCCGCCAGCGCGTGGAGCAACTGCTCGAAGCGCGGCGACTGCGCTGGATCGTCCGTATCTATCAGTGGGTTATTCGGGTAGGAAGAGAATTCCCATAACATGAGCTGATGCATCCTTTCCTACGCATACCCCTTATAGATCTCTGCCTGCCGGCGAGTATGCTGGCTGTAGAGTGCATGACGGCGATCAGTTATCTCAAAACAATACAGAGCGAGCTGGATGTGTGTTGCGATCTGCTGCTGCGCATCCGCCACGGGCCTCACAAGCGCCTCCTGAAACTGCGCATGGGCGAGCAACGCATAATAACAACCAGCCAGGTGTAATTTGTCCTGACTTGTCGCTTGGTGGGCGAGGCTTTTCACTGGCCCATATAAGCGGGCATAGTCGGAGTCTGTGTCGATGTACCATTGTACGCGATTTTCATACAAAGCGAGCCAGACTAAAGAAGGCATCGAGGCTTCAGCATCAGGTCCACCGATTTTTGTCGTTTTGATTGTGGTTAAATACTGCTGCGCATCGGCAAGCCAATTACGTGCATCTTCCAAACGCTCATGAAATACCAGGACAACTTCCACGGCTAACAGATAGTTCTGTAGTTGATGTTCGCGATCATCATAGTGCTCACCCAATCTAATCGCGAGTTCCAGCGCCGCCATACAGCTCATCGCCAATGGCACAGTCAGGGTCTGGCGCTGGAGTTTGTATTGCCAGAGGAGATAAAATACCAGCAAGCGCTGATAATCCACGAGCAAACGGATGTAGTCAATATCCTGATCCGTTGTGGGTACGAACTGCTGGTTGCTGAGTATTGTGGCAAAAGACGCCACGAATTGATCATCCTGCAGGTGGAGTTGTTGTTGCTGCGTCATCATATGGCGATCAATGACCCATTGCCGAAGAACTCCAACTGCATCGCGCGCGTCACGCGATGATTGCTCTTCTTCATCTAACACTGCCCAGGCTTTCGCCGACTCAAGATACGCATAACCCAGCAACCAGAGTGGATCACCATCTGTAAAGATGGTGCCAGCGATCCCCTCAGCGATGAGCAGAGCGATGATGCGATCATAGCTCCCGATCGCGTTGCGACGCTGATCGCGCTTGAGCGCCAGATGCGCGCGATAGAGGTGCACACGGAGTTTCTCGCTGCTCGTCGTTAGCGCATCGGCTGACTCGATGCGCTCGACGCAATGCGCCGCGGAGCGACTGGCCCAATCGTGCATGTCCAGCTGGTCGTACACCATCGCCAGGAGACAGCACCGTCGCACTTCCTGTCGTGGGGTGAGGCTGGCGGATGGTCCGCTCCCACTCGCCCCACTCACGCTCTCACGCTCCAATTGTTGTAATCCTTCAATGAGTCCATGCAGAGTTTCAGCATCTGGCGCACGAACAAGCTGATTCAATTGCGCAGAGATTGCCTGCAGTCTCCGTTCGGACTCCTGTGCACCTGCAGCTTCGAGCTGATCGCTGGGGTCCGTCTGCGCAAAAGGAAACCCGATATATTCCCACATAGTTGGGTGCGCCTCCTTCACCGTACTGGATATCGGGTACTCATAGTTACTCTCCAAGTATCGAGAGTATACCATAAGCAATGGAAAAATGCCCAGCATGGTGAGGAGGCCGACGAAATTCCCTGTTTGTACCGCACATTTCCAGGATATGGAATCCAGAATACACGAAGATGACATCGGATCAACGTGTGACTCGCGCATGAGCACAATGCCAATGGGGCAACTGTTGGGAGGCCACTTGTCGCCAGCAGCCATGGGATGGTACAACACAGGTATCCTGGTCACGCGGATGCGGCGTGGCCGATCCCAATGGAGGGTGATTGCTATGCAGTTGACCGATCAAGCATTTCTCATAACCGGGGCCAGTTCCGGACTGGGGGCGGGCTGCGCGCGCGTCTTCGCGGCGGCAGGCGCCAGGGTCGTCATTGCCGATCTCAATGCGACTTTGGGGCAGGCGCTGGCCGAAGAACTGGGTACGCGGGCGATCTACGTCCCGACGGACGTGACGGATGAGACCAGCGTCCAGCAGGCTATTGATGCCGCGGTCGCGACTTTTGGGACGCTGCGTGGCGTGATTAACTGCGCGGGCATTGCCACCGCGCGCACGGTGGTCAACAAAGATGGACCGCATCCGCTGGCGCTCTTCAGCAAGATCATCCAGGTGAATCTCATTGGCACCTTCAATGTCATCCGTCTGGCAGGCGCGGCTATGCTCGCCAATGCCCCCGTTCCCGGTGGTAGTGGCGAACGCGGCGTCATCATCAATACCGCGTCGGTCGCCGCCTTCGATGGACAGATCGGCCAGGCAGCGTATGCGGCGTCCAAGGGTGGTGTCGCCGCGATGACGCTGCCCATTGCCCGCGAGTTCGCGCGCGCGGGCATTCGTGTGATGACCATTGCCCCTGGCACGTTCGATACCCCCATGCTCGCGGGGCTACCCCAGGCCGCGCGCGACTCGCTGGCCCAGCAGGTGCCGTTCCCCTCGCGGCTGGGTCGCCCCGAGGAATATGCGGCGCTCGCCCAGCACATTGTCGAGAACGAGATGCTGAATGGCGAAGTCATCCGCCTCGATGGCGCCATCCGCATGGCGCCGCGCTGATCGCCACCAGCAATCCCCAACTCGCGCACCCATTCATATCAACGGAGGCCTTGCTTTCATGTCACTCTCCACGGGGGCACGCCCCACTCGGATGCCAACGCAGACGCCTCGCACCGCGTTACCACCCTATCCGACCAGTTGGTATGCCTTCGGTTTCGCCAATGAGCTGCGACCTGGATCCTTATTGGCGCGCCCTTTCATGGGACGCGAGGTCGTCGTCTTCCGTACCCAACGTGGTGAATATTGCGCGAGCGAGGCGTACTGCCCCCATCTGGGCGCCCATTTTGGCCATGGCGGCAGCGTCGAGGGCGAGGAGATCCGTTGCCCTTTCCACGGCTTCCGGTTCAACACAGCGGGGACCTGCGTCGCCACGGGCTATGGCACACCGCCGCCACCCACCGCGCGGCTGAGCCTGATCCCCTTGCGGGTCGTCAATGGTCTGATCCTGCTGTTTCATGCCGCCCCGGGCATGGACGCTGTGCCAGATTGGGAACCACCCGAGCTGGCGATGCACGACTGGACGCCCCCGCTCCAGCGATCGTATGTCCTGCGCGATCACCCTCAAGAAACGACGGAGAATAGCGTCGATGTTGGCCATTTCGCGCATATTCATGGCTATCGCGACGTCCAGGAGCTCCGGCCCGCTACCATCGACGGGCCGCACCTGAGCACCGCCTATGCGGCGCGCCATATCATGCCCGTGATAGGGCAGATCTGGCGGCAGGTCGATGTCGCGTTTCATTTTGAGACGCAGATCTATGGGGTGGGCTATTCGCTGGTTGAGCTAACCGTTCCGGCCTTCGGGCTGGTGTCGCGACTCTGGGTGTTGCCCACGCCGATCGATGCCGAGCGACTGACGCTGCGGCTGATGTTGCGGACCTATCGTTCCCCTGGATCTGACCTGCCGGCGCCGCTCCGCCTGGTGCCGCGCAAGCTCTTTTTCTCACTGGGCGCGCGCTTCGTCTTGTCGCAATTCACGCATGATACCAAACAAGATTTCGACATCTGGCAGCATAAGCGCTATCTGCCCAGACCGGCATTGGCGAAGGGCGATGGCCCGATTGGCATCTATCGTCGCTGGGCGCGCCAATTCTATCCTGCCGCGACGACGGCGGAGCAGGGAGATCTCGTCACCGTCCCCGCCACCACCACGGATACGGAGCTGGCATGACCAAAGCGCCGCGAACGCAGGCGATGCGCGTGCTCGCCGCTCGCAAGATCCCTTTCCAGGTCCATACGTTTCCGGAGACGATCCGCGATGCCGTCCAGGTCGCGGCGAGTATCGGATACCCACCCGCGCAGGTCTATAAGACCCTGGTGGTGTTGCGTGAAGCATCCGGCCAGGCGGATGGTCCGTTCCCAACCGATAGCGCGGTTCCGTTGCTCGTCATGCTCCCGGCCGACCAGGAACTGGACCTGCGCGCCTTCGCCCGCGCCATCGGCACACGCAGAGCGCGCATGGCGACCCATGACCAGGCTGAACAGCTGACGGGATTGCGGGTCGGGGGCATCTCTGCGCTGGCGTTGCTCAACCGTCGGTTTGTCGTCTATATCGACAAACGCGCGTTGGACCACGAGGAGATCCTGGTGAGTGGCGGCCAGCGCGGGGTGGACCTGCAGTTGCGCGTGGCTGATCTCATCGCGCTGACCGGGGCGCAAGCGGTCGAGGCAGCGTTGCCGAAAGGCTGAGTCGGGAGGTGGCTGATGCGAGAAGGGGAGATGATGGCGCCAGTGCCGTTGCCACTGGAATATTTCACCCAACCAACCCTGGACCTTGCGCGCGATATGCTGGGCAAGACGCTGTGGCGTCGGTCGGCGGCGGGCATCCTGGGCGGGATGATCGTCGAGACCGAGGCGTATATCTCTGCGATCGACCCTGCCAGCCATAATTATCGCCACCCATCGCCACGCGCGGCAACGATGTTTGGGCCGCCCGGCCATGCATATATCTATCTCACCTATGGCATGTACCACTGCCTCAATGTCGTCAGCGAACCCGAAGGCCAGAGCGCCGCCGTTCTGATCCGTGCCCTCTCTCCCTGGCACGGCATCGACCAGATGCAAGCCCTCTCTCCCAAGATCGCGCGCGTCAGCGATCTGGCGCGCGGTCCCGGTCGCCTCTGCCGCGCGCTCGCACTCAGCCGCGCCCAGAACGGTGCGGATCTGACTGGTGATGTGCTCTGGCTGAGCGACTCCCGCGCGTTGGCTACGCATGAGGATCGCGGCGAGGGCTACCAGATCGCTACATCACCACGCATTGGCATCAGCCAGGGCACGGATCTCCTCTGGCGCTTCTACTTCAAGGGTCACCCGGCTGTCTCTGGCCCCACGGCCTGGCGTTGAGGCGATAGTCAGATGCGTGGGGCGAAGAAGGTGCGGCGATCGCCGGGGTGCCATGGCAACGCACGATCGACCAGGCCAAAAGCGATCATCGCATAGATGGCCAGGACGACGATATCCAGCGGGAGGCTCCCCATCTGATGGCGGACTGCCGCGGCGGCGGCGTCACCCGCGACGCCGGTGGGGAGGAAGAGCCCCAACCAGCGCAAAGGCCCCCTCAGAGTTGGCAAGAAGAGCGGCCCTGCCACCAGGACAAAGCTCAGCACAATCCCCGCGATCATCGCGGTGTGCTCAGTCTGCGCCACCAGGCCGACCACCAGGCCAACACTACAGAAGGCCAGCACGACGAGTGTCGCCACGATGATCATCCACGGGGTAAATGTGATGGGCATCGCCACGATGCGCGCCAGCACGATCGGATCGAGCAGGGTAGCCGGAAGCGCCAGTAACACTGCGATGGTCGTCAGGGCCGCGACGCAGGGGACTCGCGTGACGGGTAGCGCGGCGATATAGGCGATGATGCCGCGTTCCCGCGCGCGGCCAACGAACGCTGGCAGCGTCAAGAATGCCACACTCAGTGTGGCCAGCACGCCACTGCCACCGACCAGTAAGGCGGTGCGCGCGGGATTGGCAGCGTTGGTGAGCAGGTGGAGGCCACCGGTGACCACGATGGGCAGCATGAAGCTCAGTATGAGACTGCCCAGGAGGATGGGCCGCGCCTCCGCGAACCAGATCGCCACGAGCGCGCGGTACGCACGCCAGGAGTCAGTCATCGTCGCTTCCTCCCAGTCGAAGCACAACATCTTCTAACGCGGGCGGCGCGAACCAGCATTCAGCGATACGGTCATGACCGATGATGGCGAAGATCTCTTCGATCGTCCGTCCCAACGAACCCGGCATCGGTAACTGGCGATCCAGCAACCAGGATTCCGTCGCGGGATCGACGACCGCCAGGGCCGTCGCCGTCTTGCCTTTGGCCGTGCCGCGTGGCGCGCGTGGTGCTTTTGCCTTGGCCCCCCTGGCGGCAGGATCAGGTGTGACCGGCACGGGCGGGGTGACCGGCATCGGGATAGAGCGCGCCAACTGGCCAATCACCTCGGGGGCGGGGTACAGCACAAAGCCCAGCGCGTCATCATGTTCTCGCAGCCGCCCCAACCGCACCAGCCGATCACGCATCGATGGATCGAGCACCGCACCGGCCATCAGCCGTACCTCCAGCCGTGGCCCACGCCCATATTGCTCTTTCAACGTTGTCGAAGATCCGACGGCAATGATCTGCCCATCGCGCAGATAGGCCATACGATGCGCGACCCGATCGATCGCATCGATATCATGGGTGATCACCAGGGTGGTCATACCGGTCTGTCGATGCAACGTCTGGAGCAAATCCCAGACCCAGCGACGCTGCACCGTATCAAGGCTCGTCGTTGGTTCATCCAGGATCAAGAGGCGGGGATAGCCCATCAGTGTGGCGCAGAAGCGGACGAGCTGTTGTGTACCAGGAGGCAGTCCGCGTACCGTCCGGTGCGCCAAAGGGGTCAGATCGGCACGCATCAGCACATCGCGCGCGGCCTGGCGACTCTCATCGGCGGCCATGCCCCGCAGCATGCCCGTCAAGACGAGCGCCTGTTGCGCGGTGAGATGGTCGGGGAGATCGGGATGTTGAGCGAGGTAGGCGACTGATGCGGGCAACGGAGGAAGATTCTGGCGGGTATCGATGTTTTCCACCGTCACCCATCCACTGGTTGGGAGGATCAAGCCAGCGATGAGTCGCGCTAAGGTGGATTTCCCCGCGCCATTGGGACCCAGCAAGGCGAAACATTCGCCACGCTGGATCTCCAGTGAGAGGTTATCAATCGTCGCACGTCTTGCCCGAGGATACCGATAGGTTATTCCAGAGCAAGTGACAAGAATTTTTGGAGGAGAAGGTGACGCACTCTGCATATGGCCTCCGTCGCGGGCAGATCACTGATCAGACAAGCCTACGCATGAGCCGGTGCTCGGCGGTCTCCTACCGTGTGGTGGGCCCTCACCTCCCGTGTCCTTACGGGTTCAGATGGTTCGTTTCGCCCGCTTGCTCTCTTATGGGATGCTCACCAACTGAATGTCGAAGACGAGCGTCGCATTGGCCGGGATCGTCGTCGATGGCGGGTTTGCGCCATAGGCCAGCGCGGCAGGAAGCCAGAGCCGACGGATGCCGCCGACCTTCATGCCGGGCACGCCTTCTACCCAGCCTTTGATGACCGAATTGGTATCCAGGCTGAACGATGCCGGTTGCTGATGTTGGAACGACGCAATCAATGACGAGTCAAAGACCGTGCCATCGGTGAGCCAGCCCGTATAGTTGACGGTGACTTTCTGGTTCGCCGCGGCGGTCGCGCCCGTGCCGACTTTCAGATCGACGTATTGCAGACCATCGGCCGTCGTAATGACCTTGGGAGCCGGTTTGATGCTGCTGATCGCGACGATTTGATTGGGGAAATCCGACAGGATGCTGACTGGTTTCGGCTTTGTCACCGGTGCATTGAAGGCCCCATTTTGTTGCAGCACAGCCAGGGCGATCGCGACGATACCGATCAGCGCGACCAGGACGATACTAAACGAGACGGTGTTGCGCCGTCGGCGCATCTCCGCCCGCCGTTGCATGCGTACATCTTGACGCGACATCCGCTGTTGTTCGACAGAGCGAGCCGCACTGACCGGGCGCGCGGCAGGCAGAACGTGGGATTCACTGGCTGAACGCTCAAGGGAATTGTCGGAATTTTTGCTGCTGGATGGTTTGAGCGGTCGGCTCGTGGTGTTAGCGGATCCAGCGGTACTGGTGCGCGTTGGGGTTGTCAGGGGACGCGAAGTCGTACTGGCACGGGTCGCGGTCGACGCGGGCCGCGACGTTGTGGTAGACGCTGGGCGTTTAGTTGCTTTTTTGGATGCCATGCGCTGGAAACCTCCTCAACTCTCAGTTTCTCAGTATACGCGCAAACCCTTTTTCGCGCAATCTTCCTTGACGATCAGGTAGTACGTGTGGTACAACATGGCTGGAGTTCTCTCGCTGGGAATCTCCACCCTACGGTGGTCGTAGCTCAATGGCAGAGCACTAGATTGTGGCTCTAGTGGTTGCGGGTTCGAGCCCCGTCGATCACCCCTCTCCGACAAACCCGCTCCACGAGCGGGTTTGTTTTTTTTAACACGCGCGCAAGACACCTTCTGAAGCAAGCAATAAAAGGTAAAAACGTTGGCTGCTCTGCTCTTGCTTCTCGACTCCTGAAATCTTGTTAATCTCGGCGCTCAAGCTCGTCAGGGGTTGGTTTTTGAAAGAAGGCAATCCACGGCGTCATCATAGCTTCGGGGATAGAGAAATAGAATGGTGAAGCCTGCGCATTTCTTGCCGTGAGTCTGCGCATCAACTCATCAGTCGGCACATCAAGAAAGTGTACTTCGCTACTGGCCCCAAGCGCCTTCGCTCGAGAGCGATAGTCCTCCCGTTCCTCGCGCGCCCAAAAACCGAAATCGAGGATGACGTTCATTCCCAATTCAAGCGCTCGACTGGCGATGTTCCAAAGCATCAACTCAATGAGACTGTGCCGGGCGTCATGTTCCAGTTCTTCAGCATCTTGACCAAACAGATGAATATGCCATTCATCAACTGTCAGTCTAAGGGCAAATTGTTCACGCTCAATTTTTTTGGCAAGTGTCGATTTTCCCGAACAGGGAAGTCCTACCATTAAATGGAGCGTCGCCATAGTGATTTCTCCCAGTTGTTATGTGATGAACCGCCTAAATATTATATAGCCTGAGTTGAAAAGCAATCTGATATAGAGTCCAGGAACTGCAGTAATAACAAACAAGCAAATAATGATCATGGCTTGTCGTCGCTGTAGAGTGAAGCCAATAAACATTGTGCACCATCGAAAGTGAGGACAAACCATGCCCCAACTCCAGCTTACCGTCGAATCCGAGCAACTGCAAGGGTTGCTCACCAATGATCAAGCCATGCGCCAGGGGATCGAAGATCTGGTGAATCAAGTGCTCCCAGGCGAAGTGACGGACCAGGTGCAGGCGGACAAGTATGAACGCACCGCACAACGGCGCGGCTATCGTAACGGCACCCGCACGCGTGTTCTGACCACCCGGGTCGGCACATTGCATCTGGTGCTGCCCCAAGTGCGGGGTGAAGCGTTTACCACGGACCTGTTTGGCCGGTGGCAACGGTGCGAACAAGCTTTGGTGTTGGCCATGATGGAGATGGTCGTCACGGGCGTATCCACGCGCAAAGTGACGCGGATTACCGAAGATCTGTGTGGGAAAACATTTAGTATATCGACGGTCTCCGCCTTGTGCCAACAGTTGGATCCCGCTGTCCAGGCTTGGAATGAGCGATCATGAGCGGAGCAAGCCTTCCCGTTCGTCATCGTGGATGCCTTAGTGATTAAAGTGCGCGAGGATGGACAAGTGCGCCAGGTTAGCGCCTTGGTCGCCACCGGTATCAATGCCGCAGGCTATCGCGAAATCTTGGGTTTACAGCTCGGTAACAGTGAGTCGGAAAACATTTGGGGCCACTTCTTTGGCTGGCTGAAAGATCGGGGCCTGCAGGGGGTTGATTTCCTGGTTTCGGATGATCATCCGGGGCCTGGTCAAAGCGGCCCAGAAGCATTTTCAAGGAGCGACATAGAGTACGAGGCACAAATACCTGGAGATGGACGCCTATCATCAGTGGGCCGCTGCTCGGGCAGTGGCCGGGAAAGCGCAGGTTTGAGCCGCACCTCCCCCTCGCCCATACCGCAGGGCGCACCCTTGCGACCGACAGTGGCGCAAGGGCGGGATCGTATGTTATGCTGGTGGCGGTTGCTCCAGGCCTCTCGTTACCGTCCCGTGTCATCGCTCTTCACCTAGCAATCGACGAACTTTTTACCAAACTTTCTGGACTCTATCCCCCCGCCCGGCAAATCTGGCCTCGTTGTGAGACCCCCGTCAGGCGAAAATTCTAAAATAAAATCGGAGATGCAGTCCGCATACGGCAGGGATGACAGCGAGTAAGCGACGTTTTGGTGTATCCACTGCTTGTAATCGGGGGGTCAACGGTTCAATCCTGTTCGCCGGCTCCTTACTACTTGCCACCCGCTCCAGCACTCGATTCGTGCCGATTTCTTGCTTACTCGGCCGATCGAGATTGCCTGTGTAGAGCACGTGCCTCTTTTTTTATGGATCTGGAAGTGAGCTCCCGCCACATGATCAGATGCTCACGGGATGAGCACCTGCCATGACGGTTTCCTCGTCACGGGTGAGCACCCGCCATTCTATTTGGTGTCATTGATGCTCTCTCACTTCGATCACAGAAGAGTCGATATGACCGTTCGCTACCAGCATTCCTCCGCTTCGCCGCTTGCGCAACCGGCACCGCTTGCCATCCTGTCGGCAATTGAGTCTTACCTTCTCCACCACGCGGCGATCTGCAGTCCTCCTAAAACGATTGTCTGACATACCCACTGTCTGGAACAGTGGCAGGCCTATTGCACTACCCAGGCGCTTGAGACGCTGAGTGACCTCACCCTGGACCACCTGCAACGGTGGGTGGTCCAACTGCAACGCACCACCACAGTTGGCAAACACCGCACCGGCCGGACCATTTCCTGGTATGTGCGCAGTCTCCGCGCCTTCCGGCGATGGTGTCTGCGCCGCGGGTATGTGTCCGAAGATCTAGTCGCGTGGCTAGATTTGCCGCTGGTCGATCGTCCGCTCATCCGCATTATCGAGCCGGATGAATTCACCCATATCATCGAGGTCGCCCGCTCATCCAGCGCTGACTTGATCGCCCAACGCAATGTCGCCATCCTCTGGGTGTTGTATGACACGGGGATCCGTCTCTCCCAGTTGACGGGACTCCGACTCGGGGATTATGACACTGCGCGTGACCTCATTCTGGGTCGCGGGAAGGGGCAGAAAGAGCGACGGATTGCGCGGCTAAAGCCTTATGTTTTGTCAATCGCTCTGCCTACTTTGCTGCTTTTTTGCGGCAAAGTAGAGCAGTAACCCTCGGCGCGGCATACGCCAGCCAATACGGGGACCATAATTGATAGCGCCGTTGATTGATCCCCGCATACAGGCGTTGCGCACCGCTGTTTCACCGAGCCGTAATGCATCAGCGACCTCGATGATCTTGTACCAATGATCAGGCGCAGTGTCGGTGAGCCAGGTAAATTCCGGAAACTCGCGTAAATACCGCTCAGCATCTTCAGGTGTCATGCCTGCTCCTTACTCTGCAACCGAATTCTATCTTGGCACGATTGTAGCATATACGGCGAATACCTATAAATACATTGAATATCGTAGAAGTCCATGGTATCATAGCTATCAGCCTGCACAATGATGGCGTACTGAATGAAATCACTGTGGCGCATCGAAGCAGACCAAGAACAACCGCACTGCATGGATGAAAGGCTGCTCATGTGTCGTCACGATATGCTCAACAACGCATGTGGAAAGAGGATGACACCATGTCTGATGAGATCATGCCCGCGCTGCCCACGTCGCCATTCGACGCGATCCGCCACAAAGACGCCAAAGGTGAACACTGGTTTGCACGTGAGTTAGCCACATTGCTTGATTATGCACTGTGGCAAAATTTCGAGCGGGTAATCAAGAAGGCCATGAAAGCTTGTGAAGGTAGCGGCAACGCTGTTTTGGAACACTTTATTGATGTCAATAAGGCGATCACTGGCGGACATGGAGCACAACAGCAAGTACATGATTATCGTCTCACTCGCTATGCGTGCTATCTCATTGCGCAGAACGCAGACCCCAGTAAGGAGATTGTCGCGCTCGCGCAAAGTTATTTCGCTATAAAAACGCGGGAACAAGAATTAGGCGAACTCATCCGAGAAGTGGGTGACGATCCCTTTGTTGAGGTCGCTCAACGCATCGCTCATCGCCAGGAATTGACAGAGGCAAACAAGCAACTTATGACCCGCGCTCGTGATGCAGGGGTCATCACGTCCGAGCAATGTGCCCGGTTCATGAACTGGGGATACAAGGGCCTGTATGCTGGCGAAACGGAGGATGCTATTCATGCGCGTAAAGGTTTAAAGCCCAATCAGGCGATAAGTGATTGGATGGGCATGATTGAGACAATAGCCAATGTCCTTCGGGCTATCATTGCTCGAAGACGCCTAGAGGACCAGGGGATACGGACTCCAAGGGACGCCAATCGCACCCATTATTTGTCAGGTCAGGCAGTACGCGAATTTCTTGCTCACGAGGGCATCTTACCTGAACAACTCCCAACGCCAACAAAGAGTTACAAAGAGATAGTAAGGGAAGAATACGAGCGAATGAAGCGCGAAGAAGAAGATGCGCGTGGGCTGTGGGCCAAGTTGCCCGCACCACAGGATACATCGACCGACAATGACTGAGTGATCGGCTGACCATCGAGCATCCCTGCCAGTCCGCCAAGATGGGATGGGAGGAGGCATCTTCACCCTCCCATTCTTGTTTCCAGGGAAAAGAGCACAATGTACTAGGGCACAGGAAGCAGCATTTCTTCCATCGTCCGCACATGCGTGGGGATGAACCGAGTCATAAGAGGGACCAAATTCACCAGAATTTTCTTCCGATCTAGTAGTGTGATCACGGTATTTACCATCGTCAAGTTGTGGGTAAATTGTGGACAACCTGTGGATACCTAGTGGCTAACTCTCGTCAGCGACCGACCGGAAGTATTTGCCGGTCGGGCCTAACCCCTCAACGACACCCGACCGGGAACGAGGGGTGCAATCTAAAGTGAGGGGAGACTTCTAAGCAACCAGCAAGAGTGAAGGCCAACGGCCATTGCGGACGAGCGTGCGGAGGATGGCCAGATAATGGGCTACCGTCACGCTCCAGCGCATACCCGTACCATAGCATGCGATCGGTGCCAAAGCGTTTGCAGGTGCTCTCCGCCACGCCGCTGGTGAGCTGATAGTCGGGATCGATGAAATCCAGAGAATCGATGTGTGCCGCATGCTTGAGAAAGTACCCGGCCGACCGCTCGGAAAGCAGGCGGGGTGGATGGTCAGGAGGAGCATCGTCGGCGGTAAAGCAGCGGCCTGGCTTTGTTCCAAGAACGGCAGGGACTGAGCTAGGCATACGGCTTGCTGGTCGGCGGGGAGCTGACTGGCCACCGCCCACAGATGCTGCTCGGCATGGCGAATATCCAGGATGCGGGTCAGCTGCACGCCAGGGCGCGGGCATAGGCATCAAAGAAAGCTTGTACGCTCTCGGCCCATCCCTAAGCGCAATGCGCGTCCGTTGCAATCTTCCAACCTCGTGTCAAGCTGTCGCGGCGTGTACGGGATGATCAGGAACTGCTGTTTTCTGAAATGCGGTACGCCCGCGTAGCAGCATGAGCTTCGTCCTCAGCACCCCACAGATATCCAGTGCGGGCACCCTGTGCCATGCTCAACAATCGAACACCCACCAGCAGATACTGTTGCGCAACCGCTGGTCGTCGAGTACGAGCGCGCGAATCTCCTCTGGAAGCTGGTCGCGTTGCCACTGGCACTCACGTCGTCCAGCGATCGCCTCTTCGCCGTTCACCGCGGCGGCACGTGCCGCCTTGATCGCATACGCTGCTGCACCTAGCTCGTGCGCGGCAACGTGCGCGACGCATGCGGCCTGGCCAGCGGCATAGGCGGCATACCGTGGTGCCCCACGCAGATCTCTGGCCGCGCCCATGGCGTGGCCGCCAGTCGCGCGAGCGAGCGTCATGTTGCACTCACCACGGACCCAGGCGCGAGCCTGCGCGATCGCCTGGCGCGGTCGCGTGTCCCCAGGTTGAGCTGACTCGAAGAGGTCAAGGACGTGCTCCGCGCACGTTGCCGCCCATAGGGCGAGGAGGTGGTGATCCGCATTGGTGAGGGTTCCACCGCGGCGGATCGTCTTGAAACGAGGATCGCGCTCTTTCGGCAGGATCATACGCATCGTTCCTTCTGTCTTGTGGGCAAGATATTGGATGGATTGCGCGATCTGCCCTATGGAACTTTGTTGGCGGAACACCAGCGAAATCGCGTTCCGGCCGCTTCCCACGCGATGATCCAACCCGAATTGCAGGGAGATTCTATTGATCAACATACGGATGGGTCGTTAGCATCCTCATTGGGGGCACAGCACCCCAGTATCTGTCAAGATCGGTGGCGCACAGAGAACACCAGATCAGAGAGGACCCCACTCGCATGGAGATCTTGCCCGGCGTGCATCGCATCGCCAATGCTGTCTCAACTGCTTACGTACTGATAGCTGAACGTGATGGCCTGACCATTATCGATTCCGGTCCACCGAAATTCGATCGTACGATCGTGAAATATCTGCGACAGATTGGGCGGCGACCCGATGAGGTGCAACGCATAATCCTGACGCACCGTCATTTCGACCACATGGGGGGTGCAGCGGGATTACGCGCCGCCACAGGCGCCCGCGTCTGGGCACACCCTTTGGATGCCGCACAGATTAGCGGCGCTTCACCCTATCAGTACCCCAAAGGCGGGGTAGGAACAGCGATGCGTCTGATGACCCCGATCTTCTTTCCGATGCGGTCTTGTCAGGTGGATGAGTCCCTGGTGCCAGACCAAGAGATCGCGCTCGGCGATCTGGGCACGTTGCGCGTCATCTTCACCCCCGGTCATACGCTGGGGCATTGCTCGCTGATTTTGCCATCGCGACGACTGGCGATCCTTGGTGATGCATTGAACAATTTCAGTGGCAAACCGTCCGTGCCTCCGCCGTACTTGAATGATGACGACACGCTCGCGCAGCAGACCGGGCAGGCACTCGCAAGTTTGGATGTCGACGCGCTAGTTTTCGGCCATGGGAACCCGATCCTCAAAGAGGGGAGCGCGGCGCTTCACGCCGTGCGAAACCGCACGGTTTAGCGGCTGGGTGGGCCCGCCGCCGTCCACGCTCTCAAGTCCTGCCTATGCACTGGGCGGGGCGGCGGTCTGGGTCTGCCATTCGCGAGCGAGTTCAGCGGCGCGTTCCGGCGTCACTTGCTCGATGAACTCATCGTTCAATTGCAATACCGGCGCGGTGCCACAGGAGGCCAGACATTCGACCCCGAGCAGGGTGAAAGCCCCATCAGCGCGCGTGTGGCCTCGTTGCACCCCCAGATCGTGCTCCAATGTCGCCATCACGCGATCGCAGCCGCGCAGATAGCAACTGAGGCTGGTGCAGACCTTGACGACGCGCTGGCCAACGGGGTGCGCAAAATACATAGAATAAAACGAGACGATGCTCTCGACTTCGTCCACCTTGCAGCCAACCACCTCAGCCACGGCTTGCATACCTTCGGGGGTGACGTACCCCTCGGCTTCCTGGGCGATGTGCAGCGCGGGAAGCATGGCGGAGCGCCGCTCGGGGTAGCGTTCCGCGACGGCCAGCATCTTAGCTTTTATCGCGTCAGAGATCATCTTGGACTTCCTCACTGTGTTCTCGAAATAGCAGGCGATCTCCTCACCGCTCAGCGATCAACCTCGCCCAGGACGATATCGATGGATCCGATCGCCGCGACGACATCGGAGAGTAGCTGCCCCTCGATCATCTTGGGGAGTGCTTGCAAGTTGCCGAATGATGGCGCACGGACATGCATACGATAGGGCCGGGAGCTTCCATCGCTGACAACATAGAAACCAATCTCCCCTTTGGGTGATTCAATGCGTTGGTAGACTTCGCCGCGCGGCGGGCGGTAGCCTTCGGTATAGAGCTTGAAATGATGGATCAGCGCCTCCATATTGGTCGCGACAGCCCATTTGGGCGGTGGGATGATCTTCGGATCGGCGACATTCCAGCGGCCCTCAGGCATGCTGTCGAGCGCCTGGCGCACGATATTCGCGCTCTGCTCCATCTCCAGCATGCGCACCAGATAGCGATCATAAACATCGCCATTGGTACCGACGGGGATAGCAAAGTCGAATTTTTCATAGCTGGAATACGGAAAAGCTTTGCGCGTATCCCAGGCCACCCCACTGGCACGCAAGACCGGACCACTCGCCCCCAGCGCGATGCAGTCAGCGGCATTCAGCGGAGCGACATTTTTGGTGCGATCAATGAAGAGCTGGTTATAGGTCAGCAGATCGTGATATTCGCGGAGCCGATCAGGAAAGATTGCCAGGAACTCGCGGACCTTCGCATCGAATCCCGGGGGAAGGTCGGCCTGCAGACCACCGGGCATGATATAACTGGTCATCAGACGGACACCGGAACAGAGCTCGAAGATATCCAGCAGCATCTCACGCTCGCGGAATGCATAGAGAAACATCGACTGCGCCCCAAGATCCAACGCGTGGGTGCCAAGCCAGACGAGATGGCTGGCGAGGCGCTGTAATTCCGCCAGGGCCACGCGGGCAATCTGCGCTTTAGGGGGAATCTCGACGCCCAGCAATTGCTCAACGGCCAACGAATAGCCCAGATTATTCGAGAGCGGGGCGAGATAATCCATGCGGTCTGTAACGACGAGGGCCTGGAAATAGGTTTTATTTTCCGCTGTCTTCTCAATGCCAGTGTGCAGGAAGCCGATATCGGGAACAGCTTTGACGACGGTCTCGCCATCCAACGTCAAGATGAGGCGCAACACGCCATGCGTCGACGGATGTTGCGGCCCCATGTTGATGGTCATCGTATCGACGCGTTGGCCATCGGGCGTCACCTGGCTCTCGTCGAGCAATAATCGCTGTGACTCTTCGAGTTGCATATCCCCATTCCTCCACTTCATTGATCATGCCAGCACGCGTAGGCTCACGCCCTAGGCATCATCCTCATCGTCGATATCCAGCAGTTCGCGCAACTGTTCGACGTGCTCTTCTTCGTGACGAGCCTGCGCTGTCAACATCGCGAGCAAGGTCAGATCTCCCTGTTCCGGGTGGCGACCAATGCGGTCCCAACCGATGTCGGGGAGATGGCGCAGTTGCCAGATCAACTCTTGTCGTTGTCGCTGGAAAACCATCAGTGTCTGATCCAGCGGCGCTATGGTGTAGCCCGCAAGCTCCATCCAGCGATCAACATCAAGCAGCGTCAGCGTTGGGGCGTCACTTGTCAGAATCAGCATGACGCGTGACACATACAGGTCATTACTGGCCCTGAGATGCGCCAGAATCTGGATCGGCGACCACTCGCTCACATCGGGCGCGACATTCAGGTCAGCTGGTTCGCAATCCAGCATTGCCCAGGTAATCCGCTGAATGGACCGTTCAAGTCGGTCGGTTACGGCGGCGGCGTCACTGCGCATAGTGCAAAAATCCCTTCATAGTGAATATGCTGATCAGTGTTCCTGGTCACCCTGGCCCTCAACCGATTGTCGGGTAGATTCCGCTTGCGGATCGATCTCGCCAGGTATGCCACCGGGTGTCCGGAGGGTCTGACGATAGAGGGTGGGCGAAACAGGCGAGCCCAGCGGCACCTGACCGCCCCAGTGTGGTTCTGGCAGCGTAATGCCTGTCAGCGGATAATCCTTGCGCAATGGATGGCTGGTCCAATCGTCGGGCATGAGAATGCGACGCATATCTGGGTGGTCGGTGAAGACAATGCCGAACAGATCATACACTTCGCGTTCGCACCAGTTTGCCGCTGGCCAGACGCCCGTGACGGTCGGTACGGTGGGGTGGTCTTCGCCTTCCGCACCGACGCGCACCTTTAATCGGACAACCGCGCGGGTCTGCATCGAGAGCAGATGGTAGACAACGTCATAGCGCGGTTCACGGTCTTCCCAATCTACGGCGGTCAGGTCCGCCAGGAAGTCATAGCGCAGATCGGGTGCGTCACGCAGCATCTGGCAGACCGGGACGATATGCTCGACCGGAAGGATGATTGTCATTTCGCCGCGATACTCCACCACTTCGATCGGCGCGTCACCGAGACGATCGCGCACGAGCGCGGCCGTGCGCGCCGCGAGGGTGGGGGCAAGTTCAGGCTCGGACATGATCTCTTCTCACTTTGTGTGTGCGGGATAATAGTTCAACTCAGCAGCCCTGGCGCGCGGTGGCACTCCAGACGGCTTCAGGCCGTCGGGCGCATTGGATCGGGCGGGTTTGGCAAGCCCTGACGGATCTTCTCTTGAAGCTGGTTGAAGCCATAAAGCAACATCTCAGGCGTCGGTGGGCAGCCAGGTACGAAGATATCGACGGGGATAATCTTATCGACACCCTGCACGATGGCATAATTGTTGAATACTCCGCCACACGAGGCGCAGGCTCCCATGGAGATTACCCACTTAGGATCGGGCATCTGATCATAGATCTGGCGGACGACTGGCGCCATCTTCACCGAGACACGTCCCGCCACAATCATCAGGTCTGCCTGGCGCGGACTGGCACGAAAGACCTCGGCGCCAAAGCGCGCGATATCGAACCGTGATGCCGAAGCAGCCATCATCTCGATGGCGCAGCAGGCCAGACCAAAGAGCGCTGGCCAGAGCGACTGACTGCGTCCCCAGTCCACCAATTTACTGACCTGGGTCAACAGGATATTGGCGGAATGGTTCTCCACATTGCGCGGCATACGCGGTGTCTGCGTATTCGTCGTGATCTGCACCGGCTCCCAGGGATTCATCCGGAGGGGTTCGTCGATCAGTCCCATGTGAAGGCTCCTTTGCGCCAGACATAGAGGAAGGCGATCAGCAAGATCGCCACAAAAGTGACCAATTCGAGCAACCCCGTGACCCCCAACCGGCGCATAAGCACCGCTAATGGTAATAAGGATGCGGCTTCGATATCGAAGACGATAAAGAGCATGCCATTGACCAAATATTTGATAGGAAACCGTTTTCGCGGTGGGTCGATCGTCTCGATGCCACACTCATACGGCGCCAGTTTCTTCGCGTAGGGATTTTTTGGTCCCAAAATGAACGTGACTGCCGTCACCAACAGGGTGAACGCCAGCGCCAGTCCCATCATAATCAAGATGGGTGTTGTGTTATCCATTTCCACACTCACGCTACGCTGGCAAAGGACACGTCGCGGACTGCGTTTCAGCGGCCACGGTTTTGCATCAGCCTTGCTGAGATCGCGCGGCGCCGAAGTGCAGTGGTGGGATGGTGTCCCGCTCCAGGATGTGTGACGCGCCCTTCCGTGATCCCTTGGTCCACATCGGGCACACCAATGGTTAGCGGAATTGCACTCTTCCTCTTGATCGTAGCACAGATCAGCAGCGATGAAAAGGGGAAATGCGCGTGCAAAGTCTCGCTGCTCGCCGACCCGCGCCAGCTATGTCATCATAGTTACCGTAACTCTAGCGTGTTATGACGCCAAAGCCCGGTTCCGCAGGGCAAGCCCTACAGGGTGAACTACGACACCCACTCTCCCATTGCCAAAGGCGTTTGGGACCACTTTGGTGATAATGTTGTAGGCACCATTCGCATCAGCATTGACCTGTTTGCCCGTTGCCGATACGAACAACCCACGCTTGACCCGTTTGCCCATGTAGTGTTCATGGTGGCCCACCGGCTCGTTATCGAGAAAGCTGCATTTGGACGTGTGGCTTTCTTCCGTCACAATGACGGTGATGCCCACCAATTGCGCCTTGTAGGTCAATAGGTCGATGAAGCGTGCATGGGGCAGAAACACAAAGTTTTGATTGTTTTTCTTACTCATGTTTGCTTCCTGCTTCCATCCCACATTCTTCCCAATCACCAATGTCCCGATACCGTGTTCGACCAACAGGTCGATAATCCGCCGACTGGCCACGTGCAGGTAATTGTCCATCTGGCGTTTCCGCTTGTCCGTCAAGAGGTCCAGCCGATGGGAATTGAACTGACCTGGGGGCAGTTTGGCTTGCAGAGCGGCGCGTTGCTGGTTGTAGTATTGGTTCAACGCCTTGAGCGGACGACCGTTAACCAGAAGCGGCACAAAGCCAGACTGGTTTGATGCTATCGTAGCCAAGTTGTTGACCCCGAGATCCATCCCTGCCACCAAGGCAGGATGCAGATCGGCGGGAGTTTCTTCCCGTTCATAAACGACTTCCACCGTGTAATGGGTGGCATGGGGCACAATGCGCACCTGGGCTGGGAGGGCTTGACGTGTCTTGATTTCAATGGTCATGCCGGAAAAATCGACAACCCTCTGGCGTATTTTGACCTTGCTTATCGCTTGTTCGGTATAGGTCAACAGATTGCGTCCTTGCTTGTCCAGATATTTGGGGAGTTTAGGATGCCCCAAGAACTTCCCTGGATCGGATTGCCATGCTGCACACGCCGCCAGATAACTTTTCCAGGCAAGACATACCTGCTTGAGCACCCACTGCGACACCTTGGCTGGCAAGGCTTTGTACTGCTCAGTAGGCTGCATTAGTTTGTCGAGTTCACCATACAGAATAACCGTATGGTCATTGATGAACTGTTGGCGCATCTGATACAGCGTGGCATTGTACAAATTTTTACTGGCGAAAGCGGCGGCGTCAATTGGGGCAAAGCGGGGATCATGGCGATCAATCCGGTGCTGTTCCACCAGTTGCATCCTGATCCTCACTTGCTAACAGGGCCTGAATGGCCGTGGTTGTGCGCTTGGCTCGCCGTTGCCCATACAATCGCGCACTGAAGGAATA
>DAIDHM010000215.1 GCA_027459705.1 Ktedonobacteria bacterium | reverse complement strand
CGCTCCACCGCGATTGGGATGAGGAATTGACGGCGACACGCCGGTATTGGGAGCAATGGGCAGCGCATACCAACTATCATGGTCATTACCGCACGGTGGTGGTCCGGAGCGCGATCACCCTGAAATTGTTGACCTTCGAGCCGACTGGCGCCATGATCGCCGCCCCTACCACGTCGCTCCCCGAACGCATCGGCGGGTCGCGCAACTGGGATTACCGCTATACCTGGATCCGCGATAGCTCCTTCTCGACCGGTGCGCTCGCCGCACTGGGACACCTGGAAGACGCCGCCGCCTTCGTCCATTGGGTGGAACACCGTGAACGGCGCAATGACCGCGAACTGCGCGTGCTCTACGGCATCCGCGGCGACCGCCACCTCCCCGAGATGGAGATCGCGCCGATGGAAGGGTATCGTCAATCGACGCCCGTGCGCGTAGGCAATGGCGCCGTCGAACAACATCAGATCGATATTTATGGCGAGTGGATTGATTGCGTCGCCCGCATCTACCTGCAAGCGGACGCTCCGCCTCCTGGCCAATGGCTCTGGTCATTGATTGACGCCAGTGTCACCTTCATCTGCGACCACTGGATGGAACCCGACGCGGGCATCTGGGAAGTGCGTTCCGCCCAGCAAAATTTTGTCTATTCCAAAGTTATGTGCTGGACGGGCGTGGATCGCGGCATCCGCCTCGCCGAACGCTTCGGCTGGCCGGTGGACCAGGAGCGCTGGCATCGGGTCCGCGAGAATATTCATCAGGACGTGCTGGATCATGGCGTCGACCCGATCCATAAAGTCTTTGCCATCTCTTACGAATCTTCAGGGCTGGACGCCGCGACCTTGATGATTCCGCTCGTCGGCTTCTTGCCCGCGGATGATCCACGTGTCATCGCGACCACCGATGCTATCCGCCAGTATCTGACTGATGAGCATGGGTTTGTCTATCGCTATCTGCAGTTCGATGATGGGGTCGGCGGCGAAGAAGGTACGTTCGTCATGTGTTCTTACTGGCTGGTAGAGAACCTGGCCCGCCAGGGGCGCATGCACGAGGCCACGGAACTCTTCGAGCACCTGCTGGCTTTTGCCAGCCCAACCGGTTTGATCAGCGAGATGATCGATACCGAGACCGGTGAATTATTAGGCAATTATCCTCAGGCATTTTCGCACCTTGGTTTGATCCGCGCGGCGTTGGCGTTGGATGGCTCACCGGTCATCTAGCGCCGCGCCGTCCATCACCCGCGTTCGCTTGGCGCACCGACAGGCTTCATCAGGAGGCTACGCCGGTGCGCCGACCTTTGTGGAAGGGCTGCTTCTTGATGCCGGGCGGATAATAAGCATACCGGGTATCGAGGGCGCTGAGTGGAAGCGCCTACGATGCCACCAGCACCTGAGGTAAGCTATGCCGCGCAACATCGAACCACGCCTGCGAATGATCTTATTCAGCCTGTTGATCGGCATTGCCGCCATCTATCTCATCTCCATCGTGTGGAATATCTTGCGCTATTTCAGCGGAGTCTTCGCGCTCTTTTTTGCCGCCTGGCTGATATCGTTCATGCTCAGTCCAGTGACGAATTGGTTGCAACAGCGCGGCCTACCCAGGTTGCTGGCAGTGGTCAGCATCTATCTGGCGCTGGCGAGCATCCTCAGCCTGGTGATTGTCCTGGCGGTACCCCTTTTAAGTGCGCAGATAAGCCACTTGGCCGACCGGGTCAACATTCTGACAACCCCGGCGAGTCTGGCCCAACTGGATCGCCAGTCGATCCATATCCTCACCCAGTTCGGACTGACCCCGAATGACGCCCGCAGTATCATCGCGCGGATCACGGGGGATCTGCGCGCGGCGATCCAGACGTCGGCGTCGGACGCGCTCAACAACTCGACCCAACTGCTGGGGTCGATTGCCGCCATCCTGCTGGATACCGTTATCGCGCTGATCATCTCGTTTTATATGATGCTGGACGGGCGTCGCGTCATGGATAACCAGATTCAGCGCCTCCCGATCGCCTGGCGCGAAGATGTGCGGAGCTTCGAGAACGAGGTGGGGCGTGTCTTTGGCGGCTTCATCCGCAGCCAGATGGTGATCGGCCTGAGCTATGGGTTCCTGACGTGGCTGACGCTCGTGGGGCTCGGTTTGCCCAACGGATTTTTGATCAGCATGCTGACCGGGCTGATCATGATCATCCCATTCGCTGGCCCATTCCTGGCAATCATCCCGCCCATGGGGCTGGCGCTCCTGGAACTGCCTGCGGCCAGCCTGATCCGCGATGAGATCATCTTGCTGGTTCTCCTCTTTATCGCTCAGCAGATCGTCATGCAAGGGCTGGCGCCGCGCATCATGAGCCAGGGCGTCGGGTTGCACCCCCTCTGGCTCTTCGCCGCGCTGCTGGCTGGCGCGCGCGTCGCGGGCGTCTGGGGGGCGTTCTTCGCGGCCCCTGTCGCGGCGCTGGCGGCAGTGGTCTTTCGCCAGCTCCATGCGCGCTGGGCACGGAACAACCCGCTCTTCCATCCGCCTACGACCACGCGCGATGATGACGAGGCAGACGACATGGAGCCGGACCAACATGAAGCTGATCAGGCTAGCAGTGGAGATGAGGACACATCGCGTCCGCGGAAACCCATGAAATGGATTGCGCGCACGGGGTGATACCTGGTGTAGCCAGCGCGCGCGCCAGACAGGGGTGGTGCGAGATGCAAATCTACGCCCGCATCAGCCGCCGGGTACTTGAATGATGTTGATGGCGCGCGCGACGACCATGACCAGCAAGAGTAAAGAGACGATCGCCTGGAACATCATCAGCAGCTTAGCGCGCTGTGTCAGCGGCAGGGTGTCGGCCGGGCTGAGGGCAGTCGAGGAACAGAATGCCAGGAAAAGATAGTCGATGAACCCGGGTTGCCACATATCGGCGCGGTTCTCCTGCGGTTGCGGCGTTGCCTGCTGGGGAAACTGAAAATCGTGAGCTTGGTTGAGGGCGCGCCGACGCGCGATCGGTCCATTACCATCCAATTCCCAATACCACTGCGCGAAGATCAGGATGTTGCTGACCCAGAGGATGCCCGCTGGTTGCAAGAGGCGGCTGGCCTGCGGCACCTTCGGCAGGCTCGTGACGAGCAAGATAATCGAGATCACCAGGGCGAGCGCCAGCAGAATCTGAAGGGCGATGCGAATGTAGCGCGCGATATGGTGCGGCAGCGGATGCCAGAAGACGGAGTAAGCAAGCGGCGCCAGCAAGCACGCTTCTAGCGCCAGCAAGGTCCAGTTGGGCCCAACGATAATATGTTGGGGAAGCTGGGCATAGGCGATGCCGACGAGAATCGCGCAGGCCGAGGCCAGGATGACCTCGCCACGGATCTCATCACGCGCGGAAGGCTCGTACATCAAAAACTCTCCAAAAGCAACGTTCCCTTCCATTCTAACCTATCCACTCGCCACTCGGCCATCACCCCATACTGGCTGTCGACGACCCAGAGGTTGGGCATGCCTGGGGGAGCTCAGAGAGGATCTTCCGCCAACCAGGCGCGCAATTGAGCGCCAATCGCGTCGCGGACCGCGCGAAACGACGCCATGCGTGTCGCCTCATCGCCCTGCACAGCGGCGGGGTCGGGAAAACTCCAATGGATGCGGCGTGCGGGACCAGGGAAGACCGGACAAGCCTCCGCGGCCTGGTCACAGACGGTGATAACATAATCAAACGACTCGTTCAGGAATTCGTTCAAAGACTTGGAGCGGTGGCCGCTGATGTCGATACCGACCTCCGCCATCGCGGCGATCGCCAGCGGATTGACCGTGGATGGGTGGGTGCCAGCGCTGCGGACCGCGGCGTTATCACCCGCAAGGGCGCGCAACCAGCCCTCCGCCATCTGGGAGCGTGCCGAATTGCCCGTACAGAGAATCAATACTTGCGTCGTCATGTATGGCCTCCTATGGTCCGATCAGTTGATCGGGATGTGATAGCGCGCTGGCCTGGCGCAGCCAGCGATAAGTGAGCGCGGCCAGCGCCGCGCCAATGAAGGGAGCGGTCAGGTAGACCCATTGCGCCGTCCAGGTGGCGCTGATCAACGCGGGGGCCAGTGAGCGCGCCGGATTCATCGAAGCGCCGCTGATCGGACCGGCGAAGAGCGCCTCCAGCCCAACCATGCCCCCAATCGCCAGGGCGGCCGCCTGGCCAACGGCGCGCGTATCGGTCGCCACGGCCATGATGACAAACATCAGGAAGAAGGTCAGCACGACCTCCAGGGTGAACGCTTGCCACGCGGATCCGCTGGGGAGGGTCGCCCCATCGTGAGCGACATTCCCCAACACCAGCCGTAACGCCAGGGACGCGAGCAGCGCCCCGATCAGTTGGGCGCCCCAATAGGCCCAGAGCCGCCGTACGGGAAAGTGTCGGGCGATGACGAAACCAAGCGTCACGGCAGGATTGAAATGCGCGCCGCTGATATGGCCCGTGGCATAGATCATCGTCGTGATGATCAAGCCAAAGACTAACCCAACCCCGACGTGCGTGATCTGCCCGCCCGAGATATGGTCGATCATGATCGCGCCACAGCCGGCGAAGACCAGGCCGAAGGTGCCGATACCTTCCGCGACCAGCGCGGGCGCAAGCGGTGTTTGCTGCATATGTTCTCCGTGGGAGGGTTTACCCCTCTCACATCTTGTTTTGATCTTGAGCGTCTCTTGTCTCTGCAGATTGTACAGCGCGACGAATGCGCTCACTGATTGCAGGAACATTCTGGCTTGCCACAGCAGGCATCAGTAGCCGCGGCGACCATTGGCAGCGTTTTCCAGTGGAAGCCAGCCTCAGTGCTGATAGGTTTGACCGCGCGCACAAAAGCACTGGCCATCCGGACGCTATCAGCGCTGTCACTGACCGGTACAGCATAACGGCGCGTGATCTCCATCGCGACTTCCGCGAAGCCTACTTCCATCAGCATCGCCGTATATTCGGGTATTTCCAGGGCGCCCGCCAGGCAACCAGTCTAGGCGGCGACTTCCTGTCGCAAGGCGGTGGGAACCGGCTCTTCCGCGACGACATCCGCCACGGCGAAGCGCCCGCCCGGTTTCAAGACACGCCACGCCTCGCGCAGCACCCGGAGTTTATCTGTCGCAAGGTTGATGACGCAGTTGCTGATGACCACATCGACGCTATCGGTGGGCAGTGGGATATCCTCGATGCGTCCACGCAAAAAGATCGCGTTGTGTTGCCGCGCGCACGCGCGATTCGCCAGCGCCAGCGCCAGCATCTCATCGGTCATATCCAGCCCAATCGCCAGTCCCTCCGGCCCAACGCGCCGCGCGCTGAGCAGCACATCAATGCCGCCGCCAGAACCCAGATCCAGCACCGTCTCACCCTCATGCAGATCGATCAGCGCCGTGGGATTGCCACATCCCAGCGATGCCAGTGTCGCCTCAGGCGGCAACGTTTCGGTCTCGTCGGCGCTATACAGATGGCTCGTGATGACGTCGTCCGTGTCGTTGCAGCAGGTCGTCTCGCAGCAAGCCGTTCCGCCTGCCACACGCTGGGCCGCGGCGGCATAGCGCGCGCGCACCTGCTCGGTCAATGCCTGGTCTGCTCCTGGGTCGCTCATGTTGTCCTCTCGATCTCCATGATCGATACATTGATAGATATCGATGTATCGCCGCAAAAAAAATGGCGTCGTCAATCCAACGGCAACACCTGAGCCAACGCCCGCCGCCCAGCCGTTGTCACCTGATAGTACGCCCAGATGCCGCGCTTCTCCGCCATAACCAGCCCGGCATCGCGAAGGATGCGCAGATGATGGCTGATCGTCGGTTGGTGCTGCGCGAACTGTGCCGTGATATCGCAAACACAGAGCGGCTGCGCCTGTTGCGCCAGCAGATCGACCATGCGCAAGCGCGTCGCATCCGCCAGAGCTTTCAGTTGCTCCGCCAGCCGCTCGGCTCGTTCAGGTGCCAGTGACCCTGGAATGAGCAGGGCCTCGTCCTGCGGCGCGCAACAATCCGGCGCGGGCTGGCCTGGCAGTTTGGCGATGGTGGGCGTGTCTTTCATATGCTCTAGCATAGCGTATATATCGATAATTGTCAATATCTGCAGAACAAGATTGCCGGGTCCATTACCGCGCCAGGCACACGAATCTCACACGCGGGGAGGATGGAGCAATGCGAGTGATGGATAATTGCATGGCACAGATTACCCAAATGTTGGGGAAAACGACGTTCCTTTGGATTGACACCGCCTGCCGATTCCCAGCCCGTGCAGACGGGCTTCGTGGCCCACAGGCCTCCAGGCGCGAATTCATTCGCCCGCGCTCCCCCACCGCGCCATGTCTCCCGATGCGCAATCTCGCTATGCATCGCCCGCGCGCTCCCCATCGCGCAATGTCTCCCGATGCGCAATCTCGCGATGCATCGCCCGCGCTCCCCCACCGCGCAATGTCTCCCGATGCGCAATCTCGCGATGCATCGCCCGCGCTCCCCCACCGCGCGGGGGGGTGCCGTCGCCTCCGACCGACGTGGGATAGAAGCGCGCGGGGGGCCGCGTCGTCGCCTCCGACCGCCGTGGGATGCAATCCCACGGCTAAGCGCCTTCGGACGACGAAACCGGATGAAATCCGGTTGGGTCATGGGAGGAACGTGGATGTGCGGGCGGAAGCCATGGTGGGATAAACGCGTGCCACGCGCGGCGGGTCATGCGGGGAAACCCAAACCGTTTCAACGGTTTTCGTCGGCCCGCAGGCCGCTTAGACGGGGAATTGCATTCCCCGGCGACGGGGGCGACGGCGATGCCCCGCGCGACACACTCCCCCACCGCACCGCATTCTCTCCCCGCGCAATCTCGCGATGCATCGCCCGTACTGCGCCGCCGTCAGGCGCATGCATCTCGTGTCGCCATGTGAAAAATTTTTCGCGCTTCGCGCGATTGGGGACTACCCCACCGTGATCACGTTCCCCGAACGTATCATCCCATCACCATAAAAGAAAGCAAGAAAACAAGAACCAAGATATTGATATCAAGCTAGTGAGAGCCAGCCCCCACCCCACGAACCAAGCGAAAACCACAGTTGCTGAGGTAGACGTCTACGAGGTACCTGTAGCGGCCCGCCGCGCGCGCGTCCCTGGTGTTGTTGCTCCACGAACCGCCCCGCAGCACTCGTACTGATGTTTTATCACTGCTATTTTCTCGTTTATTGTCAGGTTGATAGGCGGAGACATCATAGATACTGCTGGTCCACTCCCAGACATTCCCCGCCATATCGTGGCAGCCATACGGACTGGCATCTCCCTTGGCGGCATACGCCCCCACGGAGGTCGTCGCCTTCACCCGACTGTCGGTGTTGGCTTTGTTCGGGTCCCATTGATTGCCCCAGGGGTAGATGCGCCCATCCGTGCCCCGCGCAGCTTTCTCCCACTCTGCTTCGGTAGGGAAACGCCATGGCTCTCCCGTCACCTCCGCCAGCCACTCTACATACTTCTGCGCTTCCTTCCAGGTGACGTTCACGACCGGATGATCCAGTCGCTTGAGCTGGTCGGCCCAGGAAATACGATTAGTCGGCGGCTCGGCGACTTTACCCGCCCGTACCGCGCAGGCATACTCCGCCACCGTCACCGGGTACTTCCCGATCGCATAGGCCCCCGTCGTCACCTCGTGCCAGGGTTCATCACCTGTATTGCCTTTCGTCCCCATCCAGAATGGTCCGGCCTCCACCGGGCACACGGGCGGCAGGATGACGGCATGGGGCTGGCCATCGTAGAGCAGGATGGCGCTGGTGAACTTGCGGTTGTCGCGCTGCAATTGAGTCAAGAGGGGAGCCACAAACTGCTGTTCGGCATCTCGCCGTCGCTGCTGCTCCTGTGCCGCTTGTGCCTGGCGCGCGGCATCTTCGCGGGCGCGTGCTTGCGCGGCGTCGATGGCGGCCTGCTGGGCGGTGCTGGCCTGGCGCTGGCGCTCGCGCCACGACCCATTCAGAGCATCCACCCGCAAGGCATCAGCACAGGCGGTGAGCGCCTGCGGGTATTCGTGGGCTTGCATCGCGTGGTCAAAGCGCGCCTGGATGGGGGCAAGTCGCGCCGCGAGTTGGCGATGCTGCCAGGTCGCGTCCTGCGGGGCGAGCTTCAGCGCGTCGGCGCACAGCGCTTCGACCTCTGGCCAGCGGCTCCCCTGACGCAGCAGGTCGTATTGCTCGGTCAGAATCTCCAACTTCAATGTAGTTTCATCCAATCGCGCGGACTTGCGCGCGATCCGTAGCGTCTCGACCGCCGCATCCACCTGCCCCAACAGTCCCTGTGCCTGCCCCTTCAGGCGCAACGTCGCCGCATCCAGCGGAATCCCCGTCTGGGGATCCAACGCGTGCTCCAGGGCGCGCAGCGCGTCACCGGCGTTTCCTAATCCCAGGTAGGCGCGGCCGCGACGGCGCCACAGGTCCACCGTCATCGCCTGGGGATAGTGCCCGATGAGCAGATCGGTCTTGTCGACCACTTCCTCCCAGAGTTCACGGCCCGCCGCCGTATTCGCGTCCTGCACGAGCGGCGTTGCCGGGCTGGCGCGTGATAGCGTGGGGTGGCGTTCTCCCTCCGTGCTCACGACTCCCTGGACAAACTGGACGATCTCGCGCAACTTGTTGGCATACGTCTCGGGATACCCCGTGCAGTCCACATATTGCGTGCCTTTCCAGGCCTCGGGAATCGCGCAGGGACGCAACAAGACCGGCAAGAGTCGCTTGCCCTCTTCGACATGCTGGCGGAGGGCGATGCCCATCTCGAAGGGCACCCATCTGGAGTGCGGCGGCAGGGCCTCCGGCGAGAGGACGACAATGAAGATGCCGCGCGCCGTAATTTCCGCCACCAGCTTATCCACCCAGGCGTCGCCGCCGTGTAACCCGCCAAACTCATCCATCCAGACCGCGTCTTCCTCGGGAAAGGCGGCGCGGAGATCGGCAACGAGTTGCTGGGTAAAGGCGCTATCATGATGGCTGTGGCTCACAAAGATACTGGGCGTCGGCATCGATTGGCCTCTCCATTGGCTCACACATGCGGTTGGCGAATATCAGGTGAGATCATGATAGCACACGGCAATTTGTCCGGACAAGCCAGAGGCATAGCGCCTATGGGGGCCGGCTGGCTGGCGTACGCGTGTCATACAGCAAGGCTGTCCGTCGGGCACGGGTTTCACGACGCCGTCCAGGTGGGATCAACCACAACCGCCGCGCGATCGATCGCCGCGATGTATGGCAGGCCTGCCAGGCGCATCGCCAGTCGCAGTTCACTTTCCAGCAGGCGCAGCACGTCGCGCGCGCCCGCCTCGCCCGTCACCGCCAACCCCCAGAGCAACGGCCGCCCCACCAGCACCGCGCGCGCGCCCAACGCCACAGCTTTCAGCACATCCGTTCCCCGCCGCACGCCCCCATCCAGATAGATCTCGCAGCGCCGCGCCACCGCGTCGGCGATCGCGGGCAGCGCGCGGATCGACGGGAGCGCGCCGTCCAATTGGCGACCGCCGTGGTTAGAGACGACAATGCCCGCCGCGCCATGCTCCACCGCCAGGCGCGCATCCTCCGCCGTCAAAATGCCTTTCAGCACGATGGGGAGAGTGGTCAGAGTACGCAACCAGGCCAGGTCTGACCATGTCAGCGGCGCGCGCGGACCACCGAGTTGTCCACCGGTGGCCTCGTCCAGAAAATTGCCGAATCGCAGGTGCGCGGGTAACTGAAACCGGTGGCGCAGATCGCGTTCGCGCGTCCCCAGCAACGGTGTATCGACCGTCAGGACCAGCGCGCGATAACCCGCCACCTCAGCGCGGCGCACCAATCGCTCCGTCGCCGCGCGATCCGTATAGATATACAGTTGAAACCAGCAGCGGCGGTCGGCGGCGCTGGCGATCGCTTCAAGGGGAAGATTGGAGAGGGTGCTGGCAACGATCAGGCTCCCTGCGTCGCGCGCCGCCGCCGCCGTCCCGGCCTCTGCGACGGGGTGGGCCATGCCATGCACTGACATTGGCGCCACCATCACGGGGAAGCGGAGCGGCAACCCCAGTACGGTCGTCGTCGTATCACAGGCGCTGACATCGACCAACACGCGTGGCCGCAGCCAGATCTGCTCAAAGGCCGCGCGGTTCCCCCGCAACGTCACCTCGTCTTCGCTGCCGCCCGCGAAGTAATCATACTGGTCAGCTTGCAAGATCGCGCGGGCGCGCGTCGCGTAATCATCAAGGTTGATCGGCGGATCCTCCCGCCCTGGCAGGTCGGATGGCGACATCACATGCTCCCCTCTCACGCAGACGCAGGGGATTTGAGGAATTCAGCCCTGTTCTTCCCCGGCCAGATCATCATACTGCACCAATGCCGCTGGCGGCAAAAAGCGGTCGATCAGATCGGTGAACTCATAGAGGCCGCCATAGTCGCGTTCATCATAGCGGAATTGCTCTTCGGGGCGCTGTCGCTCATCGGAGCCGAGCCGTCGCATCAACTTCATGCGTTCGAAGGCCTGGAAGGCCTGATAGAAGGCGCGCTGATTCATGCGCGCGCGTTGAATCGCCCCTGCCGCGGTCCGCGCGCCAGCACCAGTGCGGTTGGCCGTGGCGGTCGCACCGTTGGCTTCGGCCTTGCGGCCCCGGCGAGGCTTGGGCGCAGCGGGCGCCTCGAGTTCCTCGCCCTCGGCCTCGGGATCTTCTTCTTCATCCGGCCGGGTCGCCAGGGCATTGGCGATCACCATCTCGTCGAAACTCAGCCAGGGTGACTGCCGCGATCCTTCATCCGCGATATAGCGATACAGTTCGGCGAAGCGGAAGGTCGAAACATTCTCACCGCCCTCCAGGAGTCTGACGCTGCGGAACGCGCGAATGAGGCAAGCGTACGCCGTCTGTTTGCGCGAGGAAAGTTCGAAGACATCGGTCAGGCAGAGCTCGCGATTGCGCGGCGGACTGGGCCAGTAGGCCCGTGCCCAGCGACCGAGCCGCAGTTCCAGGTGCGCGCCGAGTTCTTCCAGAAAGAAGCGCTCCTCGATCGAATAATGGCGGGTCAGCCAGGTAAATTCATCGGCGGATTCATCCTGCAAGATGCAACTCTGCTCGATCAACATGCGCCGGACGCGGCGCGCCATATCGAGGTCGCGCGGCGACGTATAGGTAGCCATCTGGCACCATCCCTTCAGTCTGCGGCGCCATCCTCAGCTGGATCCAGCACCATGAGCGGCTGACCATACTCGACCGGCTGGCCCGGCTTCACCAGAATCTCACGGACGCGTCCGGTCACCTGTGATTCGACTTCATTCATGACCCGCAGCGTCTCGATCGCGCCAACCACCTGGCCCTCGCGGACCAGATCCCCCACCGCGACCAGCGGCTTCTGGCCAGTGCGCATCGCCGGGAACCACATACCAACCAGCGGTGCCACCACATGCAACGGTTCCTCGAGCACGGCAGGCGCCGACGCATCCGCATGCCCCGCTGATAGCGTGGGCGCGGGTGGAGTATAGGGGAGCATACCTGGCCCTGCGGCAGGCGCCGCGACCACTTCAATCTGTTTGCGTAACGCGAAGCGCTGCCCCTGACGCTCGATCGTGATCTCGATGATATCGCTCGTATCCATCAGCGCGATCAGTTGCCGCACTTCCGCCAGCGTCAGCCGTGCGGTGAGATCCGGGTCAGCACTACCGGCCAGAGCGGGCATGGGCATAATCGGCTGATCGGCACGCCCTTTCGATGACTGAACTGCCATACGAACGAGACCTCTTTTTATCATAGTTCTTCAGACCGACCGTTCGGCACGTTACCTCACGCGCGGGTTGTGCCGCGACCTGACACGTGCCATCGGTGTAGGGAAACCATCTTCTCAGACAGGAGCATCACGCGCCACACCAGAACGTGGCGGGTGATGGCTGTCCCGGCGACACCGGGTAGCCAGACGCCAGTCCGCTCCCATCAGCGTACCTGGAGAATAGTGGAGATAACACGTCATGCACGATCATTCTACCACGTGGTGGGGAATCTGCCTAGCCGGACTGTGCCATGCGGGCTATTCGTTGGCGCGGCGCCAGCGCGAATCGCGCCGCTCCCGCTTCAGCAAAGAGCGACGCGAGGATTACCATGGCCAGCGACGAGATTCCCCAACAGAGGAGGGTGCGTATGAAGACGAAGACCCCCAGCAACAGCGACTGAGTGAATATCCCCAGCGTAAAGTAGGGATCGACTGCCAGAAATATCCCGTCGGTCCTGACCACCACGGTCGCCAGCGTACTCAAGACGATCCAGGATATGCCGCTCAACCATGCCACGCGCAGTCCAGATTGCACCCCGAGCGGGGCATCGCCGGTCACCCGCGCGATCTCAAAAGTAGCGATCACCGCGGTCGTGAGACTCAATATCCCACAAAGAAGGACACTCACAACCCCGACGAGGATCGGGCGTAGCAGTTGCGGAACCGGCGAGAGACCATTGCCCAGGTCCGAGAGGTTGACGAGCGACAGGATTTCATTGACCAGGGTCACCAGTGGCCCACGCGCCGCAACCGCGGTGGTCTGGGTGACCACCACCTGCATCAATCCAATCGACATCCCCAGCCAGGCTGCCCGTTCCGCGATAATTCGCGCGCGCGCGTCTGGCACCATGTCACTGCTCACTACTTGCATCCCGTCGCCTCATCCTGCCATTCTACGACACTGGTGGCTGGGATGATCCTGAACTCTCCGTGGTCGCATCGGCTGGGGTATGTGCCGGGCCAGCCTCACGCCCGCCAATGATATGCTGCACCGTTTCGATCGGCGTATGAGTGACACCACCCATGAGCAATGAGACTCGCCACATACTCATCAGCCCAATGATGATCAAGAACGGGAGCACGACCAGAAAAAAGAGCGGTTTGGACGATGGATCCGTCGGATTCAGGCCCAGCAGACGATTCGCCCCTAGCAGCACGAAGAGCACGCCAATCCCCACCGCGCTCAGCAACTGAAAGATATAGGTGATGGTCGCGTGCCCGCTCCACCCGAGGCGGATTCCCCAGGCAGGCCCCAGCTTGAACTGGCGCTGGGGAATGCCGTCCATAAAACTGACACGCAAAACCCAGAGCCAGCTGGCGGCCACCGCGATATAGAGAACGAACGCCATGATCTGTTGCTGGGTCGTATCCAGACCCAGTGAGGTGTAGGGTCCAAAGAGCCACGTCAACGTAAAAAACCACGCCAGCCCACGGAAGAGATATGGTCGATTATACCAGGCCTTGCCCGCATTGCCGCGCAATGAGTCTACCAGGAAAATAGCCGTGTTGCGCGCGATAGCGAAGATTCCACCGAGCATGATAAGCGCAATAAAGACCGCTGCGATGATATGACCATACATGATGTTGTGGTCTCCTCTTTCAGGCGGATGCTGGGTGGTCCGGTGCCAGTCCACACCCAGTTGTACGCGGCGTCAGTCTCCTCTACAGCATACAACGCGCAAAGAGACCTGTCGACTGAGCTCTTCCATGACCTTCGCCGCTCCCTCTTGCCAAACGCGCCTCCTCAAGCTACTCTTAATCGCGTACATTACCATACAGAGCAATCACCGCGCATCGCCACGTTCGAGGCGAGTACTGACGGAAGGAGCAAGGGGACCGTGGCCGATCAAACCGATCAGCAATTGTTGACGCGCATACAGCGCGGCGATCGGCGTGCGTATGAATATCTCATCGGCCGTTATCAGACACCGCTCTTCAATTTTACCGCTCGGTTCCTCGGCAATGCAGATGCGGCCGCTGATGCCTGTCAGCAGACCTTCATCCAATTTTTTTTGCACGCCCAGGAACTGCGCCCGGATGAGCCGCTGGGGCCATGGCTGTTCCGCGTCGCCCGCAACCGCTGCATCGACGAAATACGGCGCCAGCACCCGACACCCTTCTCGCAGATGTACGCGAATCGCGCCGCGCAATCCGGCTATCAGAGCGAAGATGACTACGTCGATCTCTTTGCTGATGCCGCACCGCTCCCTGAAGATCTGGCGGAGCGCGCCGATCTCCAACAGATCCTGGCACAGGCTATCGCGGCCTTGCCCCCAAAATATCGCGAAGTCGTCGCCCTGCGCTATGCCGCCGACCTCAGTTTCGCTGAGATTGGGGCAATTTTGGGATTGCCTGAAGCGACGGTCAAGACGCAATTTCATCGCGCAAAACCACTGTTGCGCGCCTATTTGAGCCGCTATGGGGTCACCGAGGAGCGCAGTGGCTAAACGAAACGCACCAGCAAGGTTCTACGTGATACAACAAGAACTGTGGGGCGACCCCAGACACATTTCTCAGGAATGGAGGAGCGCGTATGTACCCACGAGATAGTCAGCCACGAGACGAGGTCGATCGCCTTTATAGCCAACTGCGCCCCCTGGCGCCACCACCAGATTTGTCGGCGCGCATTCTGGCCGCGTTGCCCGCTGAGCGACCCACGCCCGTGCTGTCGGCGTCGCGGCAACGCCTGTGGGGATGGGTGACGGCAGTGGCCGCCCTCATGCTCCTCGGTCTCTGCATACAATTAGGGAGCCAGCTCGAAGAGAGTGGTGCATTGAGTGTGCTCAATGAGATCTTCGCCGATCTGGGGAATTTCTTCGCGTCACCCAGTGATTATCTCTCCACACTCGCGGCGGCGCTCCCGTGGGGAAATATCGTCCTGGCATTGCTGGCGCTGAGCGTCTTCTGGTATGGTGGTGGTCAGCTGACCACCACACCCACCACGCGAAAAATGATGACGCGCCAGCGCCAGTGAGGAGGCTTGGGTCGTGTTGATGCTGAAGAGCGGTCTGGGAATGAAACTGGCCATCGGTGCGCTGGGTCTCGTTCTGGGGATCGGTGGCGTTACGGCTGGAGCACATTTCCGCGCCCAGCACACCGCCCTGGCGAAACGGCGCGTGTTCGCCGGCATCATCCTCTCGACCCAGGCCAATGCAAAAGATACCTTCGTGATCCTGCACGTCGAGACTCGCTCAGGTCTGCTACTGACCGTCGTCATTACCCCCCAGACCCATGTAGTCCAACATGGGACGCCCTTCCCCAGCGCCGATCTCCGCGCTGGCGATCGCATTCTGGGACAGGTGAGCGCTTATCGCGCTGGACGCGTCTTCGTCTCCAGAGTGCAGGTTATTTTCATCCCACATAATGCTCAGGGACCCTGATCCTTCACAGGATACCTTGCAGATTTACCAGCGGGACCAATTCCTCCTGGCCGTTCTCCAGCCGGACGCGCGCGCACCGCGCCCGTATGCCTGATGGGACAATCGCGCTCCGCACCAGGATCGCTTGAATTCGACCGCGCATACCGGCGGAACGCCCATTTTTGATCCAGACCATCCCACCCTCAGCCAACATATAAGCTGGCTGGCTGGTCTCCATGATCGTTCCGGCGGGCAATCCGATCACGATCTCCGGTCGCTGGCCACGCGGAATGTTGGTGGCAGGATCCAGCAAAGCGACCTGTCCGGCGCGCGCGCCGAGCAATGGCAGGAGCGCGTCATCCATGAGCCAATCGCCAAAACCATGGACTACGGCGACGGCCAGCTGACGATTCGCGGGTTCGGTGGTGCCGTCCAGAATCGCGGTGATCTCCTCCCCTGCGAGTGCGCTTGCGATTGCCGACGTGACACTGGCGGCGATGATACCTGTCACCCCGGCATCTATAGCACGCTGGGCGATTGACCGGGTCAGTTGACCTGGAACCACCAGGATCGTACCGGGCACATACGATTGTTCGGCGAGAAACACCAATGGCCCTGTGACGATCGGACCCCAACCCGCCAGCGCGCCGATCACGGTTGCGGCACCGGTGATCACCACGCCACGGCGCGGTATCACCCTGACCACCCGTCCGCGCATGCCCGCCATGAGCGGGGTGGACCCCAGGGCGACGATCGTCGTCGGCTGGACCTGTTCACCTAAGCGTACTTGCACAGTTCCAGGCTCGCCTGGCAGCAACCGCGCGCGCGTCACCTCCAGGGCCGCGATCGCCGGCCAACCACGTGGATACTCCATCAATGATCCTCCAGGGCCACCTGCCATTGACGCAGCATCGCCGCGCGACGTGAGGGATCTTCCGGCAACACGATTGGGCGGCCGCGCGCATCAATGATGACCCCCAATCGGCCACCTTCAATCGGCGGATCCAACGTGGCGCGCTGTCCTGGCCCCAGACCAATATCAACTCCGGCGGCGGGAATCAGCGTCAAAGTGGCGCGTTGCCCCGCCCCGAGTGGTAATCGTTCAATCGTACCGGTGAGGATGCGTGCGCTGTATTGGCGGCCATCAGTAAATTCCAAAATAGCCTGGAGAGCCGGTTGGCCGGGCGGCAGTGATCCGCTGAGGCTGACACAATAGCCGAGCTGCGTGATCAGTCCATCACTATCCGCGACATCCGCCGCAATCTGGCCATCCATGAGCGCGGCTCCCCCCAGCGCGCCAAGGATCCCAGCTGCGTCGATCACCAGGGACGAAATACCGGTAGGTTGGAGGCCATCCAGCAACAGCAACGCGGCCTCCGCGACGCGCGCGGTATGACGCAGGACCCCACCGGTCCCAATAATGACATCCAGTTGCCCAAACTGGGCGATCTTGCTCGGCGGGGCACTGATGCAGCGTAATGCCACCCGTGCCAACGCCTGATCAAAGGCGAGATCCACCGGAGTTGCGGGGAGCATCGCAGGATGTAGCATGCGTTCGAGCGTGGCTTCCCGTACGGTCTCTTCGTCCGCGCTCAGCAGCCAGTGCGCCACAGCCTCATGCCCGGCACGACGCAGCAAAGCTCCGGCCCCTTGACGTACCCCCAGCAATGCTTCATGCGCGATAATTACATCGCCCTGCGGGGCGGCCGCGACGCCAGTGGTGCAGGTCGCGCCGATATCGACGGTCAGAATCCGCGCGTTATAGCGTTGCGCCAGGAAGTGCGTCACGCGGCCGAGCGCGTTCGGTGTGCTGAGCGGCGCGTTTCCTGTCCAGGCACGGACAGTGGAGAATCCAGGGATCTCGGCCAGCACAGTCTCCGCATAAATCTGCCCCAGCAGCGCGGCCAACACCGCGGGCGAAACCGCTGTATCCGCAGAGATCGTGGTCATAGCATGGTGCCTGATACGTGTCTGCACAGCGGCCGCCTCAGATGGCAGACCGATCAGAATGATATGTGGAGGGGGATCATTCGAGGCGATCACGGTGGCGGCGCATTCTGCCAGCTTTTCAGGCCGTGACGCGGCTTCGCTTGACGATCCGAGCAGAATATAGACATGGGGAGCAAGCTGGGGTGACCAACCGGTGTCCGGAGCGAACCACGCACGCGCCTCGCTGATCAGGGCAGGTTGCGGACGTACGACACTGGTCACTACCGCTGTGGCACTGGCAACCAAGGGTAACCAATCAATACCAAAACCACCGAGCAGAATACGTAGCGGACCACCCATGCTCAACGTGATGGTCACGCCGTCGATCCCATGACCACGATCTTTTGCCAGCAGAACCTGGCCATCGGTGAGTAATTTTTGGCCGGTGATCACTTCGAGGGCGGATACTGCCTCACCGACGCCAACCGCGCAATCCATCCGCGGCGGATAGGAAGTCGTGATAGCCTGCGCGGCAGCGAGGAGCCGCGACCGACCCTCAACCTGGCCCAGCAGCCAGGCGCGAGTCCAGACCGTTCCACATTCGATCAGCAGCAATGACTGCGCTGTGTGCGAGACAATGGCGCGAACTGCTGGTGATCCATGCACGACATCCGCCCCGTCCTCAATTATTGGGATACCAGCGCCGATCGCGCCCATCACGAGGCGGTTGGTTGCGCGGATCGTCCTCAGTCATGCCAGGGTTCCCGGGTTGTTGCCCATAGCCCATCTGCTGATCATACCCGGATTGCTGCCCATAGCTCGCTTGTTGGCTATACCCAGGCTGTTGGCCGTAGCCAGGCTGTTGGCCGTAGCCCATTTGCTGATCATACCCAGGCTGTTGCCCGTAGCCAGACTGTTGCCCATACCCAGACTGCTGCCCATAGCCAGGCTGTTGATCGTAGCCAGGTTGCTGCCCGTAGCCAGGTTGCTGCCCGTAGCTAGACTGCTGATCGTAGCCAGGCTGTTGCCCATAGCCCATCTGCTGGCCATACCCAGGCTGCTGCCCGTAACCAGGCTGTTGCCCGTATCCCGCCTGTTGCCCGTATCCCGCCTGTTGCCCGTAGCCCGCCTGTTGCCCGTAGCTCGCCTGTTGCCCGTAG
>DAIDHM010000131.1 GCA_027459705.1 Ktedonobacteria bacterium | reverse complement strand
AGGCGGAAGGTCCGCTGCCGGCGGAAGGTCCGCTGCCAGCGGAGGGTCTCTTGCCAGAGGAAAGTCCGCTGCCAACGGGGGACCATCTGCCGATCGTGCCCGGGTTTTCCGCGAGGAACTGGTGACGATTGTCGGCACATTGCCGAATATCGCTGTTGGCGAGGTGTTGGAATGCGTTGGCGAATGGGAGATGAGCGAGTTTGGGCGCCAGCTGCGGGTTGCGACCTTCGTTCCCTACACACCGGTCAGCGCGAAAGGCCTGGCGCGCTATCTCGGTTCTGGCATCATCAAAGGCATTGGCCCCAGGACGGCGGAGCGTATCGTCGCCCAATTTGGTGAACAGACGCTGGCCGTCATTGAACTAGAACCAGATCGACTGATGGAGGTCAAAGGGATCAGTCCGGCCAAACGCGCGGCCATTGTCGCTGGCTGGGAGGCCCAGCACGAAGTACGCAAGATCATGCTCTTCTTGCAAGAGCATCAGGTGACCCCGTCGCTGGCCGCTAAAATCTATCAGCAATACGGTCAGGATTCTCTCAACGTCATCCATGAAAATCCCTATCAACTCGAACATGATATCACAGGGGTCGGCTTCAAAACCGCCGATGCCATCGCCGTGGAATTAGGTTTGCCGCATGACAGTCTGCCACGGATCATGACGGGCATCAAACATACCCTGGGTGAAGCGAGTAACGATGGCCATTGTTATCTTCCACGTGAGGAATGCGTCACACGGGCCGCCACGTTGCTGGCCGTCGCCACAGAACTGGTACCCCCCGCACTGGCGGAACTGGCGCGCGCGCGCCGTCAACCCGCTGCTAGTGCGGAAGCAGACGGAGAGACCGCTCCCGGCACTGCGCGGCGCGAAGTGATCGTTGAAGAAGACCGCGTCTATCTGGCGCCCTTTTTCTTCAGCGAAGTAGGCATCGCGCGGCGCGTACACCAGACCCATCGCGCGGCATCGGCGTTGCCACCGATTCCGTCGGCAGCGTGGGGACAGTTGCTGCTGGACGCCGAACTAGCGGGCGGGTCCGCCGTGCCATTGGCGCCACGCCAGCGCGATGCCGTGCGCATGGCGTATGAGGAAAAGATCGCGATCCTGACCGGCGGCCCCGGCACCGGCAAAACGACGACCATCCGCGCGCTGGTGCATTTGCTGGAGCGTCATGGCATCAGCTATGCCCTGGCCGCGCCGACTGGCCGCGCGGCGCGGCGCATGACGGAAGCGACCCAGCGCCCCGCCAGCACTTTGCATCGTCTGCTGGAATTTATTCCTTCCACCAATCAATTTCAGCGCAATGAGCAACGGCCGCTCCCGATCGCGTTTATGATCGTCGACGAAGTCAGCATGATCGATCTCGTATTAATGTATAACCTGCTGAAAGCTCTTCCACCGACCACGCATCTCCTGCTGGTCGGCGATGCCGATCAACTGCCCTCCGTCGGACCCGGCAACGTATTGCACGATCTGCTGGCCAGCGAGGTCGTTCCACATGTAGCGCTGACGGAGCTCTTCCGCCAGGCGGCCGCCAGCCGCATCATCGTGACCGCCCACGGCGTACGCGATGGCGTCATGCCCGACATCATCCCGGCTCCCGAGAGCGATTTCTTCTTCATGCCCGCTGATTCCCCGGAGCGAGTTGCCGCGTTGATCCAGCAACTCGTCCTGGAGCGCTTACCGCGCCGCTATGGGTTCGATCCGGTGCGGGACATTCAAGTGCTCGCGCCGATGTATAAAGGCGCGGCGGGCGTCCAGTCGCTCAATGAACAGCTACAGCGGCGCTTATTGCTACACCGCACCGCGGGTACCGCTCCTGCGGCAGATTCCGAGGTGGCGGCGGGCGCGCGAACCTTGCACATTGGCGATAAGGTCATGCAATTGCGCAATGATTACGATAAAGGGGTCTTCAATGGTGATATGGGGTTAGTCGCGAGCATTGATGTCCATACGAGCGTGGTAGTGGTCGAGTTCGGCGAAGGCACTTTTCGCCAATCCGTGAGTTATGAGCCCCATGAACTGGAGGCCCTGACGCTGGCATACGCGATTAGCATTCACCGTGCGCAGGGCAGTGAATATCCGGCCGTTATCGTGCCATTGGTGATGCAGCACGCCATCCTCCTGCAGCGCAACCTGCTCTACACCGCGCTGACCCGTGCCCGGCGGCTCTGTGTGCTGGTCGGTGAACAGCGCGCGCTGTATCGCGCTGTCCAGAATGACGCGGTCACGCAGCGCTATACGACACTGACGCAGCGGCTGAGACTTGACACCACGCAAGCAAATACCATATCTTAATGGCAAATGGAGCGCGGTTCTCTCTTCCTGCCTCATGCGCTCCTTCGTCGCCTCCAGGGCGTCCGCGCCCGTATTGTTCCGTTGAGAGGTGTCCTGATGCATCTTGGTCAGATCGTGACGCTCACCGCCGAGCGCACCCCGGACAAACCCGCGTACATCTTCCGCGACCAGCCCACAACCTATCGCGAATTCGACGAGCGTATCAATCAAGTAGCAAATGGTCTTCTGGCGCTTGGCTTGAGCAGGGGTGACCGCATTGGCCTGTATATGCACAATCTGCCGCTCTTCGTGGAGGCGTTCTATGGCGCGCAACGGATCGGCGCGACCATCGTCCCACTCAATCCGCTCTACAAGCCTGCCGAGATCGCATTCATCCTCAACGATTGCCAGGCGAAGGCCATCTTGACTGCCCTCCCGTTCTATCCCAGTGTGAAGACCGCCCGCGCTGATATCCCCTCGTTGCAGCATGTGATTGTGGCGTCACCGGATGAGATCCCAGGAGCCTTGCTCTGGCGCCATATCTTCGGTGACGCGCCGACCTCCGCACCGCCCCCCGCGGCGATCGACCCCATCCATACAGTCGCGGTGATCTGCTATACCTCGGGAACAACCGGCAGGCCGAAGGGCGCGATGCTGACCCACCAAAATTTCCTCTCGAACTGCATGCAGATGAACGCCTCGCCGCAGATCGGCCTGAATGAGCACGATGTTGTCTGGGTTGGGCTGCCGCTCTTTCACATCTATGCCATGAATGTGACGATGAACCTCTCGGTGCTCTATGGCGCGACGATGGTCATCATGGAGCGGTTCGACGCGGCCACCGCGCTCGACATGGTTCAGAAACATAAAGTGACGATCATCCAGGGTGCGCCTCCCATGTATATCGCCTGGGCCAACCTGCCGAATGCTCGCCAGTATGACCTCTCGACGTTGCGCTTCTGTGGATCGGGCGCGGCCGCGCTACCCGTGCAGGTGCTGGAAAATTTCAAGGCCGCCACAGGTGTGGCGATCGCCGAAGGCTATGGGCTGACGGAAGCGTCACCCGTGGTCACGACCAACGCGGCGGGCCTCTTTGTCAAAACTGGATCGATTGGGCCCGCCGCGCCCGGTGTCGAAGTGCGGATTGTCGACCCCGAGACTGGCAAAGGGGTGCCAGTCGGACAGGTCGGCGAGCTGATCTGTCGCGGGCCAAATGTCATGGCGGGCTATTATAACCGACCAACAGAGACGGATGCGGCGCTTAAAGATGGGTGGCTGCACACGGGAGATCTCGCGACCCAGGATGTCGACGGCTATTCCTACATCGTCGATCGCCTCAAGGATATGATCAATGTCTCAGGTTACAATGTCTACCCGCGCGAGGTCGAAGAACTGCTCTTCCGTCACCCCGCAGTGGCGGACGCCGCGGTCGTGCAAGCCCCCGATGCTTATCAGGGCGAGTCAGTCTTCGCTTTTGTCGTGCTGAAACCTGGCATGACGGCCTCGGAGAGCGAGATCATCGAGTTCTGTCGCGCGAATATCGCGGTCTTCAAAGCGCCCAAACGCGTGGTGTTCCGTGACAACTTGCCGAAAAATAATACCGGCAAAGTGCTGCGTCGCGAACTGCGCGACGAGGCCGCCCAGATCGTCACGCTGTAATTGTCGCGCCCGGCATATGGTAGCCCATGATTGCATGCTACCTTAGCCGGGCGTCTTGCTTGTTGCTGGAATGATTGGTATGATGGTGTCGACACTTGCTACATTTAACTCTAAATGTTTTTCTGGGAGGGCATCACATGTCAGAAGATCCGCCAATATCTGCCGTACCGTCTGAGTCACCAACTCCCGCATCGCAATCGCCAACTCCGCCGCCGGGCTACGGGCCGCCGCCAGGCTACGGGCCACCACCAGGCTACGGGCCGCCGCCAGGCTACGCGCCGCCACCGGGCTACGGGCCACCGCCGG
>DAIDHM010000127.1 GCA_027459705.1 Ktedonobacteria bacterium | reverse complement strand
TCGCATGGACCGTATCATACCAGAGCCACAACAGCAACAGATGCGCGCGCAATGGCTGCACTATGCCACAGAGCAGTTCGAAGCGATGCTGCAGGCGAGCAGCCAGAGTGAGGAAGCCGCGTGGGAGGAGCAGTTCCAGGTGTGGGGCCGGGAGCTCGCCTGCACCGGATTGGCAGTCCTGGTGGAAGGCACCGCACCGCACTATCCCGAGCCCACCCAGATGTGTCCCTGTGGCAGGTCCGCACCCTATCAACGCCAGCGCACCGCGCAGGTGCAGACGATCGTGGGCACGGTGCAATATACCCGTGCCTACTACCGCTGCCCCACCTGCCAGCATGGTTGGTGTCCGCGGGACGCGGCGTTGGGCTGGTGTGCCGGCAGCGTGAGTCGGGAGGTCATGGGCGTGGTGGCTGAACTGGGGGCCGAGTGGTCATTTGAGCGAGTAGCGACGTATCTGGCAGATCATGCGGGGATGGCCCTCAGTCCGACCACCTGCCAAACGATCACCGAAACAGTGGGGCAGTGGTTGTATACGACGCCGGATCCCTCGCCACCCGATCCCACGCCCCCGGCCCCACTGTATGTGTCCATGGACGGGGTCATGGTCCATGACCGGGAGGAGGGCTGGAAAGAGATGCGCGTGGGCAGCGTCTATACGACGCAGACCACAGGCACGGAGATCCGAGCGATCGCGCATTCGTATGTCGTGGATCGGGGGGGTGTGGAGGCATTCCGGGAACGGCTGTGGGCGGAGTTTTGTCGACGAGGTGGGGAGCAGGCCCAGGACGTGGTGGTAATTGGGGACGGGGCGACCTGGATTGGCCAGAGCGTCCGCCACATGCCACCCATATTGTGGACTGGTACCATGCGGTGCAGCACCTGGAGGCGGCCAAAGCCGCGATCGCCCAGCGGTATCCCCCGGATCAGGCACAGACTTGGTTCGAGCAGCAAAAGCAGTCGCTATGGGAGGGACAGATCACCCAGGTGCTCGATGCCCTCCATGCCAAGGCGTGGCTTCATGACGCTATCGCCCGGGAAGAGACCTATTTCGTGCGGCAGCAGCACCAGATGCATTACGACCAGTATCGGGCACGTGGCTACCAAATCGGCAGTGGTTCGATTGAAAGCGCCTGCAAGCATGTCGTGCAGGCACGCTGTAAACAGGCAGGCATGCGATGGTCGCAGCACGGCTGTGTGGCGGTCGCGACCGTCCGGGCAGTGGTTCGCAGTGGCCGTTTTGCTGCGCGCTTTGCCTTCTTTCCTCCTCCTACCCGCGCTGCCTTTCACCGTAAGGTCGCTTAATTCTCGCTGACAACTCTTGGCTGCACCCCTGTTCTCTGGCTGAATGTTCCTACATGCTCGCCGTGTGCTATAATACCTGGGTATGTCTCACTCGGGGCGGGGAAGCGCGTGGCGGCCGCGCATCATCCTCTGGACCTTCGATCTGCTGTATCGCAATACGGCGCTCTACTGGCTGGCGAGCACGATCCCGTTCGCCGGTCGCTGGCGCGTCTGGCAACGGCTTGCCCTACCCCGGCTACGGGGCGTTGCCGTGTTGGAGTTGGGCTGTGGTCCCGGTTGGCTCCTGGCGGATATGGTGGCGGCGGGCTACCAGTGTCAGGCGATCGATGCCTCGCCAGCGATGGTGCGCGGGGCCCAGCATACCCTGCGGCGGCGCGGTCTGGCGGCGGTAATCACACTGGGGCGCGCGCAAGCCTTGCCTTACCCAGATGCGGCGTTTGATTGTGTTGTCAGCACCTTTCCGGCTCCCTATATCGCCGACCCAGCGACGCTGTGCGAGGTGGCGCGCGTGTTGCGGCCTGGCGGTCGGCTGATCATCGTCGAAGGCGCGCATCTTTTGTCCCACGGCCTAGGGTTGCGGATGCTCGTCGCGATCCAACGTATCGTCTATGGCCGCGCAGTGGTAGACACGACCCCGCAACCGGCCAACTCCGATGTGATCGAACAACGGTTACCCTTGCGGCGCGCGGGGTTGCGCGGCTGGGCCGAGATCGAGAGTGGGGAACACTGGCGCGCGTATCTCATCATAGCAGAGAAAACAGTAGCCACGGTCGACGCTGACCAATCGCTCGTAAGGTGAGCGGCGGATGGCGTTGCCGAGAGATTATCGAGATAGAGGATATGCACGAAAAAAGCCGTTTGACCCTGGAATTTCCGAAGATCATCGAACGCCTTGCGGAGCATTGCGCGTTCTCCGCCAGCCGTGCGCTGGCGCTGGAACTGTTGCCCAGCGATGAACTGGAGATTGTCCGGCAGCGTCAGGCCTTCACCTCCGAAGCCAAGCGCCTCCTCGACCAGCGCCCCGAGATCGGCGTCCGCGCGGCGCGCGACATTCGCGCGTCAGTGGGGCTGGCGGAGCGCGGCGGCATCCTCTCGCCTGAGCAGTTGATCGAGGTCCAGGTGACGATGCGTTCCTCGACGTATCTGCATCGCCAGTTGACGCGCCTCGACGAGACCTATCCCCTGTTGCATCGCATGGGGGCGGATCTTCCGGTCCGCCAGGATCTCGATGATCGCATCGAGGCCTGCATCGCCGACGATGGCAGTGTCCGCGACAGCGCCAGCCCGCACCTGCGCGACCTGCGGCAGCAGATACGCGCATCCCAGCAACGCTTGCAGGAGCGCTTGAATGGGCTGGTCAATGAATTCCGCAGCGCGCTTCAGGATAATCTCATTACCATGCGTGAGGGACGTTATGTCTTGCCGGTTCGCGCCGAGGCGCGCAACCAGGTGAAGGGCATCGTTCATGACCAGTCTTCCAGCGGCGCGACGGTCTTCATCGAGCCAATGGTGATCGTCGATATGAATAACCGCCTCCGTGAGTTGGAACTGGATGAACGCCGCGAGATCGAGCGCATTCTGGCGGACCTCTCCAACGCGGTAGCGCAACAGGCACCATACTGCACCGCCGCCGTCGAATTGTTGGCGACACTCGATCTGCAATTTGCCAAGGCGCGTTATAGCCAGGCTATCCGCGGGATCTCGCCCCGACTGAATGATCAGGGACGGTTGCGCATCGTGGAGGCGCGCCATCCCCTGCTGACCGGCAAGGTCGTGCCGCTGACCTTCCAATTGGGTGACCAGTTCACGATGGTCGTCATCACTGGCCCCAATACGGGCGGCAAGACGGTCGCGCTGAAGACGGTGGGATTGCTGGCGCTGATGGCGCAGGCGGGGCTGCACCTTCCGGCCGATGAACGCTCAGAGATGCCGATCTTTCACGATGTCCTGGCTGATATCGGTGACGAGCAATCCATCGAACAGTCGCTCTCGACATTTTCCTCGCACCTGACGCGCATCATCGAGATCCTGCGACTGGCCGGGCGGGGGACGTTGGTCTTGCTGGACGAACTGGGAGCGGGGACGGATCCCAGCGAAGGGTCGGCGCTGGCGCGCGCGATCTTGCTGACGCTGCTGGAGCGCGAGGCATCCTGCGTCGCCACCACGCACTACACCGAGTTGAAGGCTTTCGCTCACGATCAGGCGGGCGCCACCAACGCCTCGGTGGAGTTCAATGTCGAGACACTCTCGCCGACCTATCGGCTGAGCATCGGCATCCCCGGCCGATCCAACGCCCTGGCGATCGCCGCGCGCCTGGGGCTGGATGGCGCGGTGATCGAGCGCGCGCGCGGCATGCTGGGCACGGCCTCGCTGAAGATGGAAGACTTGCTCACGGAGATCCAATCTGACCGCCAGGCGGCGGCCGACGAGCGCTTCCATCTCAGCATGGAACGCGCCGCCGTAGAACGTGAACGAGATGAGGCGCTGGCTCGCGCGGCCGAACTGGAGGCGCAACGCGTGGAGATCGAGCGCGAACGTGTCCAGATCCTTAACGAAGCGCGCGCCGAAGCGCGCAAGCAGCTCCATCAACTGCGCTCGGATATCGGTCGCTTGCGGGCGGAGTCACAGCGCGGAGGCTTGACCGAAGCGCAACTGGCGCAACTGCGCGAGCGCATCCATGCCACAGATGGTCGCCTGGCGCCGCTGGCCGAACCGCCCCGGTCAGTACCCGTCCGTCGGAGCCACGCGAGTACCCCAGCGGAATCCAGTGACGAACCGGCCATTGATCAGGTCATTGGGGGTGCCTTCCAGGTCGGCGACCCTGTGCGCGTCATCAGCATGAATCTGCGTGGCGAATTGATCGGCCTGCCCGATTCGCGTGGCGAGGCGGAGGTGCAGTTGGGCATGATGAAGATGCGCATCCGCGTCGACGATCTGGAGCGGCTCAGTCGTCGCAAAGCGCGCGCGCTGGAGCGCGTGACGCTCTCGTTGCCCAAATTGGAGGTGCGGCCCGCGCCGGAGGATCGCCTCGATGTGCGCGGTATGCGCGTCGAGGAGGTGCTGCCCACGCTCGATCGCTATCTGGATGATGCTTATATGGGGGGAATGCGACTTGTCCGTATCCTGCATGGCAAAGGCACTGGAGCGCTACGCCAGGCGATCCGCGAGCAACTTGGCCGCCATCCCCTCGTAAAATCCTTCAGTACACCACCGGAGCGCGAGGGCGGCGAAGGCATCACTGAGGTGATGCTCAATCAATGATCGCGAAGCACGACCAGAGAGGGGCGCTGACGGTTAGTCGTCAGCGCCCCTCTCTGGTCGTGCCTGTGTCATCCCTGACCGGCGTGTGTCCTCATTTCAACTGATCGCGAAGAGTTTGGCCGCGCGGGTCGCGATCAGGCGACAACCGTCAACGTACCTTCCATCTGGCCCATCGTCGCCATCGGCCCACCCCAGCCACTGCTACCGCTACCGCACGGGTCCATGCAGCGCCAATCATAGACGCCTGCCGCGCCGGTCATGAAGCTGAAGGTCACTGTGAGAGAAGATGCGCCCGTGGGGGAATCGCCCGGAATTGGCACATTCACGTTCAATTGAGGAATGGTAAAGGTATGGGCGACTTTGGTGATGTCGAGTTGCGTGTAAGATGTGCCATCTACCTTGGCGGATCCGCCGACCACATTGGTGACATTCGCGAAAGGCGAGCCAGCCGGGAGGTCAGTATCCCCGATATCATAATTGACGATCGTGACCGTCACCATGCTGTGCGCGGGAACATAGAGGGAGGTCGTGGGCAAGTACGTGGGTCCCATTGTTGAACCATCTGGCATCGTCATGGTCGCGACAATCGAGAGATTTATTTGCTTCGTCGGGACGGTACTTACCTTGGTCTGCTGTGTCGGACTACTCGCGGGAGCATTTGCGGTGGAGTTCGCCGGACTCTTGCCCTGTGTTGTCACTTGTTGCTGACTGGAATGAATGACAGGCGGTGTCATATGGACCGCGAGCGTGGCACCCAATGTCAAGATGACCAGGCCACCGACAATGCCACTGAATAACCACTGCAATGATGCCATGCTGTTGTTTGAACCTATCATTTCGCCCCGCATCTTGAGACCTCCGGTTTGTTCTGTGTCGTATCGCGTAGATCTTTCACGCGCTGTTTGTCTTGAAGGAGATTGGCTGGGTTGCTCAGCCTTGTTTCTTGCTTCAAAGCCCTGTCGTATCCCCGTTGATAAAATACGGTCCAAAAGTCACGAATCAGACACATGGGTGAAGCCTGTGGTCACAGTGGCATCACAGTGCCAGGTAGCGTGGACGAGCTTGTTAGTACCATTGGTGTCATTCACATTGATTTCAGCAATATTTCAGGGATTAAGAGTTTCATTGCTTCTGTGAAGTGACTCTCCAGTGAGGCGCTGTCTTGCTTCATTGCTCAAAGGAATGTGTTCGATGCCCACCACCCACCACACCGACGCGCACAGAAGGGAAGAGACAACCTGATGTCACCACCTGATCCGCATGCTTCAGCCGCACCTGGCCTCCCAGGCGATGCCGATGTCTCCACGCAAACAACCTTATTTCTGCCCACTTATGATGAAGAAGACCAAGATGCGCTGACTGCGACCTCGAATACTCAGCGCCGCAACCGCATCCTCGCGGCCGTGGCGGGCGTCGTGATTCTGGCATTGATCGCCGGATATTTCGTCACTCGCCACTCCACTAACCAGACACCGATCGTGTATCAGTATGCCACCGTAACCCAGGGAACGCTGGCGTTGACCGTCAGCGGCACCGGCCCACTCCAGAGCGCGCTCTATAATGTCATCGTCCAGGGAACATCAACCCTCAAAGAGATCGATGTCTCGGTTGGCCAAGCGGTCACCGCTGGCCAGGTACTGGGGAAATTGGACCCCACTTCGCTCCAGAATGCTCTGACGCAGGCCGAGATCCAGGTGAACTCCGCGCAAAATAGCGTAAATTCCGCTAACCTGGCTATCACGAATGCCCAGGATGGCATCACAACCGCCCAGACCGCCCTGACCAATGCGCAAACGAACCTGAGCAACGTCCAAGCGCAGGTGCAGGCACAGCAGGCTGTCGCCTATGATACTGAGCAGACGGCCATCGCGAAATGCACAACGACGTCCAGCACACCAACCCCAGCGGGGACCGCGACGCCAACACCGGTGCCAACACCGGTTGTCTCCTGCGATCAGCAGGCCCAGGATACGTACAATGCTACGGTGGCTTCGCTGAATGCTCAGGTTACCAGCGCGCAGAATCAAATCACCACAGCGCAGAATGGTGTGAAATCAGCTCAGGCAGCCCTGGTTAGCGCCCAGAATGGGTATCAGTCGGCTCTGTTGAATCAACAGACCGCCCAGGTCGCTTTGCAGACCGCCCAGACAAACCTGGCAAACGCCACCATCACCGCGCCACACAGTGGCCAGGTCACCCAGGTCAATGGCCAGGTCGGCAACGCCCCGGGTGCACCGTTTGTGCAGATCGCCGATCTCTCGCAGATGCAAGTGCTCGTCAATGTCAATGAAGCCGACATCAGCAAGGTTGCCATTGGCCAGGTGGCGACGTTCTCGGTGCTGGCGTTCAAGGGACGAACTTTCACCGGTAAAGTGACGACCATCTCGCCAGCGGGAGTCACCACCCAGGGCGTCGTGACATACCCCGTGACCATTGACGTTACCTCGACTCCTGCCACGGGGGTGACCCTGTTGCCCGCGATGACAGCGACCGTTACGATTGTGACGCAGCAGCGCCGTGGCGTCGTTCTCATCCCCGCCACTGCTGTGACCTTCGCGGTCGCGGCAGCTCCAGCTGGTAGTTATAAGTTACTGGCCTGTGGCACTGTCACTCAGGCTTATCAGACTGCGGTGACCGATTTGCAGACCGATCTGCAGGCGACTGCTACTCTCGCTCAGGACAGCCCCCAGGCGGCTTACGTCGTCGAACAGGATGTCCACAACAATTTCACCGCGGTCCCAGTTGTGCTGGGCCTGACTGACGGGACACGCTACATCGCCGTCCAGGGTGTCAGCGTGGGTGATCGCCTGGTTGTTGGCCGGACGGGTGGCACGACGACCACGACGACGGGTAGCGCGTCTACCAGCTTCCTCCAGATCCCCGGCACGGGTGGTGGGCGAGGCGGCGCGGGTGGCGCGGGTGGTGGTCGTGGCAATGGGAACGGCACCAGCACCGGTGGCACGAGCACTGGTGGAGCGGGTGGCACGGGCTTCGGGGGCCGCGGCGGCGCGGGTATTGCTCGCCTCCTCTGCGGCGCTTCCGCTCCCACGCCAACGCCATAGCGCCAAGTCAGACCGGCATCGAACGATCTGGCATTGCGGGTGGAGCATTCTCACCCGCGCAATCCCCGTGACCCTTGATTTATACAGGGAAGCATGGTATCATTGCGACATACCAGCGATATGGTGACGATGAGCCGGGTTCGGCCGGGGAATGTCTAGAGAGCGACGCACTTGCTGCAACCGTCGCCTTTCCCCTCCGACAGGACAGCTCGGAGCCAGCTGGAAGCGCGCGGCCCACCGCGCCGCGCTGCCAGACTCGGGTGCGCCCGTTAGCGCGCTTCGGCCCCCATTCTTGTGGGTCGGCTAAGTCCGAGGCGTGTGTCGGCGCGTCGACGGAATACAAGAGGTGGCACCACGAGCAACCCTCGTCCTCCCAGCGGAGGCGAGGGTTTTTTTATGGCCGCGCATGGCTATGTGCCGGGCTACGGAGGATGCAGATGGACGACGGTGACGATTGCCGGGAGCGCGCCTGAACCTGATCGTGCGGGTTCGCGTGGGCGCCTCCCGGATCTTCCCAGCACGCGGACCCGCGTCGCAGGCACCGGGCCACCCGGCTTCCAATTCGTTCGATCTGCTCTTTAGAGGCCTGGAATTGGTGACTGGTGGCCAACGTCTCCATACGTATGCGGCGTATCGCGAGGCGCTTGCGCGGGCTGGCATGCCTGCGGAACCCCTTGCCTGGTATCTCGATGCCTTCAAATATGGCATGCCGCCGCATGGTGGCTTCGCGATCGGTCTGGAGCGCCTGCTGGCGCAACTGATCGGATTACCCAGCGTCAAGCTCGCGGCGACGTTTCCGCGCGACCTGCATCGGCTAACGCCATAGGGGCCGCCGGATATCCCTCTGGGCAGTATGAGAATCCTGCCAGAGGGATATCCGGGAAAGGAGCTGGGGACATTCGCCCCTTTAGAGAGGGTGGGCATTGAGGGTATGCTACACCTGCACCTGTGAATACGCGAGCGCGAACCCCCAAGTGGAGAAGGATCTCCGTTCGCGCTCGCGGCGCGTGGCAGATTGCCGATGCGCCAACGGGACGCCATGCCACTTTTGCTATACATCGTCTGCCTGCACTGGCACTGGCACCGGACGGGCCACCCAGATGTCACGCACCCCACACAGAAAGGAGTCAGCGGATCTATGAGTTTTTTTACCTCGCTCTTCACCAGTTGGTCTGGATTAACCGCCGAGCAGACTCGTATGGACACTATCTCGAATAACATCGCGAATGTCAATACGACGCAGACCGCGCAAGGCGGGCCGTATCAACGCGAGGCGGTCATCTTCCAGACCTGGGATCCGACCCAGAACCCATTCACGCCGCCCACGCCGCCCACGCCGCAAGCTGGTGGCGGCTACGCGCAAGCTCTGCCCCTTGGCGTCCAGGTCAGTACCATTGCCAATGACACGACCCCGGGCCGCCTCGTCTATGAGCCGACCAGCCCGCAGGCCAACGCCAATGGGTACGTTGTCTATCCCAACGTTAACCTCGTCACCGAGATCTCTGACATGATGGGGGCAAGCCGCGCCTATCAGGCCAACGTCACCGCGGTAAATACCGCCAAAAGTATGGCATCCGATGCCCTGAGCATCGGGAGAGGAGCCTGACCATGATGCCGATTCTGCCCGTTGCAATGGGCTTAAGCCCCATTGGACCCGCTGGGAACGCCCCCGAAGCTTTTGGCGCCGGTTCGAATGCCGGCGTGACTGGCACCGGACCTTCCGGCGGCGCTGCCTCGCTCGCTGGCCCCAGTATCATCACCGATACCTTCGGGAAATTGCTGGGCCAGGCAGTGGACGCCGTGAACAGTACCCAGAGCGCCGCCGACCAGGCGGCCCAACAACTGGTCACTGGCCAATCCACCGACATCCACTCCGCGATGATCGCGATGGAGAAAGCCAAGGTAACCTTTGACCTCGCCGTCCAGGTCCGCAACAAAACACTGGATACCTATAACCAGATGATGCAAATTCCCGTCTGAGCGTGGCCACTGGCTGGCATCGGGCTCGTACCCTGCTCCTGGCAACCTGGTTGACCATAGTTGGCCCGCGTAACTACTGTGGTCGACCAGGCCACCACGGCGGCACCGGGCCGGTTTGCCAGCGACAGCGGACTGTCTGTCAGCCACGTTCCGCTTCTGCGCGCACGTATCTCCGAATTGGCCAATCGAATCTCATGATAGTCAAGCAGCACTGGAACTAGTCCATCCGGCGGACCGTCCGGTTCTGAGAGGAAGATGATCGTATGTTGCCTGCTCCTTCCACACTCGCGACCCGCGCGCGTGATCGCTGGCAGACTTTGTCGCGTCTGCAGCAAGTAGCGCTTGGTGTTGGGTCGGTGGTGTTGATCGCCATGATCTTCTTCTTCGCCACGTGGTCACAGCAAACTTCTTATGGGGTGCTCTTTAGTAACCTGAGCACCCAGGATGCGGCGGCGATCGTCACTCAGCTGAAGACCAGCAAGATCCCCTATCAGCTCGCTGACAATGGCAATGCGATCCTGGTGCCGACGAGCATGGTGAGCGAGACGCGTCTGATGCTCGCGGGCGCGGGTTTACCGAATAATGGGGTCGTCGGTTTCGAGATCTTTGACAAAGCCAATCCGCTGACTATGACAGATTTCACCCAGCAACTCGACTATTTGCGTGGCCTGGAAGGCGAACTGGAACGGACGATCATGCAGATTCACGGGGTGACGGGCGCCTGGGTCAATATCGTCCTGCCGCAAAGCTCCTTATATACTTCGTCGCAGGCCGACCCCACCGCCTCACTGGTGATCGGCATGCAACCCGGCGCCCAGCTGGATCCCGGCCAGGTCATGGCCATTATGCACCTGGTGGCGAGTTCAGTGCAGGGCTTGAAGCCCGAAAATGTGACCGTTGTGGATACGAATGGCGTCAACCTCTCAGATCAAGTGCAACAGTCTGGGGTGGGCACAACCCTCACCACTGCCACGTATGGCACCGCGATGGACGTCCAGCAATCCTATCAATCACAACTCAGCCAGGAAGCCTCGAGTATGCTGGCGACGGTGTTGGGGCCCGGCAAAGCTGTCGTGCGTGTGAATGCAACTCTCAATTGGGATCAGTTACAGCAAGACAGCACGACCTATGGGCAGCAACCCAACCAGGTCTCCAGCCAATCAACCAGTTCAACGACTTCCAATGGGCCTGCCGGCCCGACCACCAGCGGGCCGCCAGGGACCGGGAGCAATCTGGTGCCGACGCCGACAGTCACGGGCGGTACAGGGAGCTCGACCTATAACCAGACGAACACGAACACGGTCTACAATGTCTCCCAGACGGTCTCCCATCTGGTGAAAGCGCCCGGTACTGTGCAGCGTCTGACCGTGGCGGTCTTCCTGGACGGCACGTATCCACCCGCGACCATCGCCGCAATCCAGCAAGCCGTGGCGAATGCCATTGGACTGGATCCGACGCGCGGTGACCTGATCACTGTCACGGCGATACCATTCAATCAATCGAATGTCATCGCTGCCCAGCAGGCTTTGAAGACTCAGCAGCAACAGGCGCAGATTGATCTCTATTTGCGTGGCGCATTGATTGCGGTCGTCGCGCTGGCCCTTCTGGTCTTCGCGTATCGCGCCACCCGCCGTCCTCGTCGCGCACTGTCGTCGACTACGGTCATGCTCATGCCAGAGAACAATGCGGGCGCCAGCATCGCTGGAGCGGCTGGTCCGTCCGTCGCTCTCCCCGCGCCTGGTGATGGAGACGGTGGTCAGAGCGAGGCGATTCTATTGACCAGCGGACAAACAGGGAACAGCCTGCAACAGGCGCGCCAGCGGCAATTGACTGAGGCCGAGATCGCGCGCCGCAATAGCCTCCGCGAAGATCTCATCTCGACAGCCAAGCAACACCCCGATGTGCTGGCGAATGTCATCCTGAGTTACATCGAAGAGTGAATGAAACGGCACAGGACATCAAACAGATCCTGTGGCATTCGAACTGATATCCGGCAATCGGGGCGGTATCTGGCGTCCTGGGTCAACGTCGGTGGGGCGTAAAACGGAGAGGGAGAGCGATATGCAAGCCAAGAGCGATACCGCGTTGGTCCCCGTGGGCCAGACGATGCCAGATGTGTCGAATAAACCGCCGACTGGGCGCGAGAAGGCGGCATTGCTGCTGGCTAGCCTGGGTCCGGAACTCTCGGCGGAGGTCTTGAAGCATCTCCCTGGACCAGTAGTCGAACGTTTGATTTCCGATATGTTGAACCTGCGACGCTTCGATCCCCAGGTTATCAATCGCGTGATGGAAGAGAGCCTGGAGCGCACAGGTGTTGGTCCCGCCATCGCCTCGGGCGGATTGGAGGCGGCCCGCGAGATTCTGACTCGCGTCCTGGGCCCGACCGCCGCCGAAGATGTCCTGAAGCGCTTGAATGCGCATGGCGCGAATGCCCCTTTTCAATTCCTGCGAGATGTCGATCGCAATCAATTGGCGGATTTCTTCAATGCCGAACATCCACAGACCGTGGCGCTGGTCCTGTCGCGGACCGCTCCCGATCTGACGGCACAGATGCTGCAGCGGCTGGAGACGGATCTGCGTGTGGAGGTTGCGTATCGCATCGCGACTATGGAGCCAACTCCCCCCGAGGTGGTGCGCGAAGTCGAAGGGCTGCTGAAACAACGGCTCTCAGGCGCCGTGACACGGACGGGTACTGGTGCGGGCGGCGTCGATTTCCTGGTGCAGGTGCTAATGCGCTCTGATCGCAATACAGAGCGCGCGTTGCTCGAACATTTAGAGGCGACCGCACCCGACCTGGCAGATCAGATCCGGTCCAAGATGTTCGTCTTCGAGGATATCGCCAAACTGGAAGATCGCGCCATTCAACGTATCATCCGCGAGGTGGATCTGAAAGACCTGGCGCGCGCGCTCCGTGGCACGAAAGAGGAGATGCGTCGGGCGATCTTTCGCAATATGTCGACCCGCGCCGCGGAAATGCTGCAGGATGAGATCGAGACGATGGGGGCGATGCGTGCCGACCAGGTGAGTCGCGCGCAAAGGTCGATTGTGAGCATCGTCCGCCGCCTGGAGGAACAGGAAGAGATTGTCATCAATCGTGGTGGCGAGAACGAAATGGTCTAGGGTTGCGCCGACGGGAAGACCCTCGTCGGCACAGTCAGCCCAGGTAGGTGGGAAGGTGACGCATGAAGAAGAATATCGAGAAATGCGCCGATTGGGATGCGCGACAGATGAGCAAGCCGGAAGGGCCGGTGCTGACCTCTGAGGCGGAGCACGATCAGAACCAGGCCAGCCGACGGCCAGCCTGGGTGACGCGTGCCACAGGCACCTGGCGTGACGCAATGCCATTGTTGCCCCACCTCGAAGCGGTTGTCTTGCCACATCCGACCGGGCGCGTACGTTCCGGCATGCCGCAGGATGTCTCCGCAGATGCGCAGGCAATCTCCGAGGAAGAGGCGGCGGTCCGGCGGCGCGTTGCCCAGGCGGTGGCGGAGGAAGCGACACTCTGGCAAACGCGACTCACCGCTTGTCAGACTGAGTTGGAGTGCACACGGTCAGGTATCGCCGCCGCTGAATCCGCGGCGCGTGAGCGCGGGTATCAAGCGGGATTTGCTCAGGGTGAGCGTGACGGGCGCGTGGCCTTTGACCAGGCTCATCACGCCTTGCTCGATCATCTGGCATCCCTGGTCAATGGCGCGCGCTGGAATCACCGTACAGCACTGCACGATGCACGGACGACCCTCACACAACTCAGCCTGGAGGTTGCCAATGCGCTCTTTGGTGAGTCTATCGCGCACGATCCGCTTTTGTTGGCGCGTCGCGTCAGCACATTGATCGATCGGATGGAAGAGAGCGCGAGTGCCACGATACGTGTCCATCCCGCGGATCAACCATTGCTAGTCGAACACTGGTCAGTTGTGTTGTCGCAACGTGGGTTGGATGCTGGACTCCTGCGTCTGTTGGCGGATGAACAGATTGAGCGAGGCGGCTGTGTCATTGAGACACGCACCCAATATTTGGATGGCCAACCCACCGCGCTACTGGCACTGGTGCGCGAAGTCTTTGCGCAGATGGATGGGTCGCTGCTCGCATCGGACCTTCCTGTCTCCGATGAAGGCGCGACGCTTGCGGATCATGAGTCTCCCCATATATCGAATGATGAGCAGGGGCCGATAGCCTGGCCATTGAAGGAGTGCGCATGAGCTCCAACGAACAGCATCCATATAAGGACTATCCAGCCGATCTGTCCGGAAAGTCCGCTGCTTCCGTCGCGGATGCGCCGACAGGTCCACGCGAATTGGCGCGGGACGCGCATATCGTGGTCGATCTGGCGCCCTATGGCATCGCTGTGCACGATCTCGATGTATTGGAGCCATGTGGGGTGGTGACCCGCGCGGTCGGGCTGACCGTCGAAGTTCGCGGTTTGCATGCCAGTATCGGTGAAACCTGCCAGATTGTGCCACACGCACCCGGATGGTCCGGTGCCGCCGGCAGGTCCGGTGCCCCCAGTAGCGGCCCGCATCACGGTTTGTCCAAGCAGATCGCCAATGCAGGTGGAGGCCCGATGATGCAAGTGCCAGAGCCGGTTCTGGCCGAGGTAGTCGGGTTTCGTGATGACGCGCTGCTCGTCATGCCGCTGGGTGAGCTGCATGGTATGCAATCTGGCAGCTTAGTCACCCGGCTACGCCACCCGCCACGCGTCCCCACTGGTCAGGGCATCCTTGGCCGTGTCGTCGATGCGCTGGGGCGGCCAATCGATGGCCAGGGACCACTGCGCGACGTGCGCTGGGTGGCAAGCTCCACCGCCGCACCCGCGCCGCTGGATCGGCCGCGTATCGCTACGTCGCTCCCCACAGGGGTCCGCGTGATCGATAGCCTGCTGACTTTGGGGGTCGGTCAACGCATGGGAATCTTCGCTGGGAGCGGTGTCGGCAAATCATCATTGCTGGGTATGATCGCGCGCGGTGCGGCGGCGGATGTCATCGTCATCGGTCTGGTCGGTGAACGCGGCCGTGAGGTGCAAGATTTCATCGAGAAGAATCTCGGCCCAGAGGGATTGCGCCGGTCCGTTCTGGTCGTCTCCACGTCAGACCAGCCAGCGCTCTTGCGATTAAAAGCTGCCTGGTTGGCAACTTCAATCGCCGAGCAATTGCGGGATAGTGGTCTGCATGTCCTCCTCTTGATCGATTCCGTTACCCGTGTGGCGATGGCGCAACGCGAGATCGGCCTGGCAACCGGAGAGCCACCGGCACTGCGCGGCTATACGCCCAGTGTGTTCGCCACATTGCCGCGATTGCTCGAACGCGCTGGTCGGACGCGTCAGGGGGCGATCACGGGGATCTATACCGTCCTGGTGGAAGGTGACGATATGAATGAGCCAATCGCGGATACGGTACGCGGTGTCCTGGATGGTCATCTCGTCCTGGCGCGTCAATTGGCGGCCGAGTCGCTCTATCCGGCCATCGACATCAGCCATAGTATCAGCCGGACGATGCCCGATGTCGTCAGTCCCGCTCATCTTGCGGCATCCGCGAAATTTCGCGAACACCTGGCTATCTATGAACGCAATCGCGACCTGATCGCGATCGGCGCGTATACGCCCGGCGCCAATCCGGCGGTCGATGCCGCCATAGCGATCATGCCGCGCATGTTAGAGTTTCGCCGCCAGGATCAACACGTGTTGGCACGGTTCGATCAATCCATCGCCGCCCTTGAGTCGCTGATCCAGTGAACACGGGGGAATATTGGATCTCGCGGAAATATCGCTGCCAGGAGTGCAAACGCCTATGTCACAACCACTGCGAACTCTATTGGAACACCGTCGACGCATTGAGGAGCAATGCCAGATTACGCTGACGCGTGAGGAACAACGACTGGCACAGGCCGATGGCATTGTCCGGCTGACGGAATTAGCGCACCAGGCAGGTCTCATCGAACTGCAAGATGCGCAGCGCGCGGCAGTCTGGCACGCGTTGGCAATTCAGTCTGGCCAGATGCGCGTCGCGCGGCTGGCGGCGGAGGTCACCAGGGTTCGCGTCGTGCGCGACACCATCGCCGCGCGCGTGGCCAGCAGCCGCAGTGCCTGTGTCGCTGCCAGTCAAGATCGTCTGGCGTTGGAACGCCATCTCGAAAACCTGGAGAAAGCGGCCGCAGAGGTCGCGCAACGTGCCGAGACAGAACGCCTCGGCGAGATCGCCCTGGCGCGGTGGCGCCAGCATCAGCCCGAAGCCGGAGACCGGCGCTAGTCTGGTCCTCATCCGGCACTTACAAGGAGGCAGATACTATGCAACCCCCTTCGCTCTTCGACGCGACCATGGCCCAGCTCAGTTATGGGCTGGACGGCCTTTCGCAACGCCAGGACATCATATCAACGAACATTGCCAATGTTGATACGCCTGGCTATCTCACCCACGATGTCAATTTCGAGCAATCTTTACAATCGGCGATTCAACAGAGCACCGGCAATCCGCTGGCGGTGGTGCCAGGCGCCCTGCCCGCGCCAACCACTCGCAATGATCTGCAGGTGCGCAACGACGGCAACAATGTCGATGTGAACCAGCAGATGATCGAGATGGCCCAGACGTCGCTGCGTTATCAGACTGCTGGCCAGATGATCTCTGGTAAATTCTCCCTGCTCACGGCGGCATTGGCTCCCGTACAATGATCACGGATCCGCGCGGAGGTCTACGCCACCCGTGGATTGATAACTGCGCATGAGAGAATGGATGGAACCACAGATGTCCATGGCGATTGTAAATTCAGGTGGACCGGTCGCTCCTGAGCCAGCATCCACTGCACCATCCACGGGGACGACACCGGGATTCTCAGGTGACGGCCAGGGGTTTACCCAGGTAATGGGCGATGTGGCAGGCGCACCCGGTGTCAGTCCGGTTGGCTCTACGGACCAGATGCTTGCGCCAATCCCGACGACGGCTGGCGCTATGTCGCCAGGTTGGTGGCCCGCCGGGTGGCCCGGTACCGGTACCAGCGCCAGTGCCACCGGAAAATCCGGAGCACCCACGTCCACACTCAATGGAGGCGCTCTGGGACCCAATGCTGCTCTTGATCCCCTGATGGCCGGGTTATCCGCTGGGACCAGCGGCCTCCCGATAGTCGCGCCATCATCGACGGGGTCGAATTCGACACACCACGATACCAGTCTCCAGCCTTTCTACGGTCAGATACCTCTGATGATCTCTCTGCCATTCCAACCTATGACGACCGGGTCAGCGCTACCCTTGCCTCCAACTCCCGCTATCCCTGGCGCGTCTGGAAGGTCTGGTGCCTATGGCGAAGCAGTAGCAGGGTCGGGTGGGCCCAGTGGTGGGCAACCAGGGGCAGGCTGGCCTGTTGCCAGCGCGACCTCAGGCGCGCTGTTGGTGGCAGGTGGCGCGGGCGCTCAATCGACACCAGCCTTTCCGGCGGCACCAACCTTTCCGGCGGCACTGGACCTTCCGGCTCTCGCTTTGCCCCCAGGGCCGAATGTCGCGGCTGTTGTTGCCGGTGTTCCAGGTGCCACAGGCCAACAACGGGCGCGTGACGCGCCCTCTTCTGCCGCGACTGGGGTGGTCGATGCCACCGCACTCGGCGGAAGGTCTGGTGGCGTAACCGCGCCGGTGGCGTTGGCCATGACAGTTGGGCAGACAGCACTGGCGCCTCCAGTCGCTGGCCAGGTTCAACTGGCCGCCGGGCAAACACCTGGCCTCACCGCGCCGGTGGCACCGATGTTCACCGGACCCGCCAGCGCCTTCGGAGGATCCGCAGGCACCGGAGTTTCCGGGGCTGCAAGTGCATCGCTAGGTAGCAACCAGATTGGCAACGATCCCGCTTCTCCGCTCTCGACTTTGCTGGCGGCAGGAGCGGCCAACACTGATGCCAGTTCAGGGATGAGCGGTGACACTAGTGCAAGCTCGAGTCGCGCTAAGGGCGCGACGACCCATTTGGGTCCATTGCTGTCAAGCGACGCGTCGCGACCACAGCAGGTCACCATCGGGTTGTCGACCGCGCCAACGCCGACCACGGCGTCGACAGACGGAGTCTCTGGTAATGTCGGCGACACTGGTGCTGACCCCCTCACCCAAATGATCGTGCATCAGGCAGTACTTCTCCAGCGTGGCGACTCGACGGAGATGCGTCTCCGACTGAGTCCGCCCGCGCTGGGCCAAATCCAGGTGACTATACGCCGCGACGCGCAGGGTGCGCTGAGCGCGCAACTGACGCCGTCGACACACGCGGCGGCGGCATTACTGACCGCCCATCAACAGACAATCCGCGATGCGCTGGCTGCGCATAGCACCACAGGCGACGCGTCGGTGATGGTGACCGCGGATGGTTCTGGTGGAGGGTCCGGTACCGGCGGGAGGTCCTCGGCAGGACGCGATGGCTCCGGTGGCTCCCAATCTGAGTATCAGCCGGAGCCATCTGCGACGGCGATCGGCGGGATCACCCAGCAGACCGGGAGGTCTGCTGGATGGCCCGTCGGGTGGCCCGGTGCCAGTGCCACCTCAGTGCCATCTGCGACGGGGGTGCCAGTCGGACAACCCACAACCATTCCTGGTGCTGGTGTGCTCGGTAGCGCGAGCGAGTCCGCGGGAACCGCTTCACCCGTAGCGGCACCGGGCCAACCGGCGGCACCGGGCCACCCGGTCAATTACAACGCGTGAAACGCAAGGAGGAGACACGCACGATGAGCAGTCCGATTGGGGGCACGACGTATAGTTCCCCTACCAGTTCTGGATCCTCGTCAGGATCTTCGCTTGATCCGACAAATCAACTTGGCGCCAATGCTTTTCTCCAGTTGTTGATCGCGGAGATGCAGAACCAGGATCCAACGCAGCCGATGGACGGCAAAGATATGATCGCTCAACTCGCGCAACTCAATCAGACTCAGTTTGCTCAACAGGGCCTGGTCGCGCAACAAGAGAATCTCGCGTCTTCGCTGATTGGAAAGGCCGTCGTTGGGTCAGTCAATGGCCAGACCGTAACTGGCATGGTCTCGGTGATGTCCGTGAGCGGATCAAGCGTCACCGTCACGGTCAATGGCCAACCTATCGATGTCAACAATATTACCCAGGTAGCCGCCACAACCGCCGATCTCACGACGACGGCCACTGGTAGCGGCGGCACGACGGCCACTGGTAGCGGCGGCACGACAGCCACTGGTAGCGGCGGCACGACAGCCACTGGTAGCGGTGGCACGACAGCCACTGGCAGCGGTGGCACGACAGCTACTGGCAGCGGTGGCACGACGACCACCGGTAGCGCGACAGCCACGACCACCAACGGAGGGAATTGATCATGCTCAGCTCGCTCTTCACCGCCATCACCGGTCTACAGTCGTTTCAATCCTATCTGAGCGTCATCTCGAATAACATCGCCAATGTGAATACCGTCGGCTTCAAGGGTAACGAGACCAACTTCGAGACGATGGTCAGCCAAACAGTACGTGGCGCGGCGGCGCCGACGGCGACCGCGGGCGGCATCGATCCGAAACAGATTGGCCTGGGAGTCCAGATTGGTGGGAATATGCCGGTCTTTACCCAGGGCAGCGCGATGACCACCGGCAAACCGACCGATTTCATGATCCAGGGGAATGGATTCTTCGCGGTCAATAGCAACGGAAGCATCTACTACACCCGCAATGGTGCCTTCGACCGCGATGCCAATGGCAACCTGATCAACCCGAACACAGGTCTGATGCTCCTGGGCTTCCAGGCGCAAGGATCGCCACCTGCAATCAATACCAGCGCTCCGCTGGCACCAATCAATATTCCGACGACGTACGCCAGCTTCAACGTCGCGACTGATGGTACGGTCAGTGGTGTGACCAGTACGGGCACGACCGTTCCGTTGGCGCAGATCTCATTGGTTACCTTCCCCAACCCATCAGGCTTGATGGCGCTGAACAACAGCATGTATGAGACAACGTTGAACTCTGGCACGCCCAACACGACGACAACGCTCCCAAATTTCACGACCGGTACGGCGGTCAGTGGCAGCTATAACCAGCAGCCGACAGTGCCTTCGCTCTATGTGCCCAACAGTGGACTGTCCGTGCCGACGGGTATCACTATCGGCGGCAGCATTCCTACCGCTGGGCTGACAGGACTGCCGGTTCCCTCAAGCTTTCAAGTGCAATTCCAGGTTGCGAGTACCGCTTCGGTAGCATCAGCACCCGTTCTGCTGATCAATGGGGTGGCGAATACCAACCCCAACGTGGCAATAGCTATGGCCGGCAACAATATTGTCATCACGACTACGACCCCTGCGGCGACCATGACAGTCACCATTCCAGCGTCAGCACTGGGAACGAACGGAACGGGTTCCGCTCAGACCTATACGCTGAATCTTGGTACCTCGGGTGGTGCCACTGGAACGCCCGGCACCAATGGACTGGGAACTATTACGGCAGGCGCGTTGGAGATGTCCAATGTCGACCTGAGCCGCGAGTTCTCTGACATGATTGTCGCGGAGCGCGGGTTCCAGGCTAACTCCAAAGTCATCACGACAGCTGATTCGATCCTGATGACGCTCGTCAATATGAAGAGCCAGGCCTGATCGCAGCCCCTAAGCGTCGGATAAGCGCACTCGCTCGAATCACGATGAACGATTCGAGCGAGTGCGCTTATCCGTATCAGGCGGATTGCCGCGCAAACCGGGCCTATCGCCCCAGTTGTGCCTACCCCTGAATACATTCATGGTCGCGTAATACGAAATCGGTCGCAACCGATTGTTGCCGTACGTGGGTGAGGTGGGCAACATGCCGGAAGCCGGAAGCCGGAAGGTCCGGTGCCAGTCCAGTGCCAGTCCGGTGCCAGATGTTCCCATCACGGATGTGAGAGTGATAGGAACATCCATTGGGCGATATTATAAAAATAACGGGCTTTATCCGGTTTTGAGGATTGAAAATAACGCGCTGACGCGCAATAGCCCACGAATTCCATTCGTGGGCGGCCCGGGCTGTGTGGTTGGTAGGCGCTCATGCTACGCGGCGGCGCGCCTGAGCAGCGGTGAAGTTGATCGTCGTCGATTCAGTATCTTCTGGGGCAAATACACCCAGGGACTTACGGAGATCCTGCGCCAGGTTGGCCAGCGAGTTCGTCGCCGCGATTGTCTCTTCGACCTGGGCGCTCATCTCTTCAGCGGCAGCCGAGAGCTCCTCGGCCGCTGCGGTGTTGCGCTGGCTCACCTCGGCGACGGTGCCCATCCTCATACTCACATCGCGCAGACTTTCAGACATCTCGACCGCCGCGCGCTCTACCTCACGTACCCGCGCGACTCCTTCTTCCACCTGCTGGGAGCCAAGTCGCATAGCCGTCACCGCTTCGGTCGTCTCGGTGACAGTTTCGCCTACAATGACGCCGATCTCTTTGGTCGCGGTTGCGGAGCGTTCCGCTAACTTACGGACTTCATCGGCCACAACCGCGAATCCCCGGCCATGGTCCCCAGCACGCGCAGCTTCAATCGCCGCATTCAGCGCCAGCAGATTTGTTTGCTCGGCGATCTCGTTGATGGTCTGGACAATCCGTCCAATGGTCTGTGATCGATCTCCTAGCGCGCGAATGCGATCAGCCGTATGCGCGACGCTCTCCTTGAGCACTTCCATTGTTTGCATCATCGCCACTGCGCGTTCCTGAATGGAAGACCCTCGCTGGGAGAGAGTGTCCAGGCTCTCGGTCGATTGAGAGAGATCCTCGTTCTGTGCCTGGGCGTCAGCGGCCACGACCTGTGAAGATTGGGCAACCTGCTCGACGGCACCGCCGCTCTGCCGCGCGGCCAGCCCGATCTGGTCCATCATGAGATTGATATTGGCGCTGGCCGCCTGAACCTGCGTGATGATCTGCCCAAAGACGCTGCCCAATTGTATGAAATGTTGAGCCAGCAAGCCAAATTCATCGCCGGTGGTCGCGAGTGTGCGCATCGCCGTCGTCAATTCCAGGTCGCCGGCGGTCATCGTTGTGACAGACAGGGAGAGCGTGGCTATGCCACTATTGATGCGACGATTCGTCAGGGTGAGGAATCCCAAAGCCAGGAAAAGCGCCACGAGACCAACGCCAATCTCAATAGTCACCAGCCAGCGGGTACTGGCACTCGCGGCGGCCAGCACGGTCTGGCCGCGCTGTTGATCGCTCAGGATAATATTCTGGATGGATTGGTTGAGGGATTGCGATTGTGGGAGCCACTGGCTATGCAAGATCACCAGGACGGTCGCGTCGCCCTGTGGTGTATTGAGTCCAGCATATTGCTCCATTGTGTGGAGGGTAGCCAGCCATACCGAGATATCGCCATTCAGTTTGGCGGCGGCGGCGGCCGCATTCCCTGATTGGGGTAGTGCGTTATATACCGCCAGGGCCGCTATCAGATCGGTCTCGTCAGACTTCTCCAGGGCATGTGCCTGCTGGATCCAGGTTGGATCCGTCTCGATTACCGCCTGGCGGAAATCGCGATCCAGACTACTGATGGTGCCTCGCACCTGCGTGATGGCGGTGGTATTAGCATAATCCGCGCGGATGGCGACGGATGTGCTCTGTGTTACGTTCTGAACGCCAATGAGGCCAATCAGACTGATCACGATTATCGCGGCCGCTGAGATTACTGCCGAGATCAAGAGGCGATGCTTCAATGAGAGATGGTGACCGGTACTAGGCATAGAATAATCTCCTCTGTATGGGCCACCGGCTGTTGGGTGCCGAGGCCTGACGCTTGCCTGGTGCCGCTCGCCCTATCGTTGGGTGGGTCATGCACAAGGGGTTGGAAATCTCCTCTGCACACTATCGACAGCGCACGCTCCTTCAAAGAGGTGTGTGGCGCAAATCGTTTCATGATATGCTGTGTGCCTTTGCGTACCCTGCCTGTCCACATCGCACCGCGTTTGACCCAAGGCCTTTCGCTGGGCTATACTATATCGCGTTCATCCGCGCGTGGGTGCGCTCTGACCGTCGCCCCGCAACTTGCGGCCGACGCCGGTAGGGACGGGTAACAACAATGGGCTCGCTCCAGATTCCGGATCACGCAGAGCGAACAGCGCGAGAGATTTGAGGTCTGGCGGCTAGCCCCCCGGACAGGAAGACTTGAGACCAGGGCATGCCCAAATATTATGGATGGGTTCGCGAGATAGTACCCGAAAGCCCGGCGGACCGCGTCGGCCTCGTCCCCGGCGATCTCATTCAGGCCATCAACGGTCGCCCGTTGCGTGACCTGATCGACTATCATTACCTTATCGCGGATGAGGAACTGACTCTTGAGGTCAGCCGCCAACAAACGGCCCTCACCCTGACGCTGCGTAAGGATGTTGATGAAGATCTTGGGATACTCTTCGGGGAGGAGCCAGCGCCATTTATCCGCAATTGCGCGAATAAGTGCGTTTTCTGCTTCATCGATGGGCTGCCCAAGCGCCACACGCCGCAGCGTGGACTGCCGCTGGGCATGCGCGACACGCTCTACATTAAAGATGATGATTACCGCTACTCATTCCTCTTCGGGAATTTCATCACGCTCACGAACCTGAAAGAGTTGGATTGGCAACGTCTGGCCGAGCAGCATCTCTCCCCGCTCTTCGTTTCGGTGCATACGACTGAGCCCGAGCTACGGCGCCAGATGGTGGACGGGCCGCGTGCTGGGGAGATCATCGAGCATATCCAACGGCTCGGCGACCTGGGCATCCAGGTCCATACACAGTTGGTGCTCTGTCCGGGGATGAATGATGCCGAGCATATTGATCGTTCAATCGCCGACCTGGCGGCGTTGCGCCCGCATGTACTCTCCATCTCCGCTGTGCCGGTCGGCGTCACGAAGTTCAACAATATGCTCAAGATCGGCAATCTGCCCGCTCTGCGTCCGTATACTCTCGCGGAGGCGGAGACGATCGTGCGTCAGGTGCGTCATTGGCAACGGCGCTTCGAGGCCGAGATTGGGGAGCCATTCGTTTACCTCTCTGACGAATGGTATTACCTGACCGGTAAGCCATTTCCACGCGCCACACACTATGGCGACTTTGCGCAGGCCGAGAATGGGGTGGGTATGACCCGGCGCCATCTTGACTATTGGAGCCGGGTCCGCCGCAAACTTCCGGCCCGATTGCCCCACCCGACCCACATTACGCTGGTCACTGCGACGATGGCGCGGGAGGTCATCAGCGCAATGGCCGCCGATCTCAATAAGATTGAGCAACTGCGCGTCGACTTGCTGTGTGTCGAAAATGGTTTCTTTGGGCCGCTCGTCACCGTCGCGGGGCTACTTTGTGGCCAGGACATTTTGCATGCCATCGCTCAGAGGCGTCAGGCCGAACCCGCGCAACTGGGCGATGATTGGCGGCGAATCGTGTTGTTGCCGCGCATCGTGCTGGATAACGCTGGCGCGCAATTTCTCGATGATGTGACGGTCGCCAGCTTCCAGGAGCAAGTTGGCGACCGCGTCGTTTTCGCGAAAGATGCTGGCGAGATATTGGAACTGATCGATGCGCTGGCATCTGACACTCTTCCCAGTGATCTCGTCCTGGTTGGCGGGCGCTAGCGCGACCCCAACCGGATGGTCCGGTGCCGCACTAACCACATCAGAACACGAGAGGCAATCCCGTGTAAAGGTCTCTGATTCAATTCCAGCGAGCCCAAATGGGGCCGTAGCAAATGGGCAGTCGTCAAACCGGTTGCACCCCTGTTCGCAGAGAAACTCCAGCGACGCGACTGCCCTTAATCTACCTGCCCCTGCTGCTTCCCCTTGCCATTCCAGAGGATCAGCCTTGAGCATGCGCTAGCGATCAGTGCTCGGTCGTCTGTGGCACGGCCTGGTGACCATTGCGATCCTCTTCGCCCATATTGCGTTCGGACGGCATCGGCACGGCGCTCCAGTCGATCGGCTCATTTTTACCCAACTGCTGAAGATGCGTATCATCGTTATATTTCACCAGTCGCCAGCGCCCGGAAGGTCCGGTGCCGGGTGTGCGGTCTGTTCGTTGATGCCGTTCCCAGAGGGTGATAGAGGTATTATGGGTGGTAAACTCGACGGCGGGGATGACCTGTGCAGGCATACGCATGAAGACCAGGAACGAGGAGTCGATGACGCCGCCATGGCAGACGATCACGATCGTCTTGCCAGCGTGTTCCGTGGTTATGCGTTGCAAATTCTCGCCGACTCGCAAGGTAAAAGACGCCCAACTTTCGCCACCTGGCGATAATGGCTGGTAAGGATTTGTCGCGAAATCAGGAATACCATACATCGCTTTGTATTCGCCGATCGGCATGCCATCGGCTTCGCCCGGGCGCAATTCATGCACCCCCTCATCGAACGCTATCGGAACACCGAGCGCAGGTGCGATGATCTCAGCCGTCTGGCGCGCGCGCGGCAGTGTACTGGCGATCAAGACATCTGGTTGGATCTCACCGGTCCGCGCCAGACGTTCAGAGAGCGCCTGCGCCTGAGCTATACCCAGTGGTGTCAGGCCAGCGTCGCCGCGCATTCCGCCGACGATCGGCTGGATGTTGGGGAAGGATTCACCGTGGCGGATCAGGTACAGTCGCGTGACGACCGGGGATGGCGTGGCCATATGCGTGGAACTCCTCTTTTATCTTCAACTACATGAGTGCATGTTTGGCTGGCAATTCGGACAGAGATGCGTGCCGCGCTGTGCGACAACGATACGGACGATCGGTGTACCGCAGGTCCGGCAGGGTTCGCCCGTCCGCTGGTAGACCCGCAAGTGTTCGAGATTATGACCTACCTCACCATAGAAGCCGCGGTGACGGCCAAAAGTCGTCCCGCCATGCGCGATCCCGAGTTGGAGGACTTTGATGATCGCGGCATGCAGCGCCCCAATCTGGGCGGAAGACAGGCTATTGGCTGGGAGGAGCGGATGAATGCCCGCGGCGTGGAGCGATTCATCCGCGTAGATGTTGCCGAGACCCGCGATGGCGTGCTGATCCAGCAGCAATGCTTTAATCGCGCGCGGGGTGCTGGCGAGGATCTTCATCAGCACTTCGTCCGTGAATTCCGGATCCAGTGGTTCTGGACCAAAATCTGCCAATGTGGCTGGTAGATCGACACCCGCATAGAGCGCCATGCGGCCGAATTTACGAGGATCGGAATAGGCGATGGCGCGCCCATCAGTCAGATTGAGGCGAACACGCTCATACCGTGGTGGCGGCGCGCCGGCTTCTAACAATTCCACATTCCCAGACATCCGGCGGTGAACGGTCAGAACCAGGTCGTTGGAGAGCATGATCAGCAAGACTTTCGCGCGGCGCTCAATGGCTTCGATCACCTGCCCGCTGAGCAGCTGGATGAACGTTGGTACATCCGGTACGCTAATCGTTCGCGGCCATGCGACGGTGATCTGGGCGATCCTCGCCCCCAGTACACTCATGCGCATCTGCCGCGCGACATATTCCACTTCTGCCAATTCGGGCATCGCTGCTCGCTACTCTCCATTCGCATTGACCCAGATTGCTCGCATTCTCGCAAACGCGGGCCAGACAGGACGAACTCTCCACCATCTAGAGTTCCCTGTGTATAGTATAGCCCATTCTGCGCGGAAACAGCGGATAACCCGGTGGTACGGGACCGATCATCGCCTGAATGGCTCCAATACATCATGCTCACTCATGGTTGACCTCGCGTCGCACGCGGAGTAAACTGTATGCTACAGCACTGCGATCGTGTATGATGTTCCCCATACACCATAAGCGTCGTCACGCTATCGATCCACCTACGAGTTCGGCCTGGCTCCACTGCGCGGCGTCGTATGGTGCGCCAATTGTCAGACGCCGAGAGAGAGGACAGCGCATGGGGTCACCCGCAACATCGCCGAGTTCGGGGCGGCATGCCCTGTTGGCCTTCGCAACTATCTCACAGATTGGTACATCGTATACCCAGCAAGGCGTTGTCATCATCGGCATCTTCTTCTTGATCACCTATCACCTCTCGCTGGCTCAGATGGGACTGATGACCTCGTGTATCACCTTGGGGTGGATGGCATCGAGTATCTTCACCGGCGCGCTCATGGATCGCTTTGGTCCGCGCCACATTTTTTTGGTGGGTATCGTGCTGATGACGGGTGGCGCCTTGATCGTCAGTCTCGTACATCAGATCCTCCTGACCGCGTTGGCGTTGGTGGTGATCGGCATTGGCCTGAGCACCGTTCCCCTGGCTGGTACCAAGACCGTCATGGTTGCCTGGTCACGGACCGAACGGGGCATGCCGATGGGCATCCGCCAGACGGGAGTTCCGGTCGGCTCGATGATCGCCGCGCTCACCCTCCCCATCCTGGCTGAGACGTTAGGCTTGCATGCGATCTTTCTGATTCTGGCACTGGTGCTGCTGGCCTGCAACTTGATATTCTGGTTCCATCTCCCCACGTTTGCGACGCCTGCGATCCGCAGTACTCCCACCACGATTCCATTGGGACGCGATCTGCGACGGATTGCGTTACCGGGCGCCTGTGGATTCTTAATGGCCTGGGGGCAATATGTGTTGTTGACCTACACGGTGCCGCAACTCCATGCTACAGCGGCGATGTCCGTGGCTGCCGCTGGTGTGTTGATCGCGCTGGCCCAGGTCGGCGCCAGCATCACGCGCATCATCGTGGGTGCGGTCTCAGATAGACGGAATGGGCGACGCGACGACATTCTGGGATTCATGGCATTTGTAGGGACAGCGTTAGCCGTAATCGTCGCTGTTCTGCCAGCGCACGTGCCATACCTCATTCTGATGGTGCTCTGGTTCGTGCTGGGGTCTATGTTGGTGGGGTGGAATGCACTGCTGATGACCTGGGCGGGCGAACGTGTCGCGCCAACGCACGCGGGCATGGCTATGGGCTTGTCTACCGCGTGTGTTCTCTTCGGTGCGGTGATCTGCCCACCGATTTTTGGACTGATCGTTCAGGGGGCAGGGGGATATCGCATCGCGTGGCTGGTGCTTGCGGCAATTTTGGGACTGGCGGGCACATTGATCTGGCTGGTACGTCCTCAGCCTGGCCAGACTGGCGATACACTGAAAAAATCGAATGAATCGGTTGCATCCCCAGCGTGAAATGTCCATGACGACTGGGCAGGAACGCCGTTTGCAACTGAACAGATCCGCCCTTCCCACTCACATGCTATAATGGGGCAGCACGTTCCTGAGGTGGAAACCCATCGCGAAACTTTTCTAAGAGGTGGAACCATGGCAACTCGCGTCGTCGTCACGGGCATTGGTCTGGTGACCTGCCTGGGAAATGACACCGCGTCGACCTGGACAAATATCCTGGCGGGCAAGTCTGGCATTCGACCCATCGCAAGCTTCGATACGACGGCGCATAAAGTGACGATCGCGGGCGAGGTGCGGGGGCTGGATGTGACGCGCTATATGGATCGTAAAGAACAGCGTCGCAATGACATTGTAGTGACCTTTGCGGTCAAGGCGGCGATGGAAGCGCTCGATCAATCTGGTCTGGATGTGCGCGCTCATCAGGATGATGTCGGGGTCATTATCGGCTCGGGTGTTGGTGGCCTGCAGAGCATGCACGAACAATTCGAGATTCTCTTCTCCAAAGGTCCAGATCGGATTAGTCCTTTCTTTATCTATCAGCAAATTCCCGATGCCGCCACGGGCTACGTTGCTATCATGACGGGTGCGCGAGGACCCAACTACGCGATCGTCTCGGCCTGTGCCTCGGCGGCCAACTCGATTGGTGAAGCTTATGAGATCATCCGACGCGGCGATGCGCGAGCCATGATCGCTGGTGGTGCAGAGCATGCGATTACCCCCATTGGCATCGCGTCCTTCGCCAATATGCAAGCGCTCTCACGCCGCAATGCCGAGCCAGAACTCGCCAGTCGACCTTTCGATGCCGAACGTGATGGCTTTGTGATGGGTGAAGGTGCAGGGGTGCTGATCCTGGAAGATCTTGAACTGGCACAGGCCCGTGGGGCGACGATCCTGGGCGAGATCACTGGGTATGGGGCTTCGGCGGATGCCTATCACATCACAGAACCTGCTCCAGGCGGCATCGGCCTGCAACTGGCGATTCGTCGCGCTATGGAGAAGTCGGGGATGAAGCCCACTGATGTGCAGTACATCAATGCACATGGCACTTCCACACCGCTCAATGATCGCACCGAGACCGCCGCCATCAAATCCTACTTTGGTGACCATGCCTATCGCTTGGCGATGAGCTCAACCAAATCAATGATCGGACATACCCTCGGCGCGGCAGGCGGCATTGAGGCGGCCGTGACCTTGCTTGCATTGCGCGAAGGTATCTTGCCACCGACCATTAATCTGGAACATCCCGATCCGGATTGCGATCTGGATTATGTGCCGAATGTGGCGCGCAAGGCGTCGATTGACTTTGCGCTCTCGAATAATATGGGCTTTGGGGGCCATAATGCCGTGCTCGCTATGCGGAAATATACCGGGTAGTGTGCGTGAATATCGCGAGCAGAGGCACCTTGGTGCCGGGTGGCCCGGTGCCTGCCCGTCGCCAACCCAGCGACGCTCGCGCGGATTGAGGAGGGGCGGCGGTGAGTAACCGACGACCTGATGCTGAATGGAGCGGCCCGCTTGGGCAAGAAGATCTCTCGCTGGTCGAGCAGATCAAATCTCTGGCAGATGCGCTCAGCGGGACAAGCGTGACCGACCTCGAAATGACAATGGGCGAGATGACGATAGCGTTACGTCGGCAACCGCCGCAGGTTACGCCGATGGTGCCGATGCCCAGCGGGCCCATGCCGCCTGCGACGCTGCCAGCGCGTACCGTTGAACCACCGGTTGCGCCGGCGGATATGACGGTCGCGGTGCTGGCGCCCATCACGGGTGTATTTTACACCTCTTCGTCGCCATCTGCGCCTGCCTTCGTCCAGATCGGCGATCATGTGCAGTCTGGTCAGGTGGTCTGTCTGGTGGAAGCCATGAAAGTCTTCAATGAGATCAAAACCGAGATTGGGGGCACCGTCGTCGCGCTCCCCCCCAAGAATGGTCAACTCGTGAAGAAAGGCGATCCACTTGTGCGCATCAAGCCCATCTGACGCAATATTTCCCACTGATGGCATCGTGGCGATTGATAAGCCAGCGGACTGGACCTCGCACGATGTCGTCGCCCGACTACGACGCGTGTTGCGGACGCGCCGTGTCGGGCATGCTGGTACGCTCGATCCTGCGGCGACAGGTGTTTTGCCCATCTGTTTTGGTCAAGCCACCCGTCTGGTAGAATATCTGGGCGAGAGCGGGAAAGCGTATCGCGCGGTGATCACCTTTGGTATTGAGACCGATACCTATGATGCCGATGGTACCGTCGTCGCGCAACAGTCCTGCCCGCCCTCGCTCGATGTGGCGGCGATCTCTCATGTATTGCCGCGTTTCTTGGGCGAGATTGCCCAGATCCCTCCGATGTTTTCCGCGTTGAAGCACAATGGGCAGCGCCTTTATGACCTGGCCAGAGCAGGAGTTACACTTGATCTCGCGCCGCGCACTGTGCGTATTGACGATCTGCAGATTTTAGACTGGTCGCCGCCCGATCTCACGCTGGCGATTGAGTGTGGCAAAGGCACCTACATCCGCTCACTGGCGCATGATCTTGGCCAGGCGCTAGGCCCCGGCGCGATGCTCCGCCATCTCGTTCGTACGCGCGTCGGCCCATTCGATCTGGCGCGCGCCGTCTCGATCGACGCACTGCAAATCGCTCTACAAGATGGCAGTTGGGATCGCGTGATCGCCGCGCCTGATGAGGCGCTTCTGGACTGGCAAGCCGCCCTGTTGGCGCCAGCGTCCGTGACGCGTCTGCGGCATGGCCTGGCATTGACGCTCGCCGCAGACGCCGCGACGCATCGCCTCCGCGCCTACGATGCGGATGGTGTCTTCGTTGCGCTCCTCGAACGCCAGGACGACGCTGCCTGGCATCCATCCAAGGTGTTCGCCCCTTCGACCGTAGTGTTGCCAGATGTTTAATATTCAACCGTACTTTTGCCTGCTTCCCACGATCGCCATTCCTATTCACTCATTCTCGTTATCAGTGTGATTGATCCGGATGAACAAGAAGCGTGTATTATCAGTATGCGTGTCCGCGCGCCCGTCATAGCGGAAGCCACCGCCACGAGGGGCTTGAACAGGCGATTCGCCGGTGGTCGCGCATTTACCTGGTCAGATGACTGCGTGCCATACAATTGCTACGCCCACCATGGGCAACAAAGGTGAACATCGACACATGCTATACGACTATGATCTCATCGTCATTGGCGGAGGGTCCGGTGGCCTGGTCGCCGCCCGGCAAGCTCGCGCGTTTGGTGCGCGCGTTGCGCTGATCGATAAAACCCGTCTCGGTGGCGACTGTTTGCATTATGGATGTGTTCCCAGCAAAACGTTGATCCACATTGCCAGGGTAGCGCACCAAATTCGCAGTGGCATGGCGCGTGGCGTCATCACCACCGCGCCGACTATCGACATGCCCATGGTTGCCGCGACGATCGCCGGCGTTATTGACACAATCAGCCATGAAGAGGAACAGTATGTCGAAGGCGTCGATGTGCGTTTTGGCCATGCGGTCTTCCGCGACGCGCACACGCTGGAACTGGATGGCGCGCTACTCAGCGCCAAATCGTTCATTATCTCCACTGGTTCGCGTCCCGCACCGCTGGCAGTCCCTGGCGCGGAACTGGGTTACCTTACCAATGAAGATGTCTTCGATCTGCGCCAGTTGCCCGCGTCGCTGATCATCGTCGGTGGTGGGCCGATCGGGTGCGAGTTGGCGCAGGCTTTCGCGCGACTGGGAAGCAGCGTGACCATCATCCAGCGCGGGTCGCGCTTGTTACCTCGCGAAGAAGCAGCTGCTTCAGAAGCGGTGCATACTGCCCTGGCGGCCGATGGCGTACGCATCCTCACCAACACCCGCATCACTGCGCTGGGGAAAACCGAACAAGGGTATACCATCACCACGCGTAATGACCAGAGCGAGGAGACCATCCAGGCCGAGAGAGTATTGGCCGCGGTGGGGCGGATTCCTAATGTCGAAGATCTGGGGTTAGAGAGGCTTGGGGTGGCGTTGACTCCGCGAGGCATCACTGTAGATAGCCATCAACGTACAAATATTCCATCAATTCTGGCAATTGGCGATGTGGCGGGTGGCCTACTCTTCACGCATGTGGCGGCTGCCCAGGCGGGTTATGCCGCGCCAAATGCCTTCCTCCCTGGCTGGCTGGCCCGCAGTGTCCCGATGGACATCGTTCCCTGGGTTACTTTTACTGCGCCAGAGGTCGCCCGAGTTGGGCTGACCGAGGATGAGGCGCGTGCCAGGCATGGTACCGCGGTTCGCGTCATCAATATGCCCTGGAGCTCGATTGATCGCGCGCAGGCAGAAGGAGCGACGACGGGGTTCATCAAGCTCGTGCTTGGGAAGAAGGACGTGATTCTGGGCGCGCATCTGGTTGGCGACCATGCTGGCGAAGTGCTGGGCGAAGTGACGCTGGCTATGCGCTATGGTGTGACGGCGAACGATATCGCGCGCACCATCCATGCCTATCCCACATTGACGACGGGCTTACAGCAGGCGGCGTATGAGGCCTATCTGACATCGACGAGCTTCCGCCGTGCGGCGGCCATTGTGCGGCGCGGCATCCCACGTCGTTGACCAATGCGCGCAAGCCACAGACAACACGCCCTTCTCTTTTAACAGAAGGGCGTGTTGTCTGTGGCCGATTATCGTGGATCAGGATTTACCGATTGGTACAAATCGCCAACCGGCGATGACACCAAAGATGGCCAGCAACCCGGCTATCGAGGCAGAGAGCGGATTAAACCAATCGCCAAAGGTGACATGGTGGTGGCCACGTCCTACGATGAGGGTCGTGATAGTGAAGACCAGTGCCAGGACAACGACCCCTGCACCCAAACCGACCGCCGCGCTCGGTGGTTTCCCCAGCAATTGCTTGGCGGGTTTGCCGGTGATGATCGGCATCGCATTCCAGGCGCCATACCCAACGATGCCTAACAATAGGGCCGTCACAATCCATCCGCCGACCAGTGGGATGCGACTGATGCCAAAGAGAATCATAATGACCAGGAAAAGGATGACAGCGACGCCCCACTGGCCGAACACCGCGGTGATCAACTGGGTAAAAGCCAGGACGGGGGCGAGCGCGCGATTCGCGCCGCCGCGCTGGATGAAGCGTAGCAAGAAACGATAAGCGGCGAGATATTTGCGCTGGCTCGTAAAAACCTGGGCACGCAACTGGGTCAATTGGGCAGGTTGCAGGAGCGGGTTCATATGTTCCGCTTCATCGATTGCCGCCATGGCCTCGTCAGCGCGATGCAATTCTGTCAACGCCCGCGCTTTGCCCAGATGTGCTTCGGCCAAATTGCGGTCGAAGCGGATGGCGTTTTGTGTGGATTGCAGGGCGCCCTCGTAATCCTTTAGCTCCACCAGTGCCAGACCCTTGAGGAGGTGCGCAGCCGCCTGTCGCGGTTCCAGCTGGGTCGCGGTCTCGGCTTCGTCGCGCGCGCGGTCAAACTCGCGGCGCGCCATGAAGACCTCGGCGAGTTGCAGATGGGTGCGCGCCATCTTGGGCTGAAGTTGGACAGCGCGTTCGGCGACTTCCAACGCTTCTTTAGGCGGATTGATCTGGTTCGTGCGCACGAGCGAGGAAGAGAGCAGGATCAGGGCGTCGACATTCTTCGGCTGAAATTCGAGGATGCGGCGCGCTTCGACCACGCCCTCTTTGGCGCGTTGCTGCTGGACGAGCGCCTGCGCCAGGACCAGACGCATCATGACATCGTCGGGTTTCTTCTCCAGTTCGCGACGGCAGATTTCTTCAGCGGTGACGGACTGGCCGTTCATCAACGCCAGTTGTGCGCGCTGCAATGGACCGCCAGAAAGTCGGCCTTGCATTCCTGGCGGACCGCCACGACCCCCTTGAGGGCCGCCACGGTAAATGCGGTTCATATTTCACCGATCCTCAGCTCAAGGCTAATATGTATGCTGGCTGGGAGCACCTCTGCCTGTTGCTCATCATTGTATCACGTTGCGCGATGACCACCCTAGCACCCCGCCCCAAATAGGGAGATCTGGCACAATCCCACCGCATCATTGCGCGGCCAGTTCAGCCAGATACGCGCCGATGATACGGACCGCCAGCGCATGATCTTCGGCCTGAGGCAAGCCAGAGACCGTGATCGTTCCGACCACCCCGACCCCCGCGATGCGGATCGGGAAGGCGCCACCATGGGCTGCATAGATGGTTCCATCGAGCAGCGATGCTTCTTCGATGGTCTTGCCTTTGCTCCGGAGTTCGGTGCCGACATAATACGAACTATGCCCGAAATGTTGCACCACCCGGTTTTTGCGCTGAATCCACAGATCATTATCGGGCGAAGTACCTTCCAGCGCATAGTGAAAAAGTTGATGGCCATGGCGTGTGATGTCGATCGTGATGGCTTTGCCTTCCGCGCGCGCGCCTTCGATAAAACGCAGCCCCAGGGCCAGCGCGTCATCATTGGTGAAATGCGTGAAAACGAGTGTTGCTTCTTGTTCCTGGATCTCCTGCAGGAGGGCGAGCATCTCAGCGTTGGATGTCATCTTGTGAGTTCCTTTGAAGTTGATCACATAGCATGTTGCGAGGTGGTAGGTTTGTCCCCTCCACAGTATATGCTATTGCGAGGACAAAACCAGCCATCAGCGCTCCTCCGTACGTTGGAGCGGCGGCGCATCGATGCGGATCGCTGGCGGGGTGAACCCACGATCAATTGCATCACAGGCACAGGTCATGAAGTCACAATTTGATCGCGTGCGGCGCGAAACCCCTACGGGGCCGCCAGTCGTGTGCTATCGTTTGAGAGAAGGTTCGCAATACGTCAGGGAGCCAACGCGACTCTCGCTGGCGCGGTTTGCTGGCAAAAGAGTGGAGTTTCCCATGCGTGGATCAATCAACATCGCGACGATCGCCGGGATCGCCATTGATATCAATTTCAGTTGGTTTATTATCTTCGTTTTGCTCGCTGTCACGTTGGCAAATGGGCAATTTCCGGCCGCGCTCCCTGACAAAAGCTATGCGTTCTACTTGCTGCTTGGTGCTCTCACGGCTATGTTACTCTTTGCCTCCGTCTTGCTGCATGAACTGGCTCATGCCCTGGTCGCGCGGATGCGCGGCATCGAGGTCCACACAATTGAGCTCTACATTTTCGGCGGCGTCTCGAACCTGGAACGTGAACCGCCCACACCCGCGGCGACGTTCCTGATCTCGATCGTTGGTCCGCTGACCAGCCTGGTAGTCGGTGGAATCTGCATCGTGTTGGTCGGGCCAGCCATGGCGTTCTCGATACCGCTGGGAATTATTATCGAATATCTGGGCATCACCAATATCGTCCTGGGAGTATTTAACCTGCTGCCCGGCCTTCCGCTGGATGGCGGCCAGGTCTTGCGTGCCATCATCTGGGCCGCGACCCATAATCAACAGCGGGCCACCCGTGTGACCGCCGCAGTCGGGCAAATTCTGGCATTCTTCTTCATCATCATCGGTATCCTGGAAGTCTTCAATGGTCTGATCTTCGATGGGATCTGGATTGGCCTCATCGGCTGGTTCTTCTTGCAGGCAGCCCAAAACAGCAATGCCCGGTTGGCGCTGCAAACGGTCTTCCGCGGCGTGAAAGTCAGTCGCGTCATGAGTCCGGCGCCACCGACCATTGAGGCCAACCGCACGATTGAGCAGCTTGTGACGGGGGTCATTTTGCAACAGAGCCAGCGTACGGTTCTCGTGACGCGTATGCACAGCCTGGCCGGCCAGGTGACGCTCAACCATCTGCGTCGGGTGCCGCGCGAGCAGTGGGGACAGACGATGGTCGGCGAAGTGATGACGGGCATCGAGCAGTTGCATGTTCTGAACCCAGATCAATATCTGCTGGATGTCCTGCCCTTTCTGGCGGAACATGAAGGCGATCATTTGCCAGTGCTTGCCGCGGATGGGCAGTTGGTTGGAGTGCTGGATCGCGAGGCCATCGTGCGCTACCTGCAATTGCATCAAATGTTGGGGTCAGGAGGAGAGAGCACGCCGCCCAGCCAGGGATCCGGTACGCGGGAGCGTCAGGACGTCAGCGCGCCAGGCGCCACCTCTCCGCCTTCATCACCTGTTGGATGAACCCCTCTTTGCCCTCCATTACCCATGTTCGGCAATAATCGGTTCCCGCCGACTTCGTCTTATTTCTCTATGATTTCGAGCATGGGTGAGCTCTCCATATGGCGAACGACACGATGTGAGCATCGGATACAATGCATACCATGGAACCAGATGTTACGGGCGAGGGACTGTATGCGCTATTTCCATAAATATCTACTCCACTGGAAGGTGACGGACCGGTGGTTGACCTTTATCACCTGGGCCCGTCAGATGGGCTATCGCCTGATCTTTCCACAGCAACGGTTTCTCCCGCCCCTGCGCTATATTTCGGCGTTCGTGGCGATGTCGCTGATGTCTATCGGCATTGGCGTCATCAAGACCCATGTCGGCGGTGGGTTGCTCGCTTTACTCTATGTGCTGGTGACGCTCTGGCTCGCGACGACACAGGGTCGAGGCCCCGCGGTATTTGGTTCCGTCATCGCGGTTCTGGAATATGATTATTTTTTTGTACCACCGTTGCATGAGCTGATCGTGAACGGACCTCCCGAGATTATATCGTTGATCGTTCTCCTCATCACCAGTCTGGTCGTTGGCCAACTCATCGTCATTGTCCGCGAGCGACAACAGCAAGCTATCGTGCTGATGGAACTCGCCCGTGCGATCGCCGAAGCGAGCGATCGTCAAACCTTGTTGCAGACTTTGGTGGATCAGATCCTGCGGGTCTTCCAGGAAGACGGACTGCGGGCTTGCCAGTTGACCACGGCCGACGGGCTGGATGAAGCGTCCGCTAGCCTGGAAGACTCAGGATCCGGATATCCCTATTTGGCTGTGCTGCGGGGCGATGACACGCGCCTTGCCGAAAGCGAGACGCTCGTCACATTGCCCCTGCAACGCGGCGGCCATTTACTTGGCGGGTTAACGATATTGGGAACGCGACAAAACGTCCAATGGCTCGCGGGGCAAGATGCGCGCTTTGCCAACCAACATCAAGAACTCCTGCTGTCTTTCCGCGATCAAAGTGCATTGGCATTGGAAAGGCTTGAACTCAAAGAAGAAGCCATTCATGTGGAAGCTCAACGCGCCAGCAATATCATGAAAAGCACCTTGCTGCAACTTGTCACCCATGACCTACGGTCACCCCTCACCGCGATTCAAGCGTCGATCACGTCGCTGCGCGATCCACATATTCACTGGACCGAACAGGAGCAGCGCGACTTTTTCGAATCCATCCAAAGTGGCACTGAGCGCCTCAGCCGTCTGGTGCGCAATTTTCTTGACCTCTCCGGTCTGGAAGGTGGGGTTGCTCAACCAGAGTTGCGCTGGTATCCTATTGAGGATGTGATTCTTGGGGTCCTGGATCGGTTGGAGATGACCCAACAGACACTCTCACACCAGTTCGCCTGGGACTTGCCGGATGCTCCACCCATCTTGCGTATCGATCCGATCCAGATCGAGCAAGTGCTCACCAACTTGCTCGAGAATGCATGTAAATATTCCTCACCTGGCTCGCTGGTCCGGGTTCAGGGGGCGATTGTGCAAAACGATGGTTACGATACGTTCGAAGTGCGCATCTCAGACTCGGGCATTGGCATCCCTGCGGAAGCGATGCCGCATATCTTCGAGCAATTTTATCGTGTGTCGCAACGGCTTCCCTGGGAAGATGATGAACACCGTGTGAGCGGGACGGGATTGGGATTGGCGATCTGTCAGGCAATCGTGAGGGCGCATGGTGGGGAAATCTGGGCAACCAGTGTGGTTGGCGAAGGTACGACCTTCTGTTTCTCTCTGCCTATCCCAAGCGAACCATTGGAAGGTGCCCTCCCAGAGTTACCGTTGGAGATCTTGAACGATGCATGAACGTACCTCACGCGGAGTGCGCATCTTAATCATCGATGATGAAGTCGAGATACGGCGCGCTATGCGTACCCACTTAACTGGCGAAGGCTACACCGTGGAGAGCGCGGCGACCGCCAAAGCCGGGATTGAGGCGATCAATCGCTGGCATCCTGATGTCGTGATTCTCGATCTCTCGCTGCCCGATGGCGATGGTATCGCGTATCTGCGGCAATGGCGCGAATGGACGGCTGTTCCCATCATTGTCCTCTCGGCGCGCACGAAAGAAGAAGATAAGGTGAAGGCGCTGGATGCGGGCGCCGATGACTATATCGCCAAACCATTCAGTCCGAGCGAACTCGTGGCGCGGATTCGCGTTGCCCTCCGCCACGCGGCACACGCCGCAGGCGGAGCGGGCAACGACGCGCGCTTTCAAACTGGAGAGCTCGCGATTGACATGCAGAAGCGCCAGGTACTCGTCGATGGCCAGGAGAAGCGCTTGACTCCTACCGAGTACGCGGTCTTAACCTACCTGGCAACCAACGCAGGCCGTGTCATCACCCATCGCGCGTTGTTGTTGGCGGTCTGGGGGCCTGCATATGAAGACGAACAGCATTATCTGCACGTGTTCATCCGTCAATTACGTCAGAAGATCGAACCAGATCCGCGTCACCCACGTTACTTGCTGACCGATACGGGTATTGGATATCATCTGCTCAGTCCTGGCGATGACCTCTCTGCAAATTCTTGAGACTTTCTTGAGCACTCTCTGCCATATTTTGAGCATTATCTGAGCTTAACGGACTATTATCAATGTTGGACTTATCGCGAGAGGGAGCCATGCGGCATTTTTTTATGCTGGAACACATATCAGTACCTGTTGCTATGTGTGACACCCTGTCGCATACTTCGTGCCTGGGACAGCGATGCGCGGGATTCATCAATTTCACCGCTAGTTGGCTGTTCCAACAGTATTCCTACAACAATGTATGGAAGCGCCTCAGGGGAGAAGTGCCTGACAACCATCACACATTTTTGGCTGCCGATTGCTCCAGGATGGCGATATTCCACAGCATACCGCCAGCATGTTCACAGGGCGCGCGTTGGGCGAAAATATTTCCCCTGAGCACTCGTCCTGCTTCTGCCACTGCTCCCCCCTCCACCAACGATAGAACGCATTGGTCAAACCACCGATCGATTGCCCATCCTGTACATCGGTTGAATGACTTACTGCAGTTCTATTGGTGCGCGGCTCATGCTATGTCATACATGGAGATATACACCACATGACCACTTCACTGTCACGCATTCCGAGAACGGAAGAAACTTCGCCTGTATCGGAACCAGCATCTCAAGCATCAGCACGCGTAGAGGATGGGGAGGCTCCTCTGTTGCCTCCCGAGCCAGTTGAGGCACTGGAGCATCCGGCGGCACCGGACCACCAAGCGGCGACCATCGATCCGGCGGCATCGGGCAGCTTTACGGTCATTGATGAAGACAAGATCAAGGGCCGGGTCACACGCGTCAAACTCAAATTCGACGCGCGCAACGCCTCGGTCGTTCAGCATAAAACGCAGTTCGCTATCGCCCAGGGTCCATCAATCACCACCTGGCGCCAGCGTTTGCACAAACTGATCATCGGCACACCCATCCCGCAAGATCAAGCGATGCATGAGCGCATCGGGCGCTTCCGTGCTCTTGCCATCCTATCTTCGGATGCGTTATCCTCCACTGCCTATGGAACGGAGGCATCGCTCGCGATTTTGGCGCCCGCCGGCGCGGCGGCGTTGAGCAAAAATATCTGGCTCGGACTCGCGATCATTCTCTTGTTGGCGATCGTGGCAATATCCTACCGCCAGACCATCCATCATTATCCCAATGGGGGTGGGTCTTATATAGTTGCCAAAGAAAATCTGAATATCCATTTTGGACTGTTCGCTGCCGCCGCGCTTTTGATTGATTATATCCTCACAGTCAGTGTTTCGGTCTCGGCTGGCATCGATGCGCTCGGAACCGCAATTCCCATTCCCGCGCCTGTAGAAGTCTTCATCGGCGTCTCCTTGATCATCTTTATGATGTTGGTCAATCTGCGCGGTGTCCGGGATTCTGGTATGGTCTTTGCCCTGCCCACGTACCTATTCGTAGGCAGTTATATGCTCATGATCACCGTTGGCATCTGGCATGCCTTCACTCAGGGTGGCTTGTTACATCCACTTCCACCCGCTATTACGCCGCTGAACCAGCATGTGACCGAGAACCTCTCAGCGTTCCTGGTGTTGACGGCGTTCGCATCGGGCTGTTCGGCGATGACCGGGACCGAAGCGATCTCAAACGGTGTGCCAATCTTCAAAGCGCCGCAAGCGCGCAATGCCAGCCAGACGCTCTCGGCAATGGCATTATTGCTCGGCATCATGTATGGGGGGACAACCTATCTCGCCTGGCGTTTCGGCATCTCGCCATTTCCATCGAGCCACCCAACCGTGATCGGCCAGATGGCTTCGATGTTCTTTACCGGGTGGTTTGGCTGGTTTTTCTACGTTTTCCAGGGTGCGACGATGTTGATCCTGGTCCTGGCCGCCAATACCTCCTTCGCGGACTTCCCACGTCTCTCCGCGCTGCTGGCAAAGGACGATTATCTCCCCCATCTCTTCAAGTCTCAGGGGGATCGCTTGGCCTTCGAGGCAGGTATTATCGTCCTGGGTGTGCTGGCGATTGTGCTTTACACGATCTTTCAGGGCAACACCGATGCCTTGATCCAGCTCTACGCGTTGGGAGTCTTCGCGGCGTTCACCTGTTCGCAGGCGGGGATGGTGCTCCACTGGCGCAGGCATGCCAGCGAGGAACCGCACTGGCGCCGCGGCATGGCCATCAATGCTCTCGGCGCGATCGCGACCGGGGTCGTCATGCTGATCATTGCCGCCACCAAGTTTATCCATGGCGCCTGGGTGGTGGTCATCCTCATACCTGGTTTTTACTTCTTCTTTCAGGCGGTATTCCGCCATTATCAGAAGGTCAACCAGCAGATCAAGCAGATGGAAGTGCGGACCTTACCACAAGAGCGCCATGTGGTGATTGTGCCGATCGCGGATATGTCAAATCTGGCATTACAGGGTTTACGGTACGCCCGCTTACTCTCGCGCCATGTCAAAGCGGTCTTTGTCAGCTCAGAGCAGGCTGATCTCGACCGCATGAGTGCCGACTGGAATGAACGTATCAATACACAACATGTCCTGCGTGACGCTCCAACCGTACTGTTCGATGTCCTCGACGATGACCCTCTGGATGATACCTCGCTCAACCAACAACAGCAGGTTGACCCCAGCGGCATGGAGTTGATGCTCATCAATTCGCCTTATCGTACGATTGTGGTGCCCATCCTCAGCTTTGTCGATACGTTGCATGCACAACATCCCAACGACATCATCACGCTGGTCTTGCCCGAGTATGTGACGCTCAATCCCTGGGAATCTATGCTGCATAATCAGACTGTCTTGCGGTTAAAGATTGGTTTGCTGAGCCGACCCTATGTCGTGACGGCAAACGTTCCATATCGGCCGGAGTTGGCGAAAACCATTCCCGCTGAGTGCCCACCAGCCGATGGGCATGGCCCCCCTATTCTGGCTCAGCCAGCGGTGGAGGCCACCCATGAATGAAAGCATAACCCAATGATATGAAATCGTGCACATCTCATCATCGTCGCATATAGGCGGCAGATCCAGATTGCGTCAGGAATCCTCAGGCGCGAGCCGCGGCATTCATCGCAAAGAAGTTCGTGGAGCGGCCCCGGGCGCGGTACAATGACCAGCGTAAGGGGCCGCCGGACCGTTCTCATGGCATCCCCCGACAAGCATGCACGATCCGGACTCATCGGGCCACCCGATCCCGGCATCTTTTGCCTGTTCGTCGCGTAGGTCCGGAGGTCGGCGCCAGTCTGGCGCCCACTGAGTGTGCCCCACTTGCAACCGATGGAGGTTTCACCACACATGTCCACATTAGGAAGTGAACCGGAACAAGAACCGACCGCTGTTCGCATCGAATCTGATAGTATGGGATCTATCGAGGTCCCCGCCAATCGCTATTGGGGAGCACAGACGCAACGATCGTTGATCCACTTCGCGATCGGGCAAGATGTCATGCCACGAGCCATGATCCGCGCGCTGGGGATCCTGAAGCGCGCGGCCGCTGAGACGAATCGCGATCTGGGGAAGCTCGATGAGGCCAGGGCGCGGGTGATCATCGAGGCCGCGCAAGAGGTCATTGATGGGAAATTAGACGCGCATTTTCCGCTCCGAGTCTGGCAGACCGGCAGCGGGACACAGACCAATATGAATGCCAATGAAGTGATTGCCAACCGCGCGATCGAGCTTGCCGGCGGCGTCATGGGGAGCAAAAATCCGGTGCATCCGAATGATCAGGTCAACATGTCCCAATCTTCGAATGACACCTTCCCGACCGCGATGCACATCGCCGCCGCCGAACAGCTGATTCATGCGCTGTTGCCAAATGTCGTCATCCTGCGCAACGCGCTCGACGCCAAGGCCACTGAATTCACGAACATCATCAAGATCGGCCGGACCCATCTGATGGACGCTGTGCCGCTGACTTTAGGCCAAGAATTCTCCGGCTATGTCGCGCAACTCGATGCCGATATGCAACGTATCCGCGCAGTGATGCCCGGCCTTTATGAGCTGGCACTGGGGGGCACTGCTGTTGGTACTGGGTTGAATACCCATCCTGAATTCGCGCAACGCGGGGCGCAACGCATTGCGCAAATCACGGGGTTACCGTTCGTCTCCGCGCCCAATAAGTTCGCCGCGCTCGCCAGCCACGACGCCATCGTCTTCGCCAGCGGCGCGCTCAAGACGTTGGCCGCGTCGCTGATGAAAATCGCCAATGATATTCGCTGGATGGGGTCGGGACCGCGCAGCGGGCTGGGCGAGCTGAGCTTGCCAGAGAATGAGCCCGGATCCTCGATTATGCCCGGGAAAGTCAATCCAACGCAGAGCGAGGCGATGACGATGGTTTGCATCCAGGTCCTTGGTAATGATGCGGCGATCGGCATGGCGGGGACGCAGGGCAATTTCGAACTGAACGTCTTCAAGCCCGTGATGATCCATAACTTGCTCCACTCGATCCGCCTGCTGACTGATGCCTGCGCGATGTTCACCGAGCATTGTGTCGTCGGCATCCAGGCCAACGTCGCGCAGATTACCAGAGGGGTGCAGCAATCGCTGATGCTGGTCACGGCGTTAGCGCCATCGATTGGCTATGACAAAGCGGCGAAGGTGGCACATATGGCGCACCACGAGCATACGACTTTGCGCGAGGCAGCCGTAGCGCTCGGCTATCTGACGCCAGAAGAATTCGACGCTCGCGTCCGCCCCGAACAGATGCTCGGCCCAGAAGCCTGATCGCGCGTCATGCGTGCTATAGGAGGCGGACGCGCTGGATCTCTGTCTCCTATAGCATTTCACTGTGAGTCATCTCAGCGAGCGTATTTACGCACCCGCGTAAAAAGCGACCACCGCAAGCACGGCAAAGAATGAGGTTAACTGCAACCCTTCGAGCCAGGTCGTTTCACCATCAACGGTGATGATCTGAAACAGATAGGCGATCAACGCGAAGACCGCCAGGATAAAGAGGCCAAAGACCAGATCCATCTGTGACACATTTGGAACAGTTGGCGCGAAGAAGTGACCGACGATCACCAGCAACGGCGCCACCAGCAATGCCACCTGGATGGCGGAACCGGCGGTTGTGGCCAGGCATGTCTCCAACCGATCATGCCAGGCGGTATTGATCCCCGCGGCGAGCTCCACCAGATTGCTGGCGATGGGGATCACGATGAAGCCGACGAAGAACTCATTGAGCTTGAAACCATTGATGGTTGAGTTCAAGATGCCATCGCGAATACTGTGCGACATGCCTTCAGAGATGAAGACGATCCCGGCTGTGCCCAGAATCAAGACGCCGAGTTCCCACAATTCGATGCCAATGTTCTCATCCCGCTCTTCCCGTTCGGCGGCAGTCATGGGTTTTTGACGGCGTTGTTCTTGCTTGGCGAGGCGATCATTGACGAGATCGCGCACAGAGCGAGCTTTTTTGGCTTCCTCACGACCAAGTGGAACCACGACCACCGGATGGACCGGTGCCGCTTTTTTACCACCGCGGCGCAGGGTATCGGCCTGGCCAGAGGTTGGATGGCTCGGTTCCAGACCGGCCTGGCCGAGTTGTTCCAGTTCAACGCGCTGCTGCTCTTCTTCGATTGGGGCGATCGCCGCCGCGAGCGCGCCGAACGCATCACCACGGATGGCGGCGCTGGCCTCCTCGGGATCTTCGGGTACCGCTTCTTTGTCGCGGAACTTGAAGACCGTCCATCCCAGGTAGCCGATATAGGCGACGATCAGAATGCCCGCCGTGATATTGCTCAGGTTAGAGGCCTCAGCGGGTGAGATATTGAATTGCGGGCTATTCAGACCGATCTGAATCTGGACCCGCGATGCCAGGGTGGGGAGCGCCAGAGCGATGACAGCGACTGTCAACATCTCGGCGTATTGGTTGGAGATCTCGGCATCAAAGCGCATGCGGCCATTGCGCATGCTGCCGATGAAGATGGCGATGCCAAGGATGAAGAGGATGTCGATGACAATCGTCCCGGCAATCGAACTCTGCACAATCGTGATCAAGCTCTTGGCGACTGCCGGGTCAGTGGTGTCATGGGCTTCGATAAGAGTCGATGCGGTCAGGACAAAAAACGCCGCATTCGAGAAGAAGGCATGCAGCAGTCCGCCGACAAATTGGCCCAGACGTTCAATCAGATCCTCGGTAACGACTTCGACAAACGTCGAGAGCGGCACCAGCGCGATGACCCCCGCCACAAAGACGACGCTGGCTGAGTTGATGCCTGGAACCAGTTGCGTGATAAGCCCGGGTTGCAGAAATGGAATGATGGCCAGGAGCAACACGGCTCGCCACGCTTTGCGAAAGCGGTAGCGCAGCGTCCGCGGGCTTTGGGGTTGGCCGGTATCCGGTCCCTGTCCTCCGGGTGGTCCGGTCCGAGTTCCAGTACCAGTTGCGACAGCTCTGCTCACGGAAGGGTAACTCCTTTGTGAAGATCTGTCTGCGGCGGACATCACCGTACCTGAGGGGCCAGACACCGTAAGGTACTAGGGATGCCGAGCAGCGTATGGATGATGGTGGCAGCATAGCAGACACAAGGCCATGGCGTAAAGAGGACATTGCTCACATTCGCATTTTGATCCCACATGCACGGCCCAATCTGAAGCAGCCTGTATGCATTGTCAATCTCCATGTTCTTTTTCGCATCCTTGCGATGCCCAGGTGGTGATGAAGCGCCACCATGCGAAGCCACGCACGGTCCGCAAGGCCAACTGGGCATCTGGTCGAGGCGAGTGATGAAACACATCGGTTCATGCGCACGGTCGTTGGTATCCACTGCCTCAGCGCGGGTGCGTGTGGGTGGAATCCGCTGTCAGCCTGGATGCTGGTCACGCAGCATGGTATCCAGATGCGCCGCGGTTGGCAGCGCGGGAATGGCCCCATGCCGCGTCACCGTGATAGCTCCCGCGACCCCGGCCCGTCGTAGCGCCGCTCGCACGCTATCGCCATCCAGACCGCGCGGATGGTCAGACAAAGCGACCAGCAACGCGGCCAGGAACGCATCGCCCGCGCCGGTCGCGTCAACGACTCGCTCGACCGGGGGGGCTGGCACTTCGATGATGTGGTTGGCAAACCAGGCGGCACTACCGCGCGCTCCCAGCGTCACAACTACCAACTCGGCGTCCGTCCAGGCCCGCAGACGGTCCAGCCCGGTGGCAATGTCCTCTGAACCAGTGAGGAGGCGTAGCTCGCCAGCATTCAGCTTCACGAGATTGGCGTGGCGCAATGGCTGGCGCACAATATCGAGGGCGTGAGCCAGCGGCAGATGGCGGTAGAGGGTCGGCCGCCAATTGACATCGTACGCAATGAATGCCCCTGCCTGCCGCGCCAACGCGAGCGCTGCCAGGGTCGCGGCGCCCACTGGTTCATTGGCTAGTGAGACCGAACCCGCATACACTATGCGCGCGTCCCGGATCAGATCGAGCGGAAGGTCAGCTACCGTCAGATGCGTGTGCGCGCCAGGTGAGAACGCGAAATGCGGATCACCATTGGCGCTGAGCGCGACAAACGCCAGCGTCGTCATAGCATCGGGATCTGTGAAGAGGCCACGCGTCTCGACGCCCTCACGTTCTAGCAGCGCGCGAAACCCTGCGCCGAACTCATCAGCGCCTACTTTGCCAATGAATGCGGCAGTGCGGCCCAGGCGCGCGACCCCAACCGCCACATTCGCGGGCGCACCGCCGGGATTTGGCTGAAAGGCTGGTGCATCAAAGAGCGTCACATCAGACTGGGTGGCGACGAGATCCATCAGGATCTCCCCTACGGTGAGAACATCGATCATGCGGTCACATGCTCCTCTTTCCTCTGGGCGGGCCTGGTTATGCGGTTGTGATGCCCGGTGTGTGAGATTGCCGAGAGACAGACCACGTATCGCCAGCAACCGATTCCCGCACCATAAGATGATACACGAGTGCTCAAGGCCAACCCAATGGTCCTGATGGTGTTCCACCGCGCATCTTTCCGGCGCGGCTTAGCTGCCCGATTGCGATCAAGCCGACTATAGGGACAACACGGCCACTTCTTCTAACGGACCAGTAGGTCCCTGGGCAACGTATCACAGCGTGGTGCGGCCTGGTGCATAATCCGCACTCAAGCGCCTCCGCGGAGATTGCGCACGCGCCATTATTTTCAACAGAACATGCGGCCCCAGAACCAGGCAGTTCTGGGGCCGCATGCATTCTCAGGTCAGGTGGCTGGTGATTGGTTCAGAGGCACGATGCATGGACAATTCTCTCATTGGGGCTGGGTTGCCATTCAGCCCAACTGTACCTGATACTCCATGATCGCGTATCCGCCCGTCGCGTAGATCATGTCGATGATTGCGTCCGTGTAGCGCTCCTCTGCGGAGAGCGCGACCTCAGCGCGAGTCGGCATGCCCATCTGTTGACGGAGGTCCGAGATGAACGTCGGCAAGGTCTCCCCCGGCGACGCGCAGGCGAGCGGGTTGTTGCCGGGCCATCCAGCGTCTGCCGAGAGAACCTGCCAGGCTGAGGATTCAGTGAGACGCCGTCGACGTTCGCGTCGATAGTTGCGCGCTTCGCTATCGTCCAGCCAGGCTTCCCAATCTCGCAACGATGTTGAGGCACGTAGACCGCGCACGACAGCCTCTGCCTGGAGCGCGGGAGAAGCCGAGATGATGGTGATGCCAAGCTGCGGTTGCTTGGCGATGGGCGCCAGGCTATCGATAGTTTTCAGCACATCCGCGTGGGTATCGGATGCGGTCAGCACCACCGCGGCCTCGGTTATTTCGCCAGGAGAGATCGATCGTAACCGTTGAGCCTGCGCGCAAGCGAGGACGATACGTCGGTGTGTTGTTATCATAGTCACCCTCCTCTGGGCTTAACCTACACGTGGTGTCGTGATGTGGCGTCCGCACCTATCGATACGCAACTGACCTGCCAAACATCACTCCGCTCCCCAATCTGGTCTGTTTTCACCTGAGCGGTCATAGCCCAAAGTGGTAGGAACTCGCGGTCCCTTGGACCAAACTACCTTGCCATCCCCTGTCACCTGTTGATGAAATTCCCCCGGCAATCCTTGTAAATCTACGGCTTACTGGCAATGTGCTCACCTTGCGTGTTTGTCTGGATGTATAGCCGACCACTATGACGTCAATCTGTACTTTCACGAGGCAAGCATCTCTATAACGTAGGACACCTACACGGAGTTCCATGAGACACCGAACTAGCAAGGACGTGCTACGCTAAGAAGGACAGAGAGGGGGAACAAGAGATGATTGTGGGTCAATTGCGTGGGAGCCTCTGGGCAGCCGTCCGGCGATCCTGGCTGCGCATTGCGCGTGGGGCAGCGATGGCGGGCTTAGCGGCCTTCGCGGTGAGTGAGATATTGGCATTGTTGCTGGAACGATCGCATGAGACGGCCTTTACGCATCTCATTTCGCTGATCGTCGGCCTGCTCGCCGCTTATAGCACCGCCATCACCGTCGGGATCTTCGAGGCAGTGCGCGGGATCTTCACCACGATCGGCGACATCGAGGGCGAATTGCGGCGTGGGTATGATGCCGCCACTGGGACGCCCTCGTCTGTCGTCGATGCCGAGCACGATACCTCACGCCGCCAGGGTGCGTGAACAGACCTGCGGATAGTCGATTCTCGGCGATCAGTCCAGGCGCGGCGCGGACCGCGTCGCGCCTGATGCGTGTTCCCATGCGCCGCTCGCTGTCAGCGCGGCCAGGGCCTCCGCTCCCGTCATTGTCCACGCGAAGGCTGGACGCAAGCAACGCATTGCTGCTTCATGGTACTCCGGACCATCCATGCTGGCCACGCAATCAGTGATGACAATCACCGCGTAATCGCGGCAGCACGCCTGGATCGCCGTGGCGAGAATGCAGCTATTGGTGTTCACTCCCGTCATCAACAGCAGATTGATGCCATGCGATCGCAGTACGAAATCGAGATCGGTGCCGATGAAGCAATCATAGCGTTTCTTGGTATCGACCACGAGATCGTGGGTGGGATCATACAGTGCGGGGATAATCTCCGTGCCGGGCGATCCCATCAAATTGTGGCGTTCATTGTTGCGCCGTGTGGCAGTGGGACTCTGTGCCAGGTGGCGCCAGAACGGATTGGTGCGGATCTCGCGCACATCGCGATAGCGCGTCACCAGTTGTACGATCGGAATGGCCGCCGCGCGGCAATCTGCGTTGAATTGCGCGTTGGCCGCGATCACTTGCGCTTCCACACCAGGTGGTACGGGCATCGTTGCGACACTGGGGTCGAGATGCCCGCGATGCAGATCAATCGCCACCACCGCAGGGGTGATCCGATCCAGGCCGAAGGTGATTGGCGCAGTCTCATTCGAGCTAGATGGTTTCGCCATAGCTTATCCTTCCTGGGGTGTGGCACCGGACCCCACAACCGCCATGGTCCCTGGTGTCTGGTCGGCTGCTGCTTGCCGACCCTCTGGCGTTTCCCATCCCGTGAGGCGTAACCGCGCGGTGATCGCGTGGCCATACATCATCTCGGCATCGCAGATCGCCGCCGCAGCGGGCGCAACTATCGCGCTGCCGGTCGGGGTACAGCGTTGATAGGTGACGGTCTTGAGGAACTTGCCGACCCAGAGTCCGCCCGTATAGCGAGCAGCGCGCCCGGTCGGTAGCACGTGATTCGTCCCGATTGCCTTATCTGAGTACGCCACGGTCGATTGTGTGCCCAGGAAGAGGGAACCATAATTCGTCAGCCGCTGTAAGAACCACTCCGGATCGCGCGTCTGCACTTCGAGATGTTCTGGCGCGTAGCGGTCCGCCACCGTCGCCACCTCTTCGTCATCGGCGCAGACGACGACTGCGCCATAGTCGCGCCAGGCCACCCCGGCGATCTCGGCGGTTGGCCAGATCTTCAACCACTGATCCACTTCCCGCAGCACCGCTTCACCCAGCGCGCGCGATGCGGTCACCAGGATCGCTGGCGAATTCGGTCCATGTTCGGCCTGCCCCAGCAGATCGGCGGCGACAAGATGCGGATCGGCGTGTTCGTCCGCGATGATGAGGATCTCGGTTGGCCCGGCCAGCAGATCGATGCCCACCGTTCCAAAGAGTTGCCGCTTCGCTTCAGCAACATAGGCATTGCCCGCGCCAACGATCATATCGACCGGATCCAGGCCCGCGATGCCAAAGGCCAGCGCGGCCAGAGCCTGGACGCCACCAACACAGAGGATTGCGTCAGCGCCAGAGGTAGCCATCGCGTACAGTTGTGGCGGATGAATCGTCGGACCACGCGGGGGGGCTGCCGCGATAACCTGCTTGACGCCGGCGACCTTCGGGGTCACCACCGTCATGATCGCCGATGCGAGGAGTGGATACCGGCCGCCAGGTGAGTACGACCCCACGGCATTGACGGGGATGTGGCGCTGTCCAAGTACGACGCCTGGCAGCGTCTCGCGCTCGAAGTCGACCATGGTCGCGCGTTGGAGTTGCGCAAAATTGCGCACTTGCGTTTGCGCAAACGCAATCTGTTCTTTAAGTTCATCGGAGAGTTGCGCCGATGCCGTAGCGATGTCCTGCGCGGACACCAGGAACGATGGCGGATCCCAGCCATCGAGTTTCGCGGAATATCGGCGGACGGCGGCTTCACCTTCGCGTTCGACGGCGGAGAGAATCTCGCTGACGGTTGCGCGGATCTCGGCGGTGATAGCCGCGGCTTGGGGTGGGGGTTGTTTCAGATATTCTGCCATAGATCGGGGACCTCCCTATAGAGTTCGTTGTCCAGAGCGTTGTGGGTAGGAGCACATTAGGCGGACTGGTGTCGAATTATCACGGTAGCCGGATGCATCATTGCGCCGTCCAGCCTCCGTCGACGACGAGACTGGCGCCGGTGATCAAGGCGGCGGCGGGCGAGGCCAGAAAGACGACCGCTTGTGCCACCTCCGCGATCTGGCCTAAACGACCGAGCGGGATACGACGCAGGACACTCTCCAGAAATACCGGATCAGCGAAAAAGGGTCGCGTCATGGGCGTCTCGATGAAAGTGGGGGCAACGGCGTTGACACGGATATTGTGGGGCGCGAGCTCTACCGCCAGGGCTTTGGTGAGGCCTTCGACGCCGTGTTTGGTCATGCAATATACCGTCCGGTTGGCTGCACCGACATGCCCCATCTGCGAGGACATCATGACGATCGCACCACCCTGGCCCTGCGACTCCATGCGGCGCGCTGTATGTTGCGCCACCAGGAAAAGACCGCGCAGGTTCACCGTGAGGAGTGCGTCCAGATGTTCCTCGCTGACTGACAGGAATGGCTCGGGAATATTGCGGCCGGCGTTGTTGATCAGGATATCGACGCGCGGCAACATCGCGAGCGCCTGGACGATCTCCGCTCCTTGCGTCACATCGCAGGGCAATTCCCAGGCATCGCGCCCCAGCGATCGAATCTCTGCCGCTACCTCCGCTAATGGCGCAGGGTTGCGGCCGATCAGCGCGACCTCTGCCCCGGCCGCCGCCAGCGCCAGGGCACATCCGCGTCCGAGCCCTGCTCCACCCCCGGTCACTACCGCGACTTTGCCATCCAGACGCCAGACCGGCGGTTGGTCTGCTCCCAGTGGATATTCCGCCATAGGTGGTCGAGGGTGAGGCATGTCGCGTGGGTCTGGTGTGATGAGGTTATCATGGGCTTGATTCGGTGGTGTGGTCATTCCGCCCTCCCCTGGCAGTGGACCATCGGCTCAGCAACGACTGATAACGGACCTTCAGGTGGTGCCCGACCTTCCGGCAACTGGCGGCGATCAATGTGGCCCACTGACCGGATTGCGAAGCAGGCCTATGCCCCCAATTTCCACCTCGACGATATCTCCATGGTGGAGAAATATGGGGGGCTGACGTGTGAAGCCGACCCCAGCGGGTGTGCCAGTCGCGATGATGTCGCCTGGCTCCAGAGTCATAACCGAGCTGATGAATGCGACCGCTGCCCGAACCGAGAAGATCATCAAGCGCGTATTGCTCTGCTGCAAAACGACTCCGTTGACGCGTGTCGTGATGTCCAGGTTCTGCACATCTGACACTTCATCCATCGTCACCAGCCACGGCCCACAGGGTGCGTACGTGTCCAGCGCTTTGCCGGGCATCCACTGGCTGGTTTTAAACTGCATATCGCGCGCGGTGACATCATCGAAGGCCATCACACCGCCAACATAATCCAGCGCATCAGCTTCCGACACATTCTTGCATCTCCGCCCAATGACTACCGCCAGCTCCGCCTCGTAATCGTTCTCGCTGCTGAGTGGCGTCAGCACAATCGGATCATAGGGGCCGGTGAGCGCATTGCGAAACTTCGCGAAGAGCACCGGGATCGACCCGGTTGGTAAATTCGTCTCTTGCTGATGTTCATGATAATTGAGACCCAGGCAGATGATTTTGTCTGGATCCGGGATTGGTGGCCCTAATTGGACATTCGTGATCGCCATTGCCGCGGGATGGTCCGCCGAGTGGCCCGCCGGGTGGCCCGGTGCCGGTGCCTGTGCCTGTGCCGCCGCTCGCGCCAGCGTCGCCTGGTCTGCCAGGCTCTGCGTCAAGATCGCGCGAACACTGCCCCAATCACCGGATAATCCCGCATTCTGCGCCAGGTCCGTGGCGTCCAGCACCGTCGCTGGACTGGCGCTGGTGCTTTCGACTTCTGGTTCACCGACTACGATCCCCGCGCGCCAGGGCTGGCTCCCCCCATTGTTCTGTACGCGATACGTCACCAGTCGCATGATCGTCACTGCTCCTTTCGCCGACTGTATCCCGTCTTCACCGTCAGAGCATATTGTCCCTACCATGCCCTTGAGTGTCTGGCACCGGGCCATCCGGCTCCGGATTCTCAAGCGGCAGTCACCATGGAAGCTGCTATACGCTTCTTGGATGTTGCCTCAGGTGCTTGCTCACAGATCTGCGGTTACGTTCAAGAGTATAGCGCGAGATCCGTGGGAACAGGTATTGTGGAAATGTATAAAATCTCTGCGTATTTCTTGTTGAAAAATCTATAGGGTTCATACGTGGCCATCGGTATCATTGAAACATTCCCGGTGCCGTTCCGGGTTCGGCAACCCCAGGCCTACTCTCTGGAAATCCTCACAATACCAGTCCTATTGGAGGGCAACCTGTTGGCACTGACGCCAACGTACCTGCGCGGCGCACAACCAGCAGCACTATACGATCGTGTGGGATCGTGTACGGCGGATTGCGCCAGAGCGATGCATTGATGGCTACTTGCAACCCGTGGTGTGCTGAAGTTGCCCACATGCTCAAGAGAGTGAGGGAGTGGCTCATTCACTCGTACAACCTCTGATGGTGAGGATTGTGCAAACTTACTACACTCTGCAAGCTCGGGGCCATCGATGTCGCGCGCATGGGACTCCGGCCAAGATTTTCAGAACAGTTCTTGGCGATAACCGGATGTACCAACTCACTCGTGTTTAGGAGAGATTCGACAACTTCCGTTTTGGTACGCAATGGCGCGAAACACCAGCTCTCTCTGGTGATCCCGCCCCTCGCCGCGAAGGGGGTATGGAAGATGGCGACCATATCAACTCAGATTGACAACTTCACGATTCAGACCGTATCGGGTCAGCACAGTCTCATTGGCGATGAACCAAAAGAATTTGGTGGGCAGGGCCTGGGTTTCAATCCATTTGAACTCTTGATGGCCTCATTGGGCAATTGTACGATTGTCACGCTCACCGGGGTCGCGCGTGAGCACCAGATTGCGCTGGAACACAGTGTTTGTCACGTGAGCCACAAGCAAAATCGCCTGTGTTATGGCCCAAATGATCCGAACCAACGCGCGTTAAAAATGACTACCTTAATTCGGCATATCCAAGTCTGGGGCAACATTTCTGATGCCGAGCGCGACCAACTCCTCTGGGGCGCTGAACACTGTCCAGTTTCTAACTCGCTAGAAGGGTCCATCACGCTGCGTACCACTATCGAACTCATGGGGCGCAAACGCGTGATTGCTTTGAACGAGAGTGGCTCGACGGAGCCGCCCGCAGGCTGGAAAGCGCCGCCCACCCGCACCTCGGCGGATGGTGGGTCATCTTAAAGCCACGGTTACTTGCTATGTAGGAGCTTGACTGTTACCGGCAGCTTGAAGATCGAGGAGGCAGCGGCATGCAAATCATCCAGGTGTTGCTGGACGGTGTTACTCTCGCTGGCGTGTACTTCCTGATCGCCAGTGGATTCACTCTGATCTTTGGCTTGATGCGCATCGCTAACCTGGCGCACGGTGCCCTTTACCTGGTTGGCGGGTATATTGGCTACAGCGTTGCGCAACGGACGTCAGGCAATATCTTTCTGGCTGTGATTGTCGCGGCACTGGTCGTTGGGATCCTCGGAGTGGTGATCGAGCGCGTGCTATTGCATCTGGTTCGTGGCGACCAACTCCCCGAAGTTCTCATGACGGTGGGCATCGCCTACATCCTGGCAGATCAATCCCTGGTGATCTGGGGTGGGACGCCAAAGATCGTACTGACCCCGAGTTATATGAATGGGTCGGTACACCTCGGCGCGCTGACGTACCCCACGATTCGTTTCTGGGTCCTGGGAATCGCCGCGGTCATCGCCCTCGGCCTCTGGCTCTTCACGGAACGGACGCGCATCGGCGCCATCATCCGCGCAGGGGTGGATGATGCCGAGATGGTCGCGGGTCTTGGCATCAACATCCGTGCTGTTTTCAGCAGCGTCTTCTTTCTGGGCGCTGCGCTCGCCGGGGTGAGTGGTGTCATCGGCGCCGCCCTGCTCTCCGTCAATCCAGGTGACGACTCCATCTACCTGCTGTATGGCCTGGTCGTTGTCATCGTCGGTGGCCTCGGTAGCCTGCAGGGAGCCATCATCGGCAGTCTTCTTATTGGATTGACCTACGCGGCTGGCACCACCTATTTTCCTCAGTTCGCGGAGTTCACCATCTTCGGCCCGATGGTCTTGATGCTGGCCTTGCGTCCCCAGGGATTGTTCGGGAGGAATCAATGACGCAATTGCGGAGCCGTCTTTTCAGTGGTGCGGGGATCCTCGCGGGGATTGTCTTCTTGATAGCCGCTCCCTATCTTGTCGACAAGACCTACCTCTCGATCCTGAATGAGATCATCATCTATGGTCTGCTGGCGATGGGACTCAACATCCTGATGGGTTATACCGGCCTGACATCGTTAGGGCACGCCGCCATCTTTGGCGTAGCCGCCTATACCTGTGCGTACCTGACGGTAGATAAACACACGAGTTTCGTACCGACTTTCTTGATGGGTATTTTCATGGCGACTGCGGTGAGCGTCGTCTTCGCGCTTGTCGCCACCCGTGCGACCGGCACCTATTTTTTGATGATCACGCTTGCTGTCAATTCGCTGGCGTTTGGTTTGACCTACAGCCTGTATAATTACACCAATGGTGACAATGGCTTGGGGGTCGTCGCGCGTCCTGACTTCCTTAAGCAAGACTATATGTACTTCTGGTTCAGTGCACTGGTCCTGATTGTCTGTATTGTCTTGATCTGGCGCATCGTGCATAGTCCTTTCGGATTGGTCTTGATGGGTATCCGCGAGAGTGAATCGCGGATGCGGACGCTGGGTTACAACGTTACCCTGCATAAAATCCTCGGATTCGTCGTCTCTGGATTCTTTGCTGGGGTTGCCGGCTGTCTCTATGCCTACTGGCAACAATTTGTCAGCAACGACATTGTGACCAATCAACCATCGATTCTGGCGCTCCTCATGGTGATCATAGGTGGTACTGGCACGCTCTTCGGGCCGCTCCTTGGATCGGTAATCATTGTTTACCTGAAAGAGACCGTCAGCCTCTATACCGACCGCTGGGAGACGGTATTGGGTGTCGTCCTTGTCCTGGTCATTATCTTTGCCCGCAATGGCATCCTCGGCACAGCCGCGCAATATCTGCGCCGCCGACGCCGCATTTCCACGGAGGCGGCCGCCGGACTGCAGCCGGTGACACCGCACAGTGAGATAGCGAAGACGAACGGATACGCAGCATCGGGTGTCCCAGGATGGTCTGGTTCCGCTTCGCTCGCACCTGAAGGCCCGACGCAGGGGGTAGTGCCCCCTTCCGCGGGGCAGCAAATAGAAGTGGACCCTCCACCTCGTGAAGGCTCTGGAACCACTGCCAGCTAAACGATCGGGTTGGCAAAGGATCACAGGTGCGCAGCGCTCAAGGGCCTGCCCGGCACTGCAAAGCGAGAAGTTTTGACAATGGGCCAGATTCCGGGGCCATAGCGATAGTAGCTATTTGCAAGGAGGCACGATTGGCATCTGGCCATTCGGCAAGCACGGTTTCTCACGGATGCTCGGGAAGATTGGCGATGAGCTCCGCCAAGCACTCCAGTGGCGTCGAAACCTGGTAAACACCGGATCACAGTCTCAGCTACTCCATCGCTGGAGAGGATCTCGCACATCTATGAAGCCCCGGTCACAGCGGCACCGGACCATCCGGCGGCACCGGACCATCCGGCAAAGTTGCTGGACCCTTGCATCATCGTTAGAGGAGGCCCGCATGTTTAGACCCGCACTATCGAATGGCACCGGACCATCCGGAGCTACCGGACCTTCCGGTTTCAGAATCCACCGTCGTCTGCTCTTCGTTGCGCTCGGCGTCATTGGCCTCATTACCGCTTGCTCGCCCGCCGCGCCAGGTGGCAGTTCATCGACTGGCGGTGTGACCAAGGATATCAACATCGGTATCCTTGCCCCATCGACTGGCAATGGTGCTGCGAGTGGCAAAGACATGGTCAACGGGTGGAATTTTTACTGGCAACAGCATGGCAGCACCCTCTGCAATGGTCAATCCACCGTCCATAGCTTCATTGAGGATACTGCTGGTAATCCAGATATTGGCCGCACCAAAGCCAAGGCACTGGTCGAACAGGACCATGTCCAGATGATTGATGGCGTGCTCTTCGCCAACGTCGGCTACGCGGTCGCCCAGTATACGGAATCGGTGGGCATCCCGTATTTCCCCGCCGTCTCCAGTTCCGATGACCTGACCCAGCGCCAGACGAACCCGCTGGTCATCCGCATCGCAGGTTGGACTTCGTCCCTCCCCAGCCATGCCTTCGCTGACTGGGTAATAAAAAATTACCCAACCCAAAAGAAGCTGGTCACAATTGCGCCGGACTACGCCTTTGGCTATGAGTACACTGGTGGTTTCGTCAATGTCGCCACGGACAATGGCGTCTCGCTGATGAAGCAGTTCTGGCCACCACTCAACACCCCGGATTATTCATCGTACTTCAGCCAGATCCAGTCGCTGAACCCGGATATGGTGCAGGCCACGATGGTTGGCGCGGACTCTATTCGCTTCCTCAAACAATGGTCGACTTTTGGCCTCAGTGGCAAATATCCCCTGTATGGCTCGGAAAATCTCACCGACCAATCCCTCCTCCGGAGCATGGGCAACGAGGCTCTTGGGGTCATCACTGGTGCCCATTTCGCCGAAGGTCGCAATGATCCCGCGACCCAGGACTTCGTCAACGCCTGGGACAAGCAGTTCAATCAACTGCCTTCCTACTATGCCGCCGCGATGTATACCTCGGCACAGTGGTTGGCACAGTCGATCGAATCAGTTGGCTGCAACATCTCTAACCAGACCACGTTCCTGAACGCCGTCAAATCGACCAAATTGACCGACTCGGCCTTTGGCCCGATGTCGCTCGACAAGTACAACAACCCTATTGAGAACG
>DAIDHM010000111.1 GCA_027459705.1 Ktedonobacteria bacterium | reverse complement strand
ATCCGCAGGAACGCCTCAATGCAGAGATCCGCCGCCGTGAGCAGGTCATTCGCATCTTTCCCTCAGAAGCCTCCGCCATCCGGTTGATCGGTGCGTACTTGATGGAGTATGATGATCAATGGACGACCGGCCGGAGGTATCTGGACATGGCACCCTATTGGGCCTGGAAACGCGCCCATCCCGTCCAACCTCCCCTCTTCTAAGCCGTCCATCCCGTTCCCTTATCTGGTCTGCTGATCTTGGGTAAAGTACAGACCTTTCCGGACGTGACCAAAGTGACCTTCACCACGACCATCAAATTGACCGGCAATAATACTGGAATTGAAATTCCTCCAGCTATCATCGCGCAATTAGGCACTTCTAAGCGGCCGCCGGTTATCATTACCGTCGCGAACTACACATATCGCAGCACGGTCGCGGTCATGGGAGGTACGTATATGGTCGCATTGAGCAAAGCCAGCCGCGAAGCGGCGGGTCTCAAAGGCGGTGACCGTGTCGAGGTGAGCATCGAGCTTGACGAGGAGCCACGCACCATCGCAGTTCCCGCAGACCTTCAGGCGGCGTTAAACACCCATGCTGGCACGCAGGAAGCCTTCGACGCCCTCAGTTTCTCGAAACGCAAAGAATTTGTCCGCCAGGTAGAAGATGCCAAAACGCCCGAGACCCGCGGTCGTCGTATCGCCAACATTCTCAGTGAGTTAGCAAATTGACATCGGGCAAGCTCTCAGGGGTGCCCGCCAGAGCAATACACAGCCATCTTCGCCTGCGAGGCTACTTGCCAGGCAGATCCCCCATGCGGTCTCACCCTTATCCCTCCATGCGCGAGAGTGGCGATTTCTCTCCCAGGATTTGTTTCGCGACCAGATTGCGTAACACCTGCGTTGTGCCGCCAGAGATCGTGAACATGCGCGCGTCGCGCACCATGCGTTCGAGTGGATTCAGCCGCGAGTAGCCCGCCGAGCCAAAGAGTTGGAGGGCGTCGTTGGTGACGCTTATGGCAGTCTCTGCCGACAGGATTTTCGCCTGAGCAGCATAAAACTTGTCAGGGAAACCGTCGCGCGCTGAGGCAGCCGCCTTGTAAATCAGAGTTTGCGCCGCTGCCAGTCGTACGGACATGTCGGCCAGCATCCATTGTATGCCCTGAAACTCCGCGATAGGATGGCCAAATTGCACGCGTTGCCTGGTATGTTCTACTGCCAGCTCAAAGGCCCCTTCGGCGATCCCCAAGGCGACTGTCGCGGCGCCCACCCGCTGACCATTGTACGCCTGCATCAATCCCGCGAAGCTGTGCTGGAGGCCGCCAGGAGGAACCAGCATCATCGATTCGGGCACCGTCAGGTTCTCAAAAAGTATCTCTGTCTCGGGGATACCGCGAATGCCCATCGCGGGCTCGCGCTTGCCAACGATCAGCCCGTCATCTTCATCGCGGACCGCGAGAAAGCCAGCGATGCCGAGGTCGTTTCCAGCATCAATGACCCGCGCGAAGATCAGATGAAGCCGTGAAATTCCACCACCGGTAATCCAGTGCTTCGCCCCGTTGATGATGTAGTGCTGGCCTCGCCGCTCAGCTCTGGTCTTCATCGCCCGCGCATCACTGCCAGCACCAGGTTCGGTGATGCAGATCGCTGGTTTGTCACCAGCAAGCACTAATTGCGCGGCGCGCTGTTTTTGTTCTTCCGTGCCAAACTGCATGATAGCGCCAATCGCTCCCATATTGGATTCCACCACAATGCGGGCAGAAGCGCCACAGGCTTTCGCAATCTCTTCAATGAGCAGAATAGCAT
>DAIDHM010000089.1 GCA_027459705.1 Ktedonobacteria bacterium | reverse complement strand
TATCGCGCCCACTGCTATCGATTGGCTACGCACCCACATTCTGGCTGAACAAGATCAGATGTTACATGTCATTGAACAGGTTGCCCGCACACCCACCGAATATGGCACACAGTTTGACCAGGCCAACTATACCGATACTGTCGCTAGTGCCCTTGTGCGTTTCGCGCAATTACGCAGTTTGACCCATATGGCACATCCTACCTGGGGGAAATTCGAGAAATTGGTGTGGGGAACAGAGACATCCGCCATTCCTTTGGTATATGCGATGAGTGATTTGGAGGATCATGTCTTCTGGGACACCCCTGCCCATTCACGTCAAGATGTCATCGATCTCCTGGCAAAACATGGTATTACCATTACCCCGCAAGGGGTTCAATTCAATGCAGCGGTCTACCAAGCCGCAGGGGAGACGTGATGCGTATTGTTGGTCCCATTGTATTCACCGATCAGGTGTGGCATCCCAACCCTACGCGGTGGGGGAGTGTGGCTCATTATCAAGCCGCATGTCTTTTCAATAATGACTTGCCCATTCAGGAGCCAGATGGGCGCTATAACGTGCTCGCTATGCTCTTAGCCGCCCGCGTGCTCCCTGACGTGGCGGGGACACCTATGGACAAACGTACCGCTGCGCGTCAATTGATGCGCTTGTTGTTTCTCGCCCACCGCCCCGTGCCACCACGCTTGTGCGCGCTCGCTGAAGGTAGTGTCAGCTAAAGGAGTATGGCATGGAAGGCGCTGGACAAGCTCTCATCCTCTCGGTCTATATTCGCGCGGTCGATCAGTTCTCTGGACTCATGGAAAAATTGGGGTTGGCAGGCGAAGCCAACGCCAGTATGTTCCAAAAACTACAGATGGGTGCAGTGGGCGTTGCGGCAGGTATCATCGCGATCGGAGGCGTCTCCGTCAAAATGGCGACGGATTTCGATCAACAATTCGCCAAAATTACTGGACTCACCGGATCAAGCAAACAGCAGATCGACTATTATCGCCAATCGGTGTTACAGCTATCGCCGACATTTGATATGACGGCCACCGATGCGGCCAAGGCCCTGTATTTTATCATTTCGGCGGGCCTCGATCCCCTGGGATCGGCGATGGATCGGGCCAAATATAATATTCAGGTGCTGCGCTATTCCGCCATGTCCGCCACCGCCTCGCTAGCCGATCAGGCGACAGTGGCGGACGCTCTGACTAGCATGCTGAACGCATATGGCGACGCCAATGTATCTGTAGCCCATGCGGCCAATGATCTGACCAAAATTGAAGTATATGGCAAAGCAACGCTATCTAGCTTTGCCTCCTCATTGGGCTTTACGATGGTGACGGCCCATGCAGCGGGTATTACTATTGATGAAGCCAGTGCGTCGATTGCGGTGCTAAGTCAGGTGTCCGGTAATCACGGCATTCGGCGTATTTCCAACGAGTTCGACAATCTTGCCCGTTCACTCCTGTCGCTTGACGATGTCTCCAAGCGCACGAATGCCCAGTTAAAGGCGATGGGTATTGACGACGCGCAAACGTTCCAGACGATCAACACGCGCGCAGCGGACATGGGTGTCACTTTCGACAAACTCAAATACTCCGGTTTGGACTTCATCGGCAAACTCAAATACCTAGCCCAGATCTCCGGTTTTTCAGCAGACCAATACAATACCAGCCGCCAGAAGATGATCATCACGCAATATGAGCAAATGGAGGCGACCAAAGGACAAGCCACCGCACAAGCATGGCTGAATATGCAGGAGAATGAGGGTGCGGCACGCTTCATGAAAATGATCGGTGGCGCGGCGGCCTTCATCCCGGCATTGATCCTCCTCACTGGCAAGGGTGCTGAGTATAATACAGTCCTCAACGCTATGAAGAACAAAACCGATGTCGTCACCAACGCTTTCTTGAACATGCGTAACACGACAGCGCAGCAGTGGAAGATGTTCGAATATGGCATCCAAAATGTTTTAATCTTGATCGGCTTACAACTGCTACCCTATGTCAATAGGGTGCTGTCCTGGCTCTATAAATTGACCAGTAGCATCCGTGAGTTCGTCAGCACGAAAGACGGCATTGAGCAGATTAAGTGGGCGCTCCTAGGCATCGCCATCGTGGTCGGCACGCTCCTGGGTCCTGCGCTCGTAGGGGCGGCACTCGGTTTCGTTGCAATGGCGTGGCCCATTGTGGCGGTCGCTGGCGCAGGCATCCTACTCGGCAATATTCTGCGCACCCATCCGGCGATCCTAAAAAAAGTGGAGCAAGCCCTATCAGCGGTCGGCACGGTGCTGGGTCACGTAAAGGATGGCGTGGTCGCGGTCATTGGTAAGTTTATGCAGTTCGCCACCTGGGTGCGCAGCAATGAGATCGCGTTTACTGCGTTCAAGGCTGTTCTAATTGCGTTAGGCACCATCCTGATGTACCTTGCCGTTGTGCAGGTGGTTGATTTCATTGCTGGATTGATCGAGATGATCCCCTTTGTTCTACTGGCGACGGCGATGCTATGGGGAATGGCCACTGCGACAATTGCCGCTACCTGGCCCTTTGTTCTGGCGGGCTTGGCTATCGCTGCCCTCGCTTTTGGTATCATGGAGTTGATCCAGCACTGGAAACAGTTAGGCGCAGCGCTCTCACACGCCACAGCCGGGCCACTCGCCCAGGTCACCGCCGCTTTTCATGCACTGGCGGGCTTCATTTCCGGTGATACCAAGGCGGCAGCGCTGGCGGCAGGACAACATGCCGACGAGATGAAGTTGCGGCAGATCACGGCTGCCCAGTCCGCCGCTGAGGGGGTAGTACGGCGTTTGCAACTCCAGCGCGAGGGAGTTTTACGGGAATTGGCCGCCACGAAGAATGGCGCAAAACGGCATGCGCTCGAAATGCAGTTGGCACAAATCACGCTCGCGCAGACAACCGCTATCAGAACGATCGATGCCGCACAACAACAGCATGCACGGGTCGTCGCCCATCTGGCACAACTACACAAAGAGGCCGTCCACCATGCTGCATTGATGAAGATGGGCTGGATCGGCCATATCATCGAAATGAAAGAAGAAACCGCTGCCAAGATCCAGCAGATCTTGCCAGCGATCGGTGGATTCTTCACAGGACTTGGCGCAAAGGCGCACGTGGGCTTATCCGTTGCTGGTCATGCCATCGGCAGTTTCTTTGCATCGCTCGGCACACGAGTACACGCGAGCCTGTCACACGTAGGTCAGTCCATCGGCAGTTTCTTTGCATCGCTCGGCACAAAAATCCATGATGGCCTCATGCGGGTCATTGATTTCCTGGTCCATCTGACACCCCAAAAAATCGCTTACATGGTTGGTTATATGATCGGTTTCCTGGTCGGTCTGCCGATCCGGGGGGCGATCATCGTCGCAGTGTTTGTATGGAAGGTGTTGACCCTGATCGGTCAACTCGTCCAGCGAGTACCAGCACTGGTCATCGGCCTGGTGACAGGCGTCCTCCTGTGGCTGGAGAACCTAAAAACGCAGGCACAGATCAAGTTTCTGGCCTTCGTAACCCTCGCCCTGGTGACGCTGGCACGTTTGATTCAAGAAGCACCAGCGTTCATTCTGCATATGGCCATCGCCATCCTGTTATGGTTAGATAATCTAAAAACGCAGGCACAGATCAAATTCGTGGCC
>DAIDHM010000077.1 GCA_027459705.1 Ktedonobacteria bacterium | reverse complement strand
GCGAGCATGGTCGATCGTCTGGATCAACTGACAAAATAGACGACGTTGGCGTTGCAAAAAACTTGGCCCGCTATCATTGCTCGATAGCGGGCCTTGGTTCGTCGGACGATTATAAGCCAGGAAATTCGCTGAGCTTCTGGTGAATAATCAGCCACCGTGCGAATTCACGGCGTAGAGCGTCTTCGCGTCGCTGGTGCTCACGCATAGTCTGTTCGACACGATCTTGAAGCGTAATCAATCGTTCCGCTTCTTCCACGGTGAATCCTTGGTCGAGCAGGGCATCGATGAGCAGATCTTGATACTGTTGCATCTGGTACCTCCTCTGAGACCGAAAGGAGCGGCCGCGCCACGAGGCACCCATAGGAACAGCGCTTCCGTGGGGAACGCGCTTTACGTGCGCGCTAATGATCTCCTCGGAATGGGTTGTCCTCCTCGCTGGACACGGTTCGCCATTACTATCATACGGTTCATTGCTGTTGAACAACATCTTCCGGACGAATGTTTGGGTAGGGTTGCGCCTGGTAGGAGTGGTAGCTCAAATAAGATCGGAGAGATGACATAGTCCTGCCCTTACATCCGCCCCACCGCCACCTTGCCAACCAGGATACGCAATTCGCTGGCCATCATGTGCGACGTCGCATCGAGATGCCGCCAGAGTCTTGAGGATTTGTCTTTGTCCGGGATGTCATGCTGCTAAGCCTGTACGACATTGCATCAAGGCTCACGATATACTATAGGACGAGAGATCATTCCGATGCCAGCACTGGGACCATCGACCACGATTTCGCGGCAGGATCAGATCGCGCGGTTTGATCCATACCCAGGCATGGTGTTAGACTTGCGAGAGAGAACAATGGCACATCGCTGCCATTCATAAGGAGCTACCATACTATGAATCCGGACTTGCAGGATTTCGGACGCCCCGCCTATTTTGAACCAGAGGCAATTGGCAAGCCCGGCAATCGGCGCTTTCGTCTCATTGCTGCTACCGACCAACGTACGGCGGCGCTCTGGTTAGAACGCGACCAACTGCGCGAATTTTCCACGTCGTTGCAGCATCTCATGACCCAGTTGACTGGCGAAGATGTTTTACGCCCGGCTTTAGAGGCACCAGCGCCCCCCCCACCTCCGCGCGAAGACTTCCCCGAGAATCCAGACGTCGAATTCCAGGTTGGCCCGATCATTCTTGGCTATGACGAAGATGAGGAAGCGGTCATTGTCTTGGTCGCGCCGTTAGAGATCATTGAGGTGGATGGCAACGCTACTCTCAATAGCGACGCAGAACCGCAATTCCGCGTTGCCTTAGCCCATGATGACATCGATGCCTTCATTCAACGTTCTGAAAGCGTGCTCGCCGCTGGTCGCCCTCGTTGTCCGTACTGTGGACAGGCGCTCAATCGGCCGGATGAGCCGCATGGGTGTGTACGCCAAAATGGCCATCGCCACCTGGATATCACCCCCTCTGCCTGATCAGCCATTACACATCACATTGATAACCTGTGGACTATTCTGGGCGCCATCGCTCTGTACTGTGATCGTTCCCGCATGGGTGATATTGGCAATTGAGAGCGTCACTCGCTCGTTCGCTTGTAGCACACCCTGTTGTGGGATGAGCACATATTGCGCATCGCCACCATTCGTGCTCTGAGCGGACCAGTTGAGTGGTGAAGTCCCCAGGTTCGCGATAAGGATCCCGTTCACATCGCGCTTGCCGCACCGCGCCACTACCGATAATGGGAATACATAGAGGATAGCTGGCTGTGCTGGTGCGGTGGGGCCGGGATTGGGTGGCGGCGGGGCTACAGTTGGCAATGGGTTGTTCGAAGGCACAGGCGATGGGGTGGCGGTACTATAGTCTTGCATCGTTGGCGTCGCATAGGTGTAAGGCAAGGGTGTTGGGTCGGGGCCTTCGGTGGGAAAGTCGAGTTGATTGACTGGCGTCGCGGTGAGCGTTGGCGCGGAGGTTCGCACCAACCCGATCGTTGGTTGCGCAGCCTGTGCCAGACTATTTTGCGGAGTATGCGAGGCGAACGGCGCCAGGAAGGTGCAGAGGGTCAGCAATACCAGGGCCAGGGCCAAGCTGACCACAAGGCCAAGTGCGGAGAACACTCGCGACTGTGATGTGGAGGGCCGAACCACAAAACTGGCATTTGCCAGACGGTCATCTGGCTGTAAACGCGCGGCAATTGGAATCGTAGGGCCATCATCCGCGGTCGCTGACCATTCACGCGCAAACGCGCTATGGTCCTGGCGCGGCGTATCGGCGACGGGGATGATTGTCTGCCCAGGTATGTTTGGGGACAAGGGTTTGGTTATGAGTGTATCGGCAGGATCCAGGGATGGTGGCGGGACATCCGTCACATCTGGGGAGAGAATCACCGTAGCATTGGGGTCTGGCCCGGTCGTGGCTGGTGGTACGGCTATCACACTTGGATTGGTAGGTAAGTCGGCAGCGCCACCAATCTGGTCGCCCATCTCCACATCCGTGAGGGTGGATTGCTCAGCCGCGGGCACTGGCGTGAATGGCGCCTCGGTAGGTTGCTCGTCAATCTCGGGCACAACCTGGGGTTGTGTCCCTGGCGTCTCTTGGGAGAGTGAGGCGCCACAAGCCGTACAACGCCCAGAATCTGGCGTTACCAGTTCGCCGCAATGTGGACAAGTCTGCATCGATCTGTTGCGCTGAACTCGTCCGCGCACTCCTTCTCGGATGATAGCTCGATTGACGCTGGAAATCAGGTTTGCATCTGTTCGCAGTTAGTGTATCGAAACGTGCAAGTCACGTCAAGTGAGGAGATATCAGTGCCATGGACAAGCTCTATACCGCGCTACAATGGTCAACGATATATACGCATGCGTGGGATATGACACCAGAATCCTATGTCACCGCTGGACTGGTAGGGTGGGGGCGGAGCCGCCGCCTCGCCAGGTATGAAGATCGTGCCCGCGGCCTCAAGGCATATCTCGGCATCCATCATAATGATCCAGCAAAGTGGGGACGTTCAGGCCCAGCGCAGGCACGATACTTTCTTTCGATCTTTGTCGCGGGCCACACCCGGGGATTGCAAACATATGCCACTCTACCGGATGCGCTACACGCTCTCGTGCTGGAGCTAACGTCCCTCTGATGAATTGGCAGAAGTTGGCTGATGTAGACGATAGCCGATGAGATAGCCAAGCGCGCCCAGGATGAAGGTGATACCTACCCAAGCAAATAATGCAATCGCCACCGCGGACGAATGCAAGATCAATACCCAGGCCAACGCAATGCCCCCACCCAACCCGAGAATGCAACCTATCAGACAGCCAACATGCGCAAAATTGCGCTCCACAGGTGTGTTGTCCACTCCAACCCCCCTACATAAACGAGTCTCTCTCCTGTATTGTAGCGTATTTGCGGAGAACTCTATGCAGATCTCGCCGTGCGTGCTATAATCCAGACTATACAAGGCCAGGCGGGCGGTAAAAAGCCGGATTGCCATCCGCGGAGGTAAACGTGATGCACGACCTTGAGTTGCCCGCAAGCGATCTCCTGAGGCTGTTTTATTTCCTGACATTAACGCGCCATCTTGATGATCGGATGGTGCGACTGCGCCGCGAAGGCACCTTCATCAGTAACTTCGCATCCGGCCGGGGCCAGGAAGCTACCGCAGTGGGAGCAGCCTATGCGCTGGAACCCGGGGACATCCTGGCTCCATCACACCGCGATGTTGGCGCAATGTTAGTTCGAGGTATGACGCCCCGTGAATTGGTCGCCCAATGGCTGGGTCGCGACTCAGTGGCGACCCATGGGCGGGATGGTCACCTCTTTCAAGGTGATATGCGCGATCGACTCATCGTCCCTACCACTGGCATACCGGGCTCAGCATTGCCGGTGGCCGTGGGTACGGCGCTCGGTAGCCGTCTGCGCAGTGAACCACGAGTTACCCTTGCTTACCTTGGGGACGGCACCGTGACAGTAGGCGCTGTGCATGAGGCGTTGACGATGGCCTCCGCGCTCGATCTCGCGCTGGTCTGCGTCATCGAGCATAATGGGTATGCTGGCTCCATGCCAACAGAGCGCCACTCGCATGCGCGCCACCTCGCGGATCGCGCTATGGGTTATGGCATTCCGGGCGCAGTCGTCGATGGCAATGATGTCGTCGCCGTGGTACAGGCGACGCGCCAGGCACTGCAATCTGCTCGCGCCGGACGCGGTCCTTACCTCATCGAAGCGTTGACGTTCCATGTCCCGGCTGAAGAAGAACAGGCTCCCGATTTCATCTCACGCGAGGCCCTGGCTTTCTGGCGACGTCAGGACCCGCTCGAACGCTTGACGCGGTACCTCACTTCTCTTGAGATATTGGACGTCGCGCGTCAAAAGGACTATGTGGCCGAGATCGAAGATTTGCTCGATGATGCGCTGGCTTACTCGCTTGCGCTTCCTCTCCCCGCACCGCTGAGCGATCCATCCCTCTGCTTTGCCCCCGACGATGCACCACCAATGGGACCACCATTGATAGCGATCGGCGCTCTGACACGAGAAAGGTCCACGATTCAAGCATGAGCATGCCCAATTCACCTGCGAGCGATGCTGCGCAACAGGCAGACCATGGCGCGACGGGAAACAGTTCCAGGCTGGTCACGAACGACATCGACGCGGAATTTGCGGATGGTGCCGCGGAAGCGAGCAATGACCAAGGCGAGACTGCCCAACCACCTGTGCAAGCTACCATAGAATTCAAACCTGAAATGAGCTTGCGAGATGCGATTCGCCTGGCGCTTCAATCCGAAATGGCGCGAGATCCGTTGGTCTGTCTCCTTGGTGCGGATATCGGCGACCGACTTGGTGGTGTTTTTGGGGTCACTGCTGGTCTGCAGAAAAGCTTCGGACCCTGGCGCGTGTTAGATACTCCACCGACACCCACCGCGCTCGTAGGCGCAGCAGTAGGCATGGCGTTGATGGGCTTGCGGCCCATCGTGGAATTGCAAACTATGGATTATCTGCCGCTGGCGTTGGAACAACTCGCGAATCAGGCGGCAAAGCTCCATTGGCGGAGTGGCGGCACGATGTCGGTCCCTTTGGTGGTGCGTGGCCCCAGCGGCGGCGGCACGCATGGAGGACCGTGGCGATCCCTGAGTCCGGAGGCGCTCTTGCTCCATATCCCCGGTCTCAAAGTCGTCATGCCTTCCACACCGTATGACGCGTTTGGCTTGATGGTGGCCGCTATCCGCGATAATAATCCGGTGGTATTCCTCGAACCACGCTACTTATATGTGAGAGCCAACGAGCAGATCAGTACAGATGCTATCGTCCCTATTGGGTCGGCAGAAATACGTCGTAATGGTGGCGATCTGACGATCATTACCTACGGTCCCCCGGTCTATCTGGCGTTGGAAGCGGCCGATGCGCTTGCGGAAGCCGGCATCGAGACTGAGGTGATCGACTTGCGTACCCTCGTGCCAGTGGACATGGGGACGATTCTGACCTCGGTCGCTCAGACCCACCATGTGTTGATCGCTCATGAAGATAGCGTCACCGGGGGGTTAGGCGCGGAGATTGCCGCCACCATCGCTGAACGACTCCCCGATGCCCGCATCGCGCGGGTTGGGGCACCAGATATGCCTTACCCCGCATCGCCCGCACTCGAAGCAGCCCACCTCATCTCAGCACAGGATATGTTGGAATGCGCACGAAGATTGCTGCGTCGCTGATCGCCCGGCGAGCCACTGAGGGATGATATTAGCGACTAGGCTGAAGTCACCTCTACTGCCACTGGCTCAACCACCGCGGTGCAATACATGCAGCGTTTGGCGGAGGATGGGATTGTGCTGAGGCATTCCGGGCAGTTTCGCAACGTGGGATCGGGGGGCGGCTCCTTCTTCGAGCGCGCCATGAGTAAATTGAGCGGCTTGAGCACAAGGAAAAAAACCGCTGCCGCAACCAGCAAGAAACTTACAACCGCGTTGATGAAGTCCCCAATCAAGAACGTGCTGTGATTGATGGTAAAGTGGATCGCCGAAAAATCTGGTTTACCGACCACAGCGGCGATGATCGGGGTGATGATATCTTTCACCAATGCGGTGACGATGCCGCTGAAGGCAGCACCGATGACGACCGCAATCGCCAGATCCACAACGTTACCCCGCAGAATGAATGCTTTGAATTCGTCGATGGTCTTCATTTGTACTCCTCCTGTGAAGTTGAACCCTGCGTTTTGTCGTCGTGAACGACATTATATGGTTATCACATACAAGCTGAGATCCGTCAAGAGGCAAATTTCTTGGCGATTATCCTCGCTGACCCTTGACAGGGTTCAAACAGCCATGGTATGCTCTTAAACAATGAAAGGAGGTGGTGTGGATTGAGTAGTAGTTGTCCTGGCTGCGTAGGCAGTTTGGTTTCTCGCCGCACCGTTACCCTGATGGAGTGTGTTAGTCTCTAGGCGCTAGTCGCCATGAGATCCGCGTTCACGGGGGCGGGTGTCGGCACCTGCCTGCGCGGCGCAGACCAGAGCGCGAAGATGATGTATTTGACTCTTCGATGCTCTGGTCTCTTTTTATGCTCACGTCGTCTTTTCTGGATACCGAGGTTGTCATATGCTCCTCGACCCACTCGATCTTCCCAGGTTGCGTGCCGCGCTCCCAATTGCGCACCTGGGAGAACCTCTATACTATGCTTCGAGTATCCCTTCCACCAATGCGCGAGCGCTGGAGCTCATTGGGGCAGGCACACGCGTCGGTACGTTACTTCTGACCGATGAACAGCCGGCCGGACGCGGAAGGCAAGGCCGCACATGGGTCACTCTCCCGAATGCCCAGATCCTGCTCTCCTTGGTCGTTGATCTGCCCACTGAACCACACTGGCTGGTTTTGGCCACATCGGTGGCGCTGAGCGAATCGCTCGAACACTGTGGCGTCCCTCCCCAGCGCCTCAGCCTCAAATGGCCCAACGACATTCTGCTTGATGGCAGAAAGATCGCCGGTATCCTGATCGAGACGACAACCGCGCCAACGGGTCAACGTCTGGCCGTTATTGGGCTGGGCGTTAATGTCCGCGGTACCCTCACCCCCTGGCCAGCCATCGCAAGTCGCGCCAGTACAATCGCTGATCGGCTGGCCCGCGATCTCGACCGAGAAGCCATAATCCTGGAGTTCCTGCGCTCCCTGAGCCATAAGCTCGCAACGGTCGCAGATAAGGACGCCCAGGGTTTACTGTCACTCTGGACCATATGGCGCTCCCGTTTGGGCATGTTGGGGCAGCCTGTTACCATTCGACAGACAGACCAACAACTGGAGGGGATCGCTGAGGAAGTCTCTGAGGAGGGGGCGTTACTCCTGCGACTGCCAGACGGAAGTCTGCGTCCAATCTACTGGGGGGATGTAGAGACTATCGGCAACTACGGATAATACAGAGCGCTAATCAGGTCAATTTGATTGAAAGCTCAAGCGCTGGATGGATACACGTCAAGGCGGCAAACCCCTGGGAAGAGGCTCGCCGCCTGCTCAAGTGGCGATCACCCGTGTGATGCACCCAACGATGACTTCGGCAGGTATTCAGATGGCAACAGTGCGCAGATCTGCGGTGTGCTCCGCGATGTGCGGCAACACCACCAGACGAATCACTTGCTCGGCGGTCATCATGTTATTCGCGGGGCCAAAGTGTGCGCTGGTGGCGAGTTGTTCGTCGGTCAGATCTGCGATGGTCTGGACGAGTTTGGCGCGATGTTCGCGCAGTTGCGTCAACACCGCTTCGCGGGTAGGCGGTGTTGGCTCACTGGCCATGCGCGCGTTGCCTTCATCGATCTGGTCGCGGGTTGCGGTCACAGCTTCACCATTGGCCACTCGACGCACCCAGCTACCATTGACCCGCAACGCAATGGCGACATGGTTGGCCGTCAAGAGGGCTGGCCAACCGGAACCCGGCGTGATTGCCTGTAATTGCGTATCGTCCAGCGCAGCGACGAGTTGGATGAATGAGTCGACGGCGACGGCGCATTGATCGGCATAGGTCTGGGCTGCACTCATCTGATCTGTTCTCCTTGTAGTATAGGTATGGCTTCGATGGGTCGAAGTGATCCCCGCGTGGAGCATATCACAGATCGTCGTCGACCTCTGGTTGCGCTACGCGCTCCGCATAGCGCAAGGCGCGTTCCCGGGCGTGTTCGCGACCCTCGCGCCGCGCCGCGGCCAGCGGATCATCCGGCGAGGGCACGCTGTCGTCGGGCATCATCAACGACAGATACCACTCCACCAGCGCGCGTCCGGGGGTGCGATCAACCGCTTCGCGCAGGTCCAGCGCCGCATCTTCGAACCAGGCAGAGATTCCCTCGCATTCGCTGCGTTCGAGAGTGAGGGGGTTAGGCGGCTGGTTCCTCCGGCGGTGGGGTTGTACGGATGATTCTTGCTCCAGCAAGGCTTCGTGTTCACGCAAACTGATCGCTAGGAGTTGGTCGCGCGATCGTTCTTGTTGATGATCGAGCCAGGTGAGCGCGGCCCGCACCCGCAACCGTTCCGGTGCTCCGGGCGGTATGGGGGGTTGATCATGTTCCCAGACCGCATCGCCTACCGGAGGCAACGCGTCGGCATCGCTGGATGCATCGTCCTCGTCAGCTTCGTCAACCGGCGGTCCGGCGATGGATCGGTACGCATGCCACCGCAATTTTCCCCCCAGGCTGATCCAACGTCCTGGCCCGTGTGCACCGTCGCGAGGATCGGTCATTCTCTCGTGATTTTCGCCACCAGCCGAATCATCGTCGTCGTCTGTCATATTGTCCTGCTCCGTCGCTGTGGTTCGCGATACTCAAGCATCGGACCTTCACCGTACACAAGAGAAGATCCATACCACCTATTGCCCCTGCTCGTTGAGTTGATCCACCAGAGGCGATCACCCTCACTGCATGGTATCATGGTGACGGGTTGCGTGCCAATTGGCTCGCAACCTGTACTTGCTGCGAATGTATGTCAAATATGGTCAACAGGGTGAGGACAAAGCTCTCTCCCCTTAAGAACAAGGGTCAATCGGGCGAACAAGATGATGGGCAGCCATCAAGAAAGATCGCTTGAACATCACTTGCGCATCCTGTGGACAAAGTCGAGCTCGTACGCTATAATCTGGAAACTAGAATCAGCATGCGACTGAGTGCATTGGCGATGCGCCGCGTCTCAGGCAGTTTGAGACTGGTAGTAGCAGCATGAGATCGTATATACTCTTCTGGCAACCTCAAGAGTTTGACTGAGGAGAGGGATGTAAACCATGTCTGGTGAGGTCTGCCCAAACTGCGCTCAACCAGTGCCCGCCGCTACGCTCACGCAATGCCCTGCTTGTGGGGCGCGCCTGACTGATATATCTGCTACCTCCTCACTTCTTCCATCACGATCTTCTACTCCCACTCGACCGGAATCGGACTACCCACCGGTCAACAATCTTTTGCCCGTTATTATCAATCCACCACCTATCTCGGACCTCTTTGCTCAGTCCAGGGTCATGCGCCAGCGGGAACAGAGTGGCTACTTCACCTGGTTGGGATGTCTGGGTACGATGATCGCGCTTTTAGGCGTTGTTGTGATGTTGATGGCAACGTTCTTAGGTAGGATACCGCTGATTGTTGGCGGAGTCTTCCTTTTGGCCGGGATCCTGGTGGCGGTGATCTTCTATCGCCGTTCATTGCGACTAGATGACGAGATGGATCGTCAATTCGTGGAACTGGCCCTACATGATTATCATCACCTTGAATCTTAATCATGCCTGCCAGCGATGTTGAGCAATTGGCACCGGGTCGGTCGGTTACGGTGGTGTTCAGTCGTTCGGTTCCACCGGAACTGGTTGTGTGCTGATGATCGTTGCTACGATATGGTCACCAGATTCATTATTTAGCCTTGACCGTGTGGACAAAATGAGGCGATGGGCCAGTATCAATGGCGCCAATGTTTTGACGTCATCCGGCAAGACAAAATCGCGCCCTTGAATCGCTGCCAGGGCCTCGCAGGCACGATAGAGCGCCAGCGTCGCTCGAGGACTTGCCCCGATTTGGACGGAAGGATGCTGGCGCGTCGCACGAACAATTGCCAACAGATACCGTTCCACATCCGGTTCCCAGCGTACTTGCCGCACCGCATCTTGTAGCGACTGGATATCCGCACTGTTGACGATGGGTTGGAGGTCCGCCAAAGGTTCCGTAGTCTTGAAACGCCGCAGAATCGCCATTTCCTCGGCTTCGTCGGGATACCCGACGCGCAAGCGCATGAAAAAGCGATCCAGTTGTGCCTCCGGAAGCGGAAACGTCCCATCCAGTTCGATGGGGTTCTGCGTCGCAACCACAAAGAAGGGGCGCGCGAGTTGGAGCGTTTCGCGATCAACTGTCACCTGACGTTCGGCCATCGCCTCCAACAAGGCGGATTGCGTACGTGGGGTCGCGCGATTGATCTCATCGAAGAGCACCACCTGAGCAAAGATGGGGCCCTGGCGGAAGACGAAATCATTGCGGCGCTGGTCAAAGTAGCTGACTCCAGTGATGTCTGTTGGCAACAGGTCGGGCGTACCCTGGATGCGTGCAAAGGCGAGATTGAGCGAACGGGCGAGGGCCTTTGCCATCACCGTCTTCCCCATTCCCGGGACGTCCTCAAGTAATACGTGGCCATCACTCAATAATGCTACCATCAAAAGATCGATGACCTCGCTCTTCCCGACGATGACATTTCCTACGTTGGCGCGCACCGCTGCGGTGGTCTTTTGCACCTGAGATACCGTATTGGCTATCTGCATCGCGTCGACTCAATTCCTCTTTACTGTGCCGCCTGGCTGGCTGAGCCAAGAACTTATACATGTTCACGCTGGATGAAGGCTGTGCGGTAGCATTGCACCACACACAGGTCGGTGCAAGGGAACGTTGCGTCGCCATCAACCAGGGGGAACCGACGATGCTGCACTCACTTGTGTGGTAGATGCTGGCTGCTCTTTGGTTGATTTTTCTTGACGTTGCTGCTGTTCGCGCCGCGCGCGCCGTAGCTGAACTGCGGTGGTATAGGGGTAATAGATAAGGGGATTCAAAACGAGATCCATGGTAGGCATCACCCGGCGCACGGCCCCACCAAACCCGCGTTTGAACTCATAGACCCCCCAGAGCTCCTGCCCAGGTTCTAGAATCTCGGGAATGGTCCGCCAATCGTAACTATGGCATCCCAGTTGTTTCGCCCATCGCATACATTCCCATTGAGTCAGATAATTGGGGCGTAGCTTGCGGTGTTCTGGCAAGGCACTGGACCCCGAATGGAGATTCCAGGCCCAACCCCCAAAGGCCGCCACGGTCGATGTCGCGATCGGCATTCCCTGATATTCCGTAATGAAAAGGCGCATCTGGGCGGTGGCATCGCGCGCCGCCCGTTCCGCTGAATAATGATCCAGCATATCCCGGAACACCTGCGGAGGGTACAGATAAAAGTGGTCGCGTTCCGCTGTCTCGCTCAGGAGCCGGTAGAAGGCATTGAAGTCATGATTGGTGGTGCCTTCGCGCACTACCAGGCCTTTGCGCGTGCCGGCACGGATATTCTGACGCCAGGTCATCATCATCGCCGCCAGCATCTGATCTTCATCCGGCGTGAGATCAGTCACCCAGGCATTGCGCAAATAAATGGTATGGGTTGTTGGGCGAAAGCCGAGATGTTGGAGATGTTCCAGCCAGGCCGTATCGTTCTCCAGTACATTCGGCTCAATGCGGAGCGCAAATCCGCCCTTCTGGCGCGCGAAACGCGCCGCGCCCTGCATGAGCAACTCCAACGTTGGGCCGACAGGTTCTCTTACCACTGGTCCGCGCGGAGCATAGTAGAGCGCGCCAGGGATGCGACGAATGGCACTCCGCAACAACAGCACGGCTCCCACCAACTCGTCGCCATCAAGTACCCCCACATGCAGACCCCCGGCTCGCGCTTCGAGATCTTCGCCATGCTCGGCCCACTCGAAAGTCTGGCAGAGATGCCCGGCAGGGACACTGGCAACAAAGGTATTCCATTGCCGCCGATCGGTGATCAGACGTACTTCCATCGTGGATTGGCCCCCATTACGGCTCGCCGCCGATTATGCTATCGTATGCAATAGCTTCGCATGCCGCACGCCGAATGTCCCCCTTGCAGGGAACTCCGACGAATCGGCCCTATGATATCATGCCCACCGCATGGCGCCAAACCATCGGCCAATACGGGCAGGGGAGAAAGTAATGACTATGGCGGGCATCCATGACGCCGTCTACGCGCAAGCAGCGGATCTCAGCGCGATCCGACGCGATCTCCATCAACATCCAGAACTCGCCTTTGAAGAACATCGGACAGCCAACCTGATCGCGGAGGAATTGCGCCGTCTTGGACTGGATGTGCGGACTGGCCTGGGGCGGACTGGCGTTGTCGGCATCCTCCGTGGCGATGCCGCGACCGCGACTTCCCGGACGGTCATGGTACGCGCCGACATCGACGCGTTGCCTATTCTCGAGGACAGTGTTCAGCCCTATCGATCGCAAGCCGCGGGCAAGATGCACGCGTGTGGCCATGATGGGCACATCGCAATTGGGTTAGGTGTGGCGCGCGCGCTGGTTGCCTTGCGCGCTGACCTACCGGGCACCGTCGTCTTCGCCTTTCAGCCCGCCGAGGAGCGCGCCAGCGGCGCCGAAGAGATGATTCGCGATGGCGCCATGCGCGATCCACGGCCCGACGCTGTCATTGGGCTGCATCTGTGGAGCCCCTTCCAGGTTGGCACAGTAGGCATCAAACCGGGTCCGATCTTCGCCAGCGCCGATGAATTCACCCTCATCGTGCGGGGGAAAGGTGGCCACGGCGCCGTCCCCCAGACCAGTGTCGATCCTGTTGTCGTAGCAGCGCAGATCGTCACGGCGCTCCAGACGCTGATAAGCCGCGAAATCTCCCCCTTCCACCAAGCGGTAGTGACGGTGGGATCCATTCATGGCGGCACTGCATTTAACGTCATAGCCGATACGGTGGAGATGCTCGGCACGGTGCGTACGTATGATGCTGCGGATCGCGAACATATTTTACGTCGTATCGGGGAATTGGCCCAAAATGTGGCACAGTCTATGCGTGCCACTTGTGAGTTTGCGACCGCTATCGGTATCCCCCCGTGTGTCAGTGACCCGGGAATCGCCACCATCGTGTACGAGGCCGCCGCCGCCATTATTGGCGAAGATCATATCCTGACCGACTGCATGCAGACGGTGGGTGACGACATGGCCTACTTCCTGAATGCGGTGCCAGGATGTTACTTCCTGGTTGGCGCGGGCAATACGGAGAAAGGAATCACGGCGCCTCATCATAGCGCTCGCTTTGATATTGATGAAGGTTGCTTAACTCTCGGTGCGGAAATACTAGCCAGCGCCGCATGGAAAATCTTGTTAACTCAAGCTTGAGTAATGCTGAATTATACACAGGATAGCCAGGCCATTACCAGGGTTCGCGTGAGGCATCCCTCCTAGTAACTTGACAGGAAGCAAATGAATTGCTATCATTGTTCAAGTGAACAGAGAAACCTCACGCGCCGCGAAGGAACGTTAGGGGCTGTCCCATGTTGTGGTGGGGAATGAGAGGTAGGAAAAAACGGATGGGTTCCACTGCACCTGTAACCCGGACGGATCAATCCCTTCATACTCACCACCATGGACAAGCAAGCCAACGGACCATCACCAATTGGCATACAATCCTCTCTGCCGGATCCATCAAAGCTTACATCACCGCTCTCTGTATTTTGTTGGCAGGGCTTGCTCTCACGCCAGTGGGGATGCACCCTTTGCTGCCGCCGCCCGTCGCGGCGGGAATGCTGATCGCCTATGCCTTGCTGAGCATGATCTGCGGCATCCTCTTCGCGCGTCCACGCTACCCCACCCTCAGTCGCGGGCTCATCTTCACCGGAATCCTCAGTGCGGTCGCGGGGAGCGCCCTCCTCGATCCCGAGATCGCCGCCCTGCAACGCGCCACTGCTATTGATACCCTATTGATCAGCACCATGTGCGGCCTTAGCACGTTGCATCTCTGGCTAGAGCTTTCCAGTCGTGCTCGGCGCATCACTGGCGGCGATAAACTCAGCCAGGGCATACGCCTCTGGTATGTGATGTACATTGTGATCATCGCGGGTGTCATCCTGGTCCCGCTGGTCGTTCCGGATTTTAGTGTCACAGCGAATGTGTTTCAATATCTTCGGCTCGTGCCAATCGCGGTTGGCTCGGCGCTGGCGGTCACCTTGCTCGATCAAAGCCGCCGCCATCCGCGGCTCGGTCGCATTACCGAAGATCTGGCCTGGATGGGCCTGATCGCCCAACTTGGATTGCTGCTGAGCATCATTCCTTATTCCTTAGCTTGGTCGGGAGCGCTGGCAATGATGCTGGCCCAGCTATTTTTTGTCGCACGCTGGATCGCTCATGCCCACTTGAGTGATGCCGTCCATGCTGGCCAGACGATACTCATGCTGGAGGCGGAGAACGCGCACCTGCAAGATCTCGTGGCGGCCGCGACCTCACCCCCTCTGGCGGCCGACGCTCCCGACGTCCTGGCTGCGAAAAGCGTGTCAGGTGAAACCGTAGGGACTGGTTCCAAGCGACAGTGGGTGGATATTTTTGATCATGATATCAAAAAAGCCATGACGACGGTGATGCTGGGGGCTTCGGTCCTGCGTGATGCCACAGGTGGCGACCCCGAGCAACAGGCGGATTACGCGCGCAAAGTCATGTCATCCAGCCATCGCCTGGAACGCATGCTGAATCTCTTTCTTGATTTCCAACGCCACCAGGATCGCTTCCCCATCAGTCTGACTCCACAATCCGTCTCTGTCCTGACCCTGGTCCGCGAAGTGGTCAATGACGAACAATTCGTGCGTCAACAGAAAATCGCTATCGTCACGGGCCCGCCACGCGGCAGCGCTGGGCATGCGCCGAACGCCGAAACCAAGGTTACCTGGGACCGCACACGGATTGAAGAACTCCTGGTAAATCTGATTGATAATGCCGCCAAATATAGCACTCCCCGCACTCCAATCGAAGTGCGACTCTGGTTGGATAATGCGGACCACGTCATGCTCGCGGTGACGGATCAAGGCCGCGGCATGTCACCAGAGGTCGCGTTGAAAGCGTTTGATCCGTATTATCATCACGACGATGGCTTGCCAGGCAAAGGTTTGGGCCTCTCGATCGTCAAAGCCATCGCCGAACTCCACCAGGGAACAGTGGCGGTCCACAGCTCTCCTGGTCATGGTACGACCATCCAGGTGACGTTGCCATTGAACGCACCAGCGACAGACCGTGCTACAATATCACTACCATGACACAAATGACAATGCTTTATGCGACGCTAGCGGGACAGGTTGCCACGGCGCGCGGCATCGAACCCGTCGACTTTGACGGCAACCCGTATGATCTCGCTGATTGCATCCCTTTGCCCTCGGGCGCGACCATCGCCATGATGCCCGGTCGCCTGGCACGAGGGCGCGATCGTCATGGCCAGCCATACATCTTGCCGCCGACGCGTGGCTGGGCAATCTCAGCTTTCCTGCCTATTGGCTATACCCGTACGCGATTGCCTGGATATCAACTCGCGGAACCAGAGAACATGCCAGCCAACGCCGCAACACTTCCATTCTTTGGCTATACCGCCTTGCTGGAATATGCTGGCGAACTGTATGTGGCAGCCACCCGGACCGATGATCCCGCGCGCTGGCATCCGGATGCCTTCGACCGGCGCAAGCTTGAACGCCTGGTCCGCAGTCGTCTGCGCGCCGAACCGGAGAATCGCGTCCTGGCGCAACATGCTCACTGTGCCCTTGACTATGGCTGCCCCACTGCCAGCAACCTCTTCTTTGCCCGATGGGAAGGCGCGGTCGCCGTCGCGGGTGGCTGTAATGCGCGCTGCATCGGCTGTATCTCGAAGCAAGAGGAAGATGGGTTGGTCTCACCCCAGGATCGTCTCAACTTTGTCCCTACCGTCGCGGAGATCGTGGCTGTCGGTGTCCGCCATCTCAATCTGGGACCAGAGGCGATCCTCAGTTTTGGTCAGGGTTGCGAAGGCGAGCCACTGTTGCAGGCGCGGGTCATCGAGCAGGCCATCCGTTTGATGCGCGCGCAGACGGACTCAGGCACGATCCATCTCAACTCCAACGCCAGCCAACCACGCGCCATCGCGCGGCTCTGCGCGGCGGGGCTGGATAGCTTGCGCGCCAGCACCATATCAGCGCGACCAGCGACCTATGCCGCCTATTATCGTCCCATTGGGTATGCTCTTGAGCAGGTGAAGCAGAGCCTCATCACAGCGCGCGAAGCAGGCGCTTATACCTCGATCAATCTCCTGCTCTTCCCAGGCCTGACCGATGCGGAAGATGAGGCCGCCGCCTGGATCGATTTTCTGCGTGAGACCGGAACGCAGCTTGTGCAGTTGCGCAATCTGACCATCGATCCCGAATTGTTGTTGCCGAAATTGCCGTCTCGTGGCCCAGCCATGGGGATTCGCGCTTTCATCGATCTGCTCCACCGTGAAGTGCCGGGGCTGCGCGTCGGCAATTTCAGCGTAGCGGTGCGCCGTCTTCCCGATAGTGGGGGCCCCCCGGGCCACCGTCGGGTGCCGTTGGATCATAGTGTGGAGTGAGCCACTGCACCAGGGAGCGAACCCTCCGTGCGGACCTGGCCATTTTGCTGGGGAGGATCTTGGCCAATCTACTGGCGCAGTGTTATCCGATGGCGCGCTATCATCCAGAGTGTTCAATGATGCTTGCGAGACTCAATCGAGATATCAAGAGCGTCCACTCTGGAGGAAACAACCTATGACTATCCCAACCCCTGGCAGCGGAGTCACACCCGGATCCGAGCCATCCGCTGACGAGCTGACGCCGCTCGCGCGGCTTTCCACCGACCTGGCCAGCGCGGTCGACCATGCCTCCGCTGCCGTTGTCACCGTCCATGGCCGCCATCGCCTCCCCAGCACGGGCGTCCTATGGCGCGCTGGCATCGTCGTCACCGCCGACCATACTGTTGAGCGCGATGACGAGATCACCGTCACGCTCCCTACCGGGCAGAACTTGCCTGCGATGCTGGCGGGTCGCGACCCCACCACGGATCTCGCGGTGTTGCGTGTGGAAGGCGCGACCATTTCTCCCGCCGCTCTCAACACCAATGACGATCTCAAAGTCGGCCAGCTGGTGTTGGCGCTCGGTCGCCCTGGCAGCGATGAATTCAGCGCCAGTTTCGGTGTCATCAGCGCCGCGAGCGGCCCCTGGCGGACGATGCGCGGCGGCCAGATCGATCGTTTCATCCGCCCCGACCTGACGCTCTACCCCGGCTACTCCGGCGGACCACTGGTGGATGCCACCGGGCAGATCGTTGGCATCAATACTTCTCAGTTGACGCGCAGTGGCAATGTGACAATTCCTGTGAGTTCCGTCAATACCATTCTCGATCAACTGCTCGCCAAGGGGCGCATCAGCCGTGGCTACCTCGGCTTAGCGATGCAGCCCGTACGCTTACCTGAACATGTGCGCGTGGCACTGAGTCTCGAACAAGAATTTGGCCTCATCGCTGTCGAGGTGGCTCAGGATGGACCCGCCGCCCGGGGTGGTCTGTACATCGGTGATATCTTGCTCAGCCTGGCCGATCAACCGGTCACTTCGACCGACGCGATACAATCTTTGTTGACACCGGATAAGATTGGTACACCACTCGTCGTCCGCATTCTGCGCGCGGGTTCGCTCACGACCCTGACCTTGACGGTGGGAGAGCGCGCCTGAAGGGAGTCTTGCAACCATGACCTCAACTGTTGTCGCCGCGTCTCCAGCCACTTTCAAGCCCGTCGCGGACGCCTTCGCCGATGTCGCCGCGCGCCTACGGCAGAGTACCGTGCAGGTGCGCGGCCAGGGTCCGGGTGGTGGTTCAGGCATCATCTGGAGCGCGGATGGGTTGATCGTCACCAACGCCCATGTGGCGCGCGAGACGACGGCCATCGTCGAGCTGGCAGACGGCCAATCCTATCCGGCACGTATGCTGGCGCGCGATACTGAACGCGATCTCGCTCTCCTGAAGATCGACGCATACGACCTGCCAGCTGTGACGGTCGGGGATGCCCGTGATCTGCGCGTCGGCCAGCTGGTGCTGGCGGTGGGCAATCCATTGGGCGTCGTTGGCGCTGTGAGTATTGGCATCATCCATTCAACGCGCGCCAGCGATCCGGATCGCCCAGTGGTCGACCAGCCAACGGCGCAACCCTCCCCGCGGCGTGCTCATGGGGAAGGGGGGAGGAGCGGACCATCTGCCAACCATCAGGAATGGGTAGCGGCGGATATTTCCCTGGCCCCAGGCAACTCTGGCGGCCCATTGGCCGATGCCAGTGGGCGCGTCCTGGGCGTCAATAGCATGATCGCGGGCGGCCTCGGCCTGGCGGTTCCGAGCTACGCAGTGGTCGAGATGGTGCAAAATCTGGAGCGGCGCCCGTCCTTCGGCGTGACCGTGCAACCCATTTCCGTTCCCTCAGCAGTGGAAGGTGGGCACGCCGGCCCACGATTGGGGTTGCTCATTGTGGAGGTTGAGCTGGATAGCGTGGCCGACCGTGCCGGACTCATGCTCGGCGACATCCTCCTGGGCTACGCTGTGGCGCCTTCGGAGGCAAGTCAACCATTTCGCCAACCAACGGATCTGATCCGGGCGTGGCGTCAGGTGCCAACCGGCGGAGCGATCACCCTGGCCATCCAGCGAGCGGGGCAAGCGCAATCGGTCGCCGTTGTCGCAATCAATCCGGAGACGCCCCGCAACGCATCCACGGTGGCGGCATGATCCGCGTCATGATTCTCGCCGCGTCGCCCGTCATCCGCGCGGGGTTAGCAGCCGTTCTGGCTGCCGATCCCGCGATGGAGGTTATTGGGCAACAGGCGCGGACGGACACCGTTGCGGCAAGCATCGCCGCCCTTCATCCTGACGTCGTCCTGGCCGACCAGGATGGCTATAGGGAGGATTCCACGATCGACGGGACCCGTTGGCTGGTCCCGGAATCGGCTCCCCTCGACCCATTCCTGGGCGAGTGGGAGCGGATCATCGGTCCTGGAGGTCCAGCGCTGGTCGTCCTGGTTGAGAATGCACACGGTGCATGGATAACGAGCTTGTTACGCGAGGGCACAGCCGCCGTCCTCCCCCGTGACGCCACCGCTGATGCCATTACCGCCACGGTGCAGGCCGTCGCGGCCGGCCTGACGGTCCTCCCGCGCGAGACGCTGCGTGCGTTGCTGCCACCGCCTCCCATCGCACGCTCTCAGCCACCCCAACCATCGCTGCCATCCCTGACAGCGCGCGAGATCGAGGTGTTGCAGTTGTTGGCCGAAGGGGTCGGCAACAAAACCATCGCGCGCGATCTGGGCATCTCAGACCATACCGTCAAATTCCATGTGGCATCGATTATGACGAAGCTCAATGCCGCCAGTCGCACAGAGGCAGTCACGCTGGGCGCGCGCCTCGGCCTTATCTTGCTATAATACCTGGGAGTACCGCCAAACGCTCCCAGCGAATATCGCGCGGATTTCTTCCCGAGTTGAAGCGAGCGCGGAAGAGGATGACCAATATACCATGCATCCACCTCACGCATCCCAGTCTACCAAAGTACCCCGTGCTGACCGCCTGGGTGGCACCGCGACCGATGCGGAAGATCGCCTGACGGCCGAGAAAATCATCATCGCGTTCCGCAGCCTGCCGCGCATTCTGCAACTGGTGATGAAAGCCCAGCCGTTCTTCACGATCAGCCTGGCGGTGCTGTACGTGCTCCAGGGCATCATCCCCGCCGCGACCGCTTATGCGGTGGCCCAGCTCATTAACGCCGTCGTCATTGCGGTCAAAGTGCAAGGTCGCGGGGACACGACCAGCCTCGTCATCGACTATGTGATCCTGCAATTCGCCATTCAAGGCGCGGGGAGTCTGTTGACAACACTCTCGAATATCATCCAGCAATTATTGCAGGAGCGGATGTCGGTGACGGTCCAGATGTTGATCATGGAGAAAGCCAACACCCTGGATCTGGCATTCTTCGAAGATGCGCGCTTCTATGATACCTTGCAGCGCGCGCAGAACGAGGCGTCCTCGCGGCCAACGGGGATGGTGACCCAGACGTTCGGGGTAGGTCGGACGATCGTCACCTTCATCTCGATGGTGTTGATTTTAGTCCACCTGGCGTGGTGGCTGGCGCTGCTGGCACTGATCGCGCCGATACCCGCGTTCTATGCTAACATCCGCTATGGCTGGTGGGGCTATCAGGTGATGCGTCGCCAATCGCCCGAGCGACGCGCGATGACCTATTTTGGTCAGCTGATGACGACGGACACGTACAACAAAGAGATCAAACTCTTCACCCTGGGGGATTTCTTTATCGCGCGTTATCGCACGTTGGCACTTGGTTTTTACGATCAGGCCAGGCGTATCCTCGTCCCGCGCTACCTGACTTCTTTTGTTCTCGGCATGATCAGCCTCGTGATGAATGGCGGCATCTACGTGTATGTCGCGCTACGCGCAGTGGCGGGGGCCATCCAGATCGGCGGCTTGACCCTGTATACCCAGGCGGCGTTGCAACTGGGATCGAGCTTCCAAACGTTGTTGGGGACGGTTTCCGATACCTACGAAAATAACCTCTATATCAACACGCTCTTCGAGTTCCTGGAATATACCCCACACATTGCCAGTCCAGCGACCGGGCGCGTCCCGGAGGGCGAAGGGTTGGCGGTGGAGTTCCGCCATGTGACGTTCACCTATCCAGGCCGTGAACATGAGGGACCGGCGATTCGCGATGTCAGTTTTACGATCGAAGCTGGCGAGGCGGTGGCGCTGGTAGGCGGTAACGGCGCAGGCAAGACGACGATTGTCAAATTGCTGACACGTCTCTATGATCCCGATGCAGGCATGATCTTGATCAATGGCCACGATATCCGCGAATATGACCTGCCCACATTGCGCGCGCGCGTTGGGGTCATTTTTCAAGATTATGTCACGTACTATATGACGGCGGCACAGAACATCGGAATTGGTCGCATCGACCAGATTGAGGATCATCAGCAAGTCGTCGGCGCCGCGGCGAAGAGCGGGGCCAGCGCGGTGATTGAGAAGTTGCCCGAAGGCTACGCGACGATGCTGGGCAAATGGTTCTCTGGCGGCCAGCAACTTTCTGGCGGCGAGTGGCAGAAGATCGCGCTGGCACGCGCCTTCATGCGCGACGCTCAGTTGCTGATCCTCGACGAGCCTACCAGTTCACTGGATCCGCAGGCGGAATATGAGGTCTTTACGCACTTCCGCGAGTTGACCGCGGGGAAATCGGCCGTCTTCATCTCGCATCGCTTCAGCACCGTCCGCCTGGCCAATCGCATCATTGTGCTGGAACATGGACAAGTCCAGGAGATCGGTACGCACGAAGAACTGCTGGCGCGCGCTGGTCGGTATGCCGAACTTTTCAGCCTTCAGGCCGAAGCGTATCGCTGAGCCAGTACGCGGTCGGTGACGCTCGGTCACACACAGACAGCGTTATGGGCCAGCCAGCGCGTGTCACTGTTTCATTGGTCACCATCGGCCCGCGCCGTCACGATGTCATGCTGCGCGGCCCACAGTCCGAGATCCTGCTTCGCGATGGCCGCAGCCATCAACTCGGGAAAAAGATCGGGTGTACAGGCAAACGCTGGGATACCCAACGTTGCGAATGCCGCGGCGTGGTGATGATCATAACTCGGCGCGCCCTGATCGTTCAGCGCCAGCAAGCAGATCATCTGCACACCGCTCTGGGTCAGCGTGGCGGCGCGGCGCAGCATCTCGGCAGCATTACCGCCCTCATACAGATCAGTGATGAGTACCAGCACCGTCTGCGCCGGGCGGGTAATGATCTGCTCGCAATACCCTAGCGCTTGATTGATATCCGTCCCGCCACCGAGTTGCACACCAAAGAGCAGATCGACCGGGTCGTGCAAGTCATCGGTGAGATCCACGACTGCTGTATCGAACACGACCATACGGGTATTCACGGCACGCATGGAGGCCATGACAGCGCCAAAGATACCGGAATACACCACTGAGGACCCCATCGAGCCACTCTGGTCGACACACAACACGATGTCGCGCAACGCCGATTGTTTCCTTCCATGACCGATCAGGTGTTCGACAATAATCGTACCGCGATCGGGTTGATAGTGCTGCAGATTTGCCCGTATCGTGCGATCCCAGTTGATGTCACCGGGCAACGGGCGGCGAGTGCGCACGGCGCGGCGCAGGCTGCCACGTATCGCTTGTATCAATGGATTCGCCAGGCGACGTTCCAGATCTTCCACGACGCGCCGAACGACTGCGCGGGCAGTGTCTTTGGTCTTTTCAGGGATGGCGTGGCTCAGTGACATTAGCGTCGCCACCAGGTGTACGTCGGCCTCCACCGCCTCGAGCATCTCCGGCTCCAGCAGCAACTGGGTCAGATGGAGCCGTTCCAGCGCATCCCTTTGCATGACGCGTACCACCGAGGAGGGGAAATAGGTGCGGATGTCGCCAAGCCAGCGCGCCACTTTCGGCGACGATGCGCCCAGGCCGGATTTCTTCCGGGAGGTGCCACTTCCCCCATCACTGCCATAGAGCGCTTCCAGCGTGTAATCCATCCCCAGATCCGGCCCTGTCAGGGTCTGATCCATCGCCTGCTGCGCCGAACCACCCAACACCAAACGCCAGCGACGCAACCGTTCGGATTCTTCGATCATTGTGAAACTCCTAACAAGCGAGCCAGTATGGGCAGGGTCAGATCAGCGCGTGCGACATCGATCGGCACATGATCTGACGCTGTGCCGGGCAGGGGTGGAGCAGTCCCGGCGGTTGATAGATGCTTCACCTTCGTCCCCATACGCTGGCGCACACTGGCATCAAATTGCGCGAACGCGCGACGTAAGAGCGGCAACGCCCCCACAAAATGGTCGGCGCTGAGGTCGCAGACCCAGGTATCCAGAGCCTGCCACAGACCATCTTGCGCCAGTACCACTTCGCCGTTGCCACGCAAGACGCCTTCGATCCACGCGGCAGCCTGTGTGGCAGGCGTGGCCGAGGACAGCGCGTGGCGGGCGTGCCGCTCTAATTCGACGCTCGTGAGGATGCCCGCTTCCAACAGGAGGCGGCAGCACACACCGCGTACCAGTCCATGAATGCCTTCGTCGTCGATGACGCGCGCCAGAATACCTTGCCAGGCGGCGGTAAATTGTGGATCCTCCAATCGCAACAGGCTCGTTTGCACCGCCGCAATGCTCTCCGTCATGGTCGCCGCGGCGTCATCATCGAGCGATTGGCAGGCTGGCAGCAGACCAATGAGGACGCGCTCGAAGAGTGCCGAAATCACAGGGAGCAGCAAGGCCGATTTTGTTTGCCGCACATCTGTATAGCGAGCGGCCTCAGTGAGAGGTGGTAATGCCAGCATCAGGTGTCGCACGTCGGCGGCAACCGCCGCTTGATCCTGGACCTGGGCCAGCACATCATCCAGCGCCGTCGGCAGGGCCGCTAGCATGACTTGATGTAGCAGAGCGGTCAACTGCGGCAAGGTGCGCGTGGTGCTGGCGAGATGGCGCGCGTAGGCCGTCGCCGCCGCTTCGACCGTATTCCCCCAAACATTTGCCTCGATGATCGCTACGGCAAATTCCACCTGCCATTGCAACTGCCAGATCTCGTGGAACGTGCCCTGGGCAGATTTCGCCGCCTGATATGGCTTGCCCCACTCGATCTGCAGGATTCTCAGACGATGCAAGAGATAGCTGCGCGTGAGATCGATTACTTTGCGTTGATCGAGGTCGAGTGTCTTGATCTCCGCGGTCATCTCCAAACGCAAGCGGCGTTGCTGGGCCGTGAGATCGCGCAACAACGGTACCGCCGGTGTTGCTGGTGGGACAGCGCCGAGCGCTTCGCCAATCTCGATGCGCGTGCGAATCAGCCGCATTGGCGTCTCTTCGCCACGACAGAGGACGGTCTGGGTTGCCTCATGCATCTCGGTCAACCCTGGCATCGGCAGACCACGCAAGGCGGCCAGGGCTTCGGCCAGACGTACCGCCTCGATCACGTTCGCCGCTGAGGCATCCAGTCCCTCCGCCCGTAACACCTGGGCGACCCGCGCCATCCAGCGGATGGTCACGCGATCCGGCGCCTGCCACAGATGCGCATACCAACCAGGAGATGTGATGCCAGCGCCATAGCCGCTGCGTAGCGCCAGGCGGGAATTGGTCCATGGTATCCATGTTGCGGTGACGGTGACCCGCGGCAAACCCTTGAGCAGCGCCGCGTCCGCTTTGGCCGATGGCGTCGCCGCGTCTTCCAATTGCAAGGCTGGTGTGTGCCAGGCGCCACAGACAACGGCAATGGTCTGAAAATTTTCGCTCATCGCGGCGCGAATGTGTTGGCGCATCGAGGCTTCGCGTAGTGCCTCATTGCCCTGGGGTGGTGGGGCACCTGCGCGCAACGCCTGCATCGCTTCGTGCACGGCGGTGAAGACCTCGGTGGTGTCTTGTCGTTGCTCAATCTGCAGTTCCCACCAGGCCTCATGATCAGGGAAGCCTGCCGCTTCCGCCAACAGGGCAAAGGGGTCCGGCGACGGATGCACGGGCGTGGCTGGCATTGCAGCGGTCTGTTGTGCCGTCTCTGCTGGTGCACAGGCAAACTGGATGCTCTGGGGCAGATCAAAAAAGCGCGTGGGAATCTCCCGGCTGAATCCATAACGTAGCGCTTGCCACTCGGGCGAGAAGTCCGTGAAGGGGTAATAGACAGCGCGGTGCGGCGCGTCGGGCAGGTAGATCAACAGCGCCACCGGAGGTTGCATGGTGGCCTCCATCATCAATGGCGCGATCGCCTGCGCATCGGGTGGGCCTTCGATGAGCAGACAATCTGGCTGTAGTGCCGCTAATGCCGCGCTCAGTGCTCTGGCGGAGCCGGGGCCATGGTGCCGAATGCCACATATGTGTACGCTCATGCGTCACAACACCTCGTGGCAGGCACGGTAGAGATCTTTCCATCCTTCGCGATCTTTGACCACAGTTTGCAGATATTCCAGCCAGACGACCCGATCTTGTACGGGATCTTTCACGATCGCTCCGGTTAATCCGGCGGCGAGATCGCTCGCTCGCAATACGCCGTCGCCATAATAACCAGCCATCGCAAGACCGCTGTTCATGACTGAGATTGCCTCCGCTGTGGAGAGGGTCCCTGTGGGCGATTTGAGCTTGGTCTTGCCATCCACGGTCATGCCATCGCGCAGTTCGCGAAAAATCGTCACCACGCGTCGGATCTCTTCCAGCGCGGGCTTTTCCGCTGGCAATGCCAGTGCCTGGCCCAGGCTGGCTACGCGGCGGTCCACGATGTCAATCTCTTCGTCAATCGTGGCCGGTAGCGGCAAGATGACGGTGTTGAAACGGCGCATGAGGGCGCTGGAAAGCTCGTTGACGCCTTTGTCACGATTATTGGCGGTGGCGATGACGTTGAAACCCTTGCGTGCCTGTGTTTCGAGCCCCAGTTCTGGAACCGGTAACGTCTTTTCCGATAGGATGGTGATCAAGGTATCCTGTACTTCAGCGGGAATGCGGGTCAATTCCTCGATACGCGCCAACTTGCCGTCTTGCATCGCGCGCATCATCGGGCTGACGACCAATGCCGCCGGTGATGGTCCGTCAACCAGCAATCTGGCGTAATTCCACCCATACCGGATGGCGCTTTCATCCGTCCCGGCGGTGCCCTGGATCAGCAAGGTTGAATCCCCGGTGATGGCGGCGGCCAGATGCTCGCTGGTCCAGGATTTTGCGGTACCCGGCAGACCGTAGAGTAAGAGCGCACGATCGGTGGCCAGCGTCGCCACTGCGATCTCGATCAAGCGTTCATTGCCGATGTATTTCGGCGCAATCTCGAAGCCATTCGCCAGCTTTCCACCCAGGAGATACCGCTTGACCGCCCAGGGCGAGAGGACCCAATTGGGTGGACGTGGGTGTGTATCATTTTTAAGCAGTACGTCCAATTCCTCGGCATACTGTACCTCGGCGTGCTGGCGCAGGATGGCATCTAACGTCTGATCTTCGGCGGATGCTCCGCCCCCTGGTGCAGGCTTGGGCATATCAGTGAATCTCTTTCTGGATGCGATGGCGCAGGCTGATCGTCTGCGTAAATACGTCCCAGTTGCGCTGCCAGCGTACGGCTTCCCATTGCTGAGCAGCAGGCACAGTAGACAGGTCTGGGAGCGGACTTGCCGCCAGGGCGAGATCAAAGGCAGCGTGAGGCAAGGCCAGCGCCGCCACGTTGAGCGTTTCCAACATCTGCCTCCGCGGTACCGTCAATCCCTCGCCACGTTCAAGCCAGTCGAATACAACAGCAAGGTAGGTCTGAGCGAACGACGCGCTCCAGGGGCGGGGCAAGTCGTCCAGCAGCGCGACCCAGCGGACATCTTGCGTGGTTTCGGTTTGCTGCATGTTGGCCTGGATGTACTGTTCCGCTAGATCGCTCGGCAAATGCTGTAGCATCGTGCGCAGCATGCCCACGGATGCCGCTTCCGCTTGTGCTGCTTGCCACCATGCCCACAAGGCCGCAATCCAGTCGGCGCGCGGTTCCATCCACACGGCCTGCGTCCAGCCACTTATGAGCGCCGTGGCGCGGTCAGTTTGGGCGGCGGCGGCAACCAGTGCCGCCGGCGCAACGCCAAAACGCGTATCCCAATGGGACAGTGGCACCCGCATGATTGTGGTCTGTAGCAACCAATCAACATGGCTCACGCCTTGTGCTGGCTTGTCGGGAAGCGCATCGCGCTTCCAACTCGCGTCCGGCTCGATGGTGTGGGGTAAGGTGATGGTGAGGGCCTGATCATGCCAGTCTAGCAAAGCATCGGCGCGGGCGATCATGCGTTGCGACAGGGCTGACTCCGGAAGTTGCAGGAGCAAATGGGCAGCCTGTTGCTGAACCGCCTGGACGCGGTCATCCAGCGCCAGCTCCAGCATTGGCTCATCCGCGAGCGTCAGGTCGATCGCCAGAGCCTGGATCATCTGAGCGCGCGTCTCAGCACGCTCTTTTTTCCATGCATCGGCAATCCATTCCCGCGCACGCACGGCATCCACGGCGCGCATACGTTGCAGCAACTCGTTTCGCTGGGCGGGAGTGCCTTCGAGCCAAATGGTATCAGCGTCAGGGAGAAGCGCGGCATCGGCAAGCGGTGTTGGTGTGGCCCATTTCCAGGCGGTATTGAATTGCGCCAGCCAACGCCCACGCGCCCCGATGACCTGGCGCACGAGCGGGCGCAGCCCCACATCCAGGCGTTTGCTCAACAAGTTCGGCAGGATCTCTGGCGGTACCCTTAGCCCCTGATCAATCAGGCGCTGCAAGGCTTCAGGCAGTAATTCATCATACGTGAGCGGTCCTTGCCCCTCCCGCGCCAGGAGATCGAGCAAAGCGGCAGCCTGGGGCGAACATAGCGGCTGATCATCGTCCGGGGCGGGGTCTGGCAACGGCGCAGTGCGGCGGTGCGGGATCATCCCGGCTGCTTGGTATACCGCGCGCGCGCCAGCCTGCAGCAACAACGCCCATTCACGATCACCGTCCGCCACAGCGGTGACGAGCGCAGTGATGGGGGAATCTGCATCGAACGGTGTTTCTCTGGTGCGGATTGTGCCGAGCAAAGCCGCCTTTGTCAATGCATCCATCGCTATTCGTTGCCTCCCAGGAGCGTGTAACGCCCCTCATGTTGTACCCCCATAACTCGCAATCGTTCGCCGTCCCATTCGGCGGCGATCGCTACCGGATTTCCGCCTGTCAACGCCAGCAATTTCCAATGATTATCACCCGCTAGCGGCAAGGCATCGCCATGGCTATCCTGTAGCCACCAGCGCGCGCCATTGTCCTCGCAGAGTGGCACAACCGATCGCAGCAGACAGAGATTCTGTGTTTGCCACGGTTGACGAGCCAGCCTCTCTGCCATAGCCTGCAGGAAGGTGGCGATATCAGGCGCGCCGGGGAGCGGCAACAGGATCGGAGCATCACCTGGGAGTGGACTCGCTGGATGGCGTATTTCAATGCGCGCCCGCAACAACTCGGCGCCGGGCCAGAAGCGCAAGGCCGCCAGCAGCCGTCCGCCCGGGACGATCACCTCGGGATAGGGCGCGTTCATGACGGAGTATTGCAGGATCAGCGCCGGACGTTGGGAATGTACCCCATAAAGCCAGGTGCGTTGCATGAGCATATTGGAGTGAGCTTCATCTTGTTCGACCACCTGTCCCAACAGCAACCAGTCATCATCGACCATCTCACCACGGGCGGTGATGTCCTCTTGCGAGAGAGTCCAACCAATGCGTCGCTGGATCTCGTCTTGCATGGGGAGATCGAGCAGGAGTGGCCCATCCGCTGTTGCGAATTGCCGGTAGGCCTGAATGAGTAAGGCAATTCGCCCCATGTGGTCGAGCAGGCGGCGGGGCCAATCTGGCGACGCGCCAGGTATGCCAGCCATCTGGCGGACCAGTGCCGCGACACCAGGCGCCTGGGCATCTACCAGGCGTTTGGCTTGTTGTTCCCAGATCTGCGCCGATTCGCTTTCCACCGACGCCAGACCAGTACGGACGAGATCGCGAAGCCATAGCTCCAGGGTGTTGAGGCCTTGATCAACCCGCGTGGCCTTTTGGGCGGCGCGTTTGGCCTGCTGCGCCGGGTTGGCTGTTTCTTTCGCCGGTTTGGCGAGCTGCTCTTGCTTCTTTTCCTGCGATGCCGCTCGTTTAGCCAACCAGGAGGCAACCCAATCCGGCGGCTCGGCGGGCGGCACAGCCTCCGGTGATTGCACGGCCAGCAACAACAACCCCAATCCGTGTTTACAGGGAAATTTGTGGCTGGGACAACTGCAAGCGACCCCATAATTCGAGAGATCCACGCGCACCTGATACAGCGCGCTGCCCTGGCACTCGCCCCAGAGCGCGGCATCGCTGCAACCTACGTGCTGCCACGTACGCGGGATTGCCAGTTTTTTGCCGGCATTGGCCGAGGCGGCATCTGGCGCCATGGCCATGACCTGTTCATTGGTCAACCCAATCCCCATCACGATCCTCTCACGACAGAGCAAAAATTCAGCATAGCAGTTTTTTGGCAGAAATAGCGCGAAGAACTTCGAGTGTGGGCCTAGTATACAGGACTTTCACGTAGCGAGAAAGCGTGCGCAGATGAAATCGACAAAATTTGGCGGAGCCTGCCATCACCGGCACCTCTTACAATGCTCCGGTGATCGCTGCTCCACCCCTGCTAGCGATGCGCGTCAACGATCTTGTGGGGTCCGCATGCTGAGCTGCACGCGGCCGCGCTGACGGTCGATCCCCAGGACGCGGACGCTGACGATCTGGCCGACGGCGACGACGGTCAGCGGATCGCGCACGAAGTGATCGGCCAGTTCCGAGACGTGGACCAGACCGTCATTCTTGACGCCGATGTCGATGAACGCGCCAAAGTCGACCACATTGCGGACCGTGCCCTGCAGCACCATGCCCTCGCGCAGGTCGTCCAGGCTCAGGACATCGTGGCGCAGAATCGGCGCGGGCAAGGCCTCGCGCGGGTCCAATCCAGGCTTCTCGAGATTCTCCAGGATGTCGTGCAGCGTCGGGACGCCGACCCCGATCTGGCGCGCCACCTCATCGAACGGATCGGTCTTGGCTTTCTTCTGCAGTTTGATCATCGCGCGCCAGAGACGGACCTGCTCGCCAAGTTTGCCATCAGTGATCGGGGGCAGGAGGTCGAGCAGTTTGCGCGTGGCCTCGTAGCTCTCGGGATGAATGAAAGTATTATCCAGGACCTCTTTGCCATGAGCGACTTTCATGAAACCAGCGGCCTGGACGAAAGTCGTCGGCCCCAGCCCGGGCACCTTGCGCAGTTGATCGCGCGCCGTAAACGCGCCGTTGCTATCGCGGTAGGCGACGATGGCCTCGGCGACACGAGTATTGATGCCCGAGACGTATTTGAGCAATGCCGCCGAGGCCGAGTTGACATCCACTCCCGCATAGTTGACACAGGAGGTGACGACGCGTTCCAGCTCTTTGGCTAACTCACGCTGATCGACATCATGCTGATAGAGGCCGACGCCTACCGCTTTCGGATCAATCTTGACCAGTTCCGCCAATGGATCCAGCAGGCGCCGCGCGATCGAGATGGCGCCACGCTGGGTGATATCCAGCGTCGGGAACTCCTGGCGGGCAATTTCTGAGGCGGAGTAGACCGACGCGCCGGCCTCGCTGACCATGACATAGCCAGGCGCGTCGCTGACCCCGGCTTTCTCCAGATCGCGTACCAGTTCCGCACAGAGTTGTTCGGTCTCGCGCGAGGCCGTGCCATTGCCGACGGCGATCGCGCTGATATGGTGCCGCGCCACCAGGGCGATCAGCTTTTGTTTGGCCTCGGCCCACTGGTTCTGAGGCGCGTGCGGATAGATCGTCGTTCCATCGATATACTTGCCGGTCTCATCAATGATTGCCACTTTACAGCCGGTACGGAAACCAGGATCGAGCCCGATGATGCGACGATTGCGGAGGGGTGGCTGCAAGAGTAGGTTGCGTAGATTGGTGGCGAAGATGCCGATGGCGTGCTCCTCTGCCTGGCGCGTCAGTTCCGCGCGCACCTCGCGCTCAATCGCGGGCGCCAACAGCCGCTTATAACCATCAGCGGCGGCATCGGCCAGCTGTTTGGCAAAGGGCGACGTGCCGTCGGTCGGAAAATGCTGGTGGATCAGCGGCAGCGCGCGCGCCGATTCCAGATCGACCGCCAGCCGGATGACGTCCTCCCGTTCGGCACGGTTTAAAGCCAGGATGCGATGCGGCGCGAGGCGCGTCAGTGGTTCGTTGAAATCATAATAGAGCTGGTAGACACCCTTGGGATCTTTCTCCGCCAATTCTTCCTGACTGACGGCCAACCGCGCGCGGACCTGGCCTTCTTTGAAGAAGACCTGACGGATCTGGCCGCGGACCCCCGCGTCTTCGGTGATGGCCTCGGCCACAATGTCGCGCGCCCCGGCCAGGGCCTCTTCTACCGATGCGACACCGCGCTCGGCGTTGACAAAGGGTTCGGCCGCCCCCTCGGCCGACACATTCATCCGTGCCTGGCGCAGAATAAATTGCGCCAGAGCATCCAGCCCGCGCTCGCGCGCGACACTCGCCCTGGTCTTGCGCTTGGGGCGATAGGGCAGGTAGAGATCTTCCACGGCCTGGAGGGTGGTCGCGGCGACGATCGCCTGCGCTACCTCGGGGGTCAGGCGACCTTGCTCGTGGATGAGCCGCAACACGTCGGCCTTGCGCCCATGCAGGTCGCGCAGTGCGGCGGCCTCATCCTCGATTGCCTGAATCTGCACCTCGTCGAGACTCCCCGTCACCTCTTTGCGATAGCGCGCGATGAAGGGGACGGTATTCTTGGCGTCCAGCAATTCGATGGTCCGCATGACCTGTGGGGGGCGCACCTGCAATGTGCTAGCGATCGCGCGAGCGAGATCTTCGGGTGCGAGGGTGTCAGGAAAATCTACTGGCATGGGGGACGGCGTCGTGGTCATACGGGCTCCTCTGATATCAGCGGCCACGCCACCCGGCGCGGCCGTGCGTTACGATAGCGAATGCCAGTATATCACTGTTCACGGCGACATCCGCCGACCCATGACCTTCCGCTAGCCAAGATTGGCAGGGTGGAGATAACGGTCCAGAAATGCGGCGATCGCGGGATACACCACCAGTTGGTTGGCACGCTTGACGATGCCGTGTCCCTCATCCGCGAAGATCACCTGCTCGACAGGGATCCCGCGCGCCTGCAGTGCCGATGCGATCTGTTCCGTTTCGCCGACGGGGACGCGCGGATCGTTGCGGCCGTGCGAGAGGAAGAGCGGCGCGGCGATGCGGTCAATGTGGTGGATCGGCGAGATAGATTCCAGGAACGCGCGATCTTGCTCCAGGCTGCCATACTCCGCCTCACGCAGCTTGCGCCGCCATACCGAGGTTTGCTCCAGGAACGTGACGAAATTGGCGATTCCGACGATATCGACCGCCGCTGCCCAGATCTCCGGGTAGGTGGTGATCGCAGCCAATACCATGAAGCCCCCATAGCTGCGGCCCATCACCGCGATCCGCTGTGGATCGGCCAGGCCGCTCTGCTTGGCCCACCGCGCGGCATGCGCCAGATCATTGACCGAGTCCATGCGGAGCCGCACATCGTCCAGACTCTGGTAAGCCCAGCCATAACCGCTGCTGCCGCGCACATTGGGCGCCAGCACGGCATAGCCGCGTGCGACGAAATACTGCAAGACAGGATTCAAATTTGGGCGGAACTGACTCTCTGGCCCACCATGTACATAGACGATGACTGGCAGTGGCTCGGATGGCGCATCGGCCGGCCGGAAGAGTAGCGCCGGAATCTGGCGACCGTCGAAGGTCGGATAGTGGACCAGTTCCGGGCAGACCAGCGTATCGCGATCAATCCCGCCTGCCGCGCTCCGCGTCACCCGCAGCGTGGTGGCGGTGGGAAGGTCCAGTACCCAGATGTCGGCGGTGTCGGTCACCGGGAGATAGCTTATCGCCAGCCGCTCGCTGTCATGCGACCAGGTCAGATCGTTGACGACGCCCGCGGGCAGGTCGGGCGCGGGCAAAGGGGCGCGCGCGTCCCAGCCATTGGCGACCTCCCAGAGGGTAATTTGGCCATAGCCTTCGACATTGCGGACCAAGGCCAGCCGCCGCCCATCGGGGCTGACCGCCAGTCGTTCACATTCCCACGTACCCGCCGTGACGTAGCGCATATCGCCGGTCGCCAGATCCAGCCAGGCCAGTTCCATGATGTCGCGCGGCGTCGGACTCGCCGGATCGCGATCGCTCAGGAGCCAGAGGCCCGCGTTGTCGGCGCTGAAGGCCGCGTCGAAATGGCGACCACCGTGGGTCAGCGGATCGGGAGTAAGGGGCCGGATCGTGCCGGTGGCGCGATCGATGAGGATCAATTGATTGGCGTGCAGTGTGCCAGCCGCGCGGCTACCAAGAATCCAACGGTCATCGCGCGAGTAGCCTAGCGGTTCATGTGCGCCGTCACCCGCCAGCACCACGCGCTCTGCGCCATCCGCCAGTGTCATCTCGCACAGATCGAACGACTGGGCATCGCGCGCATTCGAGGAATAGAGGATGTGCGTACCCTCCGGCGACCACTTGCCATATGCCGAACGGACCGGGGCGGCATAGTAGATGGTGGGATCGGGAGTGATGGGCGTCCAGCCTGTGCCATCTGGCCGGACGAGCGCCATCTGGGTGCGCTCCGTCCCACCTGTGTCGAAACTCACCAGGATACGCGTGCCATCCGGCGCATAACTCGCGGCCAGCGAGCGTTCACCGCGAAAAGTGATCTGCTCCGGCCAGCCAGGAGCGGCTCGCGCGAAATCCAGCGGAACGCGCCAGACCTCGGCGACACCTGTGATGTCACTCAGACAGAGGAGCGCATCATCCGCCGGGGTGAAGATGGAAGGTCCGCTTCCATTCGCACCCAGCGTCGTGCGCATATTGAGATAGGCGGCAAAGTCAGGTGTGCTCATTCGATCTCCTCGCGGTATGTTTCTCGTTGTCAGATCTAACCTCGTTGCCAGATCTAAATATATGCATATGAAAGCGATGTGCCGCCTGCGTTGACCCGCAGGTTGTGAGGGTTTGCCCCACTCCTCATGTGATCCGTTGATGCCTGAACAGGATCTCGATGGTGTTATTCTTTCACGATTGCTTCGTTGCAGTCAGTAAGGTACCAGTCAAGAGCGCTATCATCCGAAGCTCGCATGCTGTCGACTGCGGAACAAGCCGCCACGTGCGTCTACCTCGCGCAGATCGCGATTTTTGTCTGTAATCATCGTTTACGTCCATAGGAGGAAGTATTATGATCGACCCGCAAGCTGTAACCAACGCCATTCAGCAAGCACAGATTCCCCCTACCTGGCGTGTTTTACGCGCCAAAACCTCATACTATGTCCAGGGAATCGTCTTCTGGCTGATCTGTGCGGTCGGCGCGATCGTCGGAGCTATCGCCTTGTACTCATCCAATTCCGTCATTGGGTATGGCGTGCAAACCATCACCAATCCAACCTATACCACGATCTGGCAGATCATCGACTATGGCTTCTTGTTGGCAGTGTTGGTGGTCGGAATCTCGCAGACGGTCTCGACCTTCAAGCAGATCGGGGAACGCGACCGCGTCTTCCTGGCGATTCTGCCCGATGGCTTCGTCATGAAGCTGGGCGCCAAGCCCAGTCAACTCGTGATGTATCCGTTTGGCAATTTTACCAATATGGTGACGAGTACCAGTAACAACACCTTCGCCCTGGTGATGACCTTGCCGAATGGCCGCACCATCCGGCAAAGATTCAGCGGACATTTTGGCGCCCCCAAACCAGTAGCACAGGAGATCCTGGCGGCCTTCGCGGCGTACCGCACGGCGTACGCGATGGCCCCCCACCAGTAAGGGAGCGCGGTGAAATCAGTATGATTTTTCGCTTCGATCTCAGTGTGCCCTCGACCGTGTTATTTCTGGCACTGACGTGCATTGATGTGTTGATCACGCTCGGTGGCATGCTCTGGCGCCAGCGCATTATGCATCCAGCCAATCAAAAAGAGCAGGTCGTCGTAGCGCGCTCCCCATGGCTGCTCATCGGCGCTGGGGTGATCACTGGCGCCGCCACGCTCATCTGCGCGCTCACCCCTGATAACAATCCCGGACAGGCGGGTTTCACCGCCTTTAATGAAGCGGTCCTGGTAGCCATTGTGGGGGGCGTCGTGCTCGTGGTTGGCATCACCTATGCACTCAGGATCTGGATAGGAAGCGATCAGGGCCTGACCCACTACTTTCTCATGATTGTGCAGACGAATATCCCCTGGGCATCGGTCGATTGGGTCTATGTGAAACGCATGACCACGCAGATCCGCTACTATGGTTTCATCAATGGCAGAAAATCCGTAAGAGAAATGGTGGTAGTGGAGGCTGGACCGAAGTTCAAGATCGAGATCCCCCTTGACAAGCCCGGTATTTCAAACCGTCTCCGAGGAAGTGGGCCGCTCATTCAGATGGTCGAACGGCACGCGACCAACGCGCTGGTCGGCTTTCAGATGGAAGCTTTTGTCATGCAACGCCGCATGGCGGCTACGCGCGTGCCGGTACGGTAACGGCCGCGCCGCGCTCCGCCGTACACTCCGCGCATCAGGCGCTCCTGGACTGTCGCGCAACGGACGTCCAGGGGCGCCTGGTATTGGTTGCGGATCACGCAACCAGGTGACACGGCGTGCGCCACACCTGTACTGACAAGTTCATGAGGAAACAATGAGAGATCTCCGTTCGCCGGAGCGTATGGATATTAGGAGCCTCTGGGCGTAATGTTCGCTTTCATCGACTCTATGCGGTCGGTGATCGGGTTATTACGCTGACAGTGCGCGCGTGGATTCCAGTCTGTCGTCAACGAGCATTGATGCGTCGCGTTGACGAGCGCAATGCGGTGGTTTGCTGGTAGTTCTGGAATAGGATGTGTGAGGATCGATGAAGACGCCTCTCAGCAGAACAGGCAGTTGTCAGGCACGCGGGTCACGACGATGACAAGTGTGAGCGATGCGCGGCAGGCTGAACTCAAACGAGCCGCCCAGGAAAATAATGACCAGCACCGACCCTTGTTCGATCAGGTGACGATCCTCTCGCTCGATGAAATCCACTGGATCTACAGCACGTATCACTGGTCGGGTGATGAGCAACTCGCGTCTGGGCTGCAACGGCCCGATCTGCGCGGCGCGATCTTCAATAATCTGAACCTGGCCAATGCGCTCTTCTTCGAAGCGCGTCTCAATGGGATCCGCGCGCTCAATACAAGTTTTCAATTTGCCCGTTTTGGTCGCGCTGATCTCAGTGACGCGCAACTACAGGATGCGCGGTGCCAAAACGCCGACTTCACGGGCGCGACGCTCGCGGGCGCCAACCTCACGCAATCAAACTTCACCGATGCGACGATGGTGGACATCCGGGCGCGTGGCTGCATCGCATCATTCGCCAAGTTCATCCATACCAACTTACAAGAGGCCGATCTGCGCGATGCGGATCTGAGCGATGCGGTCTGCACCGATGCCATCTTGCGGCGTGCTCGCCTGGGCGGCACCATCCTGGTCAGGGCGCAACTCTATGGCGCGGATCTGCGCGGTGCGCGCCTCAGCAGCGAGACCGATCTCACCGACGCTGAGGTGATCTTTAACCCCAAGATCAGTCAACGCCATCTGCGACTCTGCGATGTGGAGTGGAACGGCGTCGCGTTAACGCGCGTGCCGCTCTCGCCCGCCTTGCTGCTCGGCGATGAGGAATTAATCGACGAGCAAACAACGCGGTCAGGTCGGCTGAAACAGATGGTTGAAGCATCGCATGCGTACCATGGCCTCTGGTTGGTGCTGCGTGCTCAGGGCCTCAGTGAAGCGGCCTCCCGGGCTCGCTTCCGCGAGCAACAGATCGAACGCCGCCGCCAATTCCTCGCGCGCCATATATTGCAGGGGACCGGATTGTGGTTACTCGAGACGGTCTCGGGTTATGGCGAACGCTTACGGCGGACCTTCGCCTGGTACCTGGTCATCATATGCGGCTTCGCCGCGCTGTACCTGACCCTGAGCGGACATTTCACCGGGACGGGATGTGTCGATGCCTTGGTCTACAGCGTCACGTCATTCCATGGTCGCGGGTTCTTCCCTGGTCTGGGACCGAACGTCACGGCGCATGATCCGGTGGTGGTGCTCGCCGCGCTCGAAGCGATCATCGGGCTCTTCATTGAGTTGAATCTGATCGCGACCTTCACGCGGCGATTCCTGGGAAACTGAGACGGCTTACAGGAGAGGCGCGAAAAGCTCCCGTCATTTCATGCCGGGGATGAAAGCGCCGTCGCCGCCATGACCGAGCCGGTCATGGGAGAGGATCCGTGCTACGCGCGCGCCGCACTCCCTGGCCCTCGAATTTCTTGAGCCACTCTTCGGCCTCCCGCTCATAGTAGTGACCGGGCGCATCGGCGATGGAACTGGCGCAGTCGATCAAGAAATGCAGTCGCGACATGATGTTTGGTTGCTTCTCGAAGCGATCCACAATCTGACGTTCGCTCTCCAGCACGCAATGCGACTTGGCCTCCCCGGCGACATACACCAGGTCGTGCTTCATCAGCGCTTCCAGTAAGACGGTATTCAGCCTGGATTTGGGATCCTGATCGTCCTGCACCTCGGCGCCAAAGATGCCATAGTACTCGGTACGCGGAGTCTGTCCTTTGGTGATAAAGACCGGTTGCGTGTCGCGGGCGATGCTATGCCAGGTGATGGCCTCAGAGATGGGCGCAACCAGCATATGCCCACGGGTACCCTCCAATGCGTGATAGGGCCAGATCATCAGGCGACGCCTGTGATTCTGCTCCAGCAAATGCACATAATTGCGCGACCACTCGACTTCGCGGGTCGGCACCCAGATACCGCGATCCACCTCTTCCCTGGTAATCTCGGTGAAATCTTTCGGCGGCAGCCCCGTCTGGCCATGGCGCCACCAGGAGCGGAAGAAGATATGCTGTGGCAGGTGCGTATCCAATGATGCGTAGACGGTGGTGATGGCGGGGCCATGCGTGTAAAACCAGCTCAAGAAGCGCGTGACATCGGCAGGCGCGCCGGGAACCGCCAGGGGCGCTCCTGGCATGACGAAATCATTTTGATAATCGACGAGGATGACAGCGATACGTTTCTCATGGGGATCCGCGCTGGCCGGGCGCACCCCCTGGCGCCGCGCATCCAACCCGGCCTGCATGAACGTATCGATACGCGCGGGCGCATCGCCCTGATAGATATCTCGCTCTTGGTATAACTTCGCGACGGTTGGATGCATGGGCATAATTGAACCTCCACTCAAAGTATGTGATGGGACGCGTGATAGTGGACGATACGTTCGTTGATGAAATCATAACACATGCTGGCGCTGTGATGCCGAGATGCGTCACAATGAACGACGGACCCCGTAACTGACCATCCGAACGGAATAGACAGGTCACCCGTCATTCACACTGCTAGATGATAATCGGTTTCTCTCGAAATACGCATCTACCAACCTACCTACAATGGCAGGCGAGATGTATTTCGAATCTATCCCTGAGGGCGCATCCTCATCACGCTTCAACCAATCTTGTATCATTAGTCCATGCATGGGCAGGCTGGACTGTACAGTGCTGCATGCGCGGACGACATCGTATTGCGCCGCGATCTCGCCTGCGATCGTTGCGTCCCGGCGATTTGGCGGCCCGAGTATACTGGAGATAGAGATGCATATGTGTTGAAAAGAACCACCCATGATCGCCAAAAAATTTTTCCGCGCTCCGCGCGGATCAGGGTCCGGGTGAGTTGCTCTGTTCCGAATGAACGGTAGTGATTCGGAGCAGAGCAAGTGAGAACGAAGAAAATTTAGCCTGAACCAGGGACGGGAACGCGCGCGAGGCGAATCCCAACGAAGCCGCCGTCGTGGCCGTGAGGACCGTCCATGTCGCGATACGCCGCGCGCGCGTACAAGGAATCGAGCCTCCACGAGCCGCCACGCAGCACACGACTGCCTGATATGTTCGTGCTGTCCTCGCGCCGGTTGTCGGCCTGGTAGGCTTCGTCGAAGTAGAGGCTGCTTGTCCACTCCCAGACGTTGCCCGCCAGGTCATGGCAGCCGTAGGGGCTGGCGTCGCCGCGCTCGTCGTACGTGCCCACCGGCGTCGTGGTCTTGGGTCCGCCCTCGAGGGTATTAGCCTTCGTCTGGTCCCAACTGTCGCCCCAGGGATAGATCCGCGCCGTTTTGGTCGCCGCATCCCAGCGCGCCGCCTTCTCCCATTCCGCCTCGGTCGGCAGCCGCCAGCCGTTGTCGCCCGTCGCCTCACGCAGCCAGGCCAGATACGCCTGCGCGTCTGGCCACGAGACATTGACGATCGGATGATCCAGCCTCGTAAGTTGGGTCTTCCAGGCAATGTCAATCCCCCATGGGCTTTTGTCTGGCGGCTGCTTGACCTTGCCCGCGCGCAACGCGCAGACCCATTCCGCCACGGTCACCGGGAAGAGCGCGATCTGGTACGCGCCGAGCGTTACCTCATGGAGGACCTCGTTGACGCGTGCCTGGGAGTCGCGCTGGTTGTCGCTGCCCATCAGGAAGGGGCCGGCAGGAATGGTCGCCAGCGGCGGCGTGATGACCGCGCGACCAGCGCCGGTGAGCGCCGGGACGAAGCCCAGATCCTTATACCGCTCCGACAGCGCGATGCCAGCGGCACGCTCCACACCCAGCCAGAGCTGGGCGCGACGCTGGCGCTCTGCCTCATCGCGAGCGCGGCGCTCAGCCTCGTCGCGGGCGCTGGCGATGCGCGTCTGGCGCGCGGCCCACTGCGCGTCGGCGGGCCCCACCAGCCGTTGCGCTTCGGTGACGCTGCCCTGCGCCGCGCTCCAGTTCTGGGCCGCCAATGCGGCATCGTAGCGCTGGCGCAGGTCATCGAGGAGGCGAGCCTGCTCCGCGGCGGCGGCCGCGCTCCGGCGGGCCGTCACCGTCCGCTGGCGCTCTTGCCAGGAGGCGTCGTTGGGGACGATGCGCAGTGCCGTAGCGCAGGCGTCCAGCGCCGCGCTCCAGTCCTGAGCGGTCAGCGCGGCATCATAGCGCGTCTGGATCGGCGCCATCTCCAGCGCGACTCGCTGGCCCAGCCACCAGGCATCGCCCGGGGCCAGTTCCAGCGCCAGCCCGATCAGCACGCGGACCTGGCGCTGCTGGGCGGGATCATCCCGGACGGTCGCCAGATGCTCGCGCAGGATGGCGAGGCGGAGGTCGGTTGCGACCGTCGTGTGGAAGGCCTCATCCCAGGCCGCCGACGCGTCGGCCACATCGCCGCGCGACCGCAAGAGTTGCGCCTGCATCTGCCAGTAGTCGGTCCGCTTGGGATTGCGGCGCAACGCCTCACGCAGCGCGCGTAGCCCCTCGTCGGCCTCACCCCAACCAATCAGCGCTTGGGCATAATCGCCCCAGAGCGTGGCATCGTCGGCGTTGCCGGGCATCTGCACCGCGCGCGCGCCCAGCGTCATCCCCAGCGCCCACTGTTGGCGCTCGACCGCCGCGTGCGTCTGGCGCGCCAGGTCGCGCGCATCGACGTAGGCCTGCGCCTGCGCTGGCGCTGGCGCGGCGGCCGGTAGCGCCTGATCGCTGGCCTCGCCGCGCGCCACACGCGCGACATCCGCCAGGCGGTCATCCGGCATGCTCTCGAAGAAATCGACGATCTGTCGCAACGTCAGCAAGGGCGCGAATTGCAGGATCGCTGGCATCGCGAGATCGGGGTCGACGCGGATGGGAATGATGGGACGGCGCTGGCCGGTCTTCTCGGCCTCGATCGCCAGCGAGAGGGCCAGGTTAGTCTCCTGGCGCACCCAGACAGCGGCGGCGTCGACGCTATGCCGCGAGAGCACGACGATGAAGGCGGTGGCCCCCACGACCTCGTGCTGAATGCGCTGCAACCACTCATCACCGCCATGCAATTCACTCTCATCATAGAAGACCGGAATGCCCAGCGTCGTCCGCAGATACTGCACCAGGCGACGGCAGATCGCGGCATCCCAGTGGCTGTGACTGACAAAAATCCGTGGTGGTGTGCTCATCTCCCGACTCCTCAGCCGCGCGCGCTCGCGACACACACGCTCTCTCAGCCACAGCATAGCACACGACCGCTGTAGCCCACAAGGATCTTCACAGGCATGGGTATGCGTCGCGTGGTGCTCAGCGTCCGCCAGTCGGCACGCACCCTCGCCGATCCCCGCCGCCTTAGCCATTGCTCATCCACATCTCCTCGTAGGCGGGTAGCTCGAAGTTGGATGCGTCGCGTCCTCCAGTGTCAGGATGACCATCCCCTGGGAGCTATGTGATATACTCTGCCAGGCACATAACTCGCATGGCCTGGTTCTCATGGCTTGATTGGGGTCGAAGTGAGCGCACTGGCAGATCAACATAGACCGCAGCGGCGTGACGAAAGCGCGGACTCGTCGCACGGACGCGTCGGCATACTGGGAGGCACTTTCGACCCCATCCATTATGGCCACCTGGTGATTGCGCAGGAAGCCGCCGCGCGGCTTCGGTTGGACCGTGTGCTGTTCATTCCAAGCGGACATCCACCCCATAAATTGGGCGAAACAGTCACCCCTGGCGCGGTGCGCGCGCGCATGGTGGAACTTGCCATCCAGGATAACGCGCGCTTTGCCCTGGCGGAGCTCGAACTCACCCGACCTGGCCCCAGCTACACTGTCGATACTTTACATACCCTCCGTACGTCACAGTACATGAACAGTGCGTGGTTCATGATCATCGGTGGCGATATGTTGGCCGATCTGCCGCAATGGCGCGATCCCCAGGGGATCATCCGCCAGTTGGATGGCATTGCGGCGATGTATCGCCCTGGTTATGCCATCTCGCCAGAGCAGATCGCAAAGCTTGATCAGCAATTGCCGGGATTAGGCGAGATCCTGTTTCCGATCGAATCACCACAGCTCGCTGTCTCGGCTACGCTCCTGCGCGAGCGGGCTGCGTGCGGACTGCCATTGCGTTATCTGACGCCGGATCCCGTGGTTGAATATATTTTGGCGCAAGGATTGTATCAGAGCGGAGTAGCGCGATGAGACCACCACTTCCCCTGGCAGTGGGTGATCATGTTCGATTGCGCAAACCCCATCCGTGCGGTAGCACGGATTGGCGCGTGGTCCGCCTGGGCGCGGATATTGGGCTGAAGTGTGACGGCTGCGGTCGCCGGGTCTTGCTACCTCGCGCCGAAGCGGAACGCAGGATCAAAAAAATCCTGGAGCATGGCGGCACGTCAGAGCGTGATCAGGTGGAGGAGTGAGATGGCAGAGACTGAGGTATCCGCCCGGAGTTCGATGAATCTTGGTTTTGGCCCAACCCTCCAGAATCGGCGCTTCGTACTGTTGTGGGTCGCGCAGATCATCTCACAAACGATCCAGAATGCTATCAATTATGGCAGCATCGTCCTGCTGGCCAATCAGAGCAATTCTTTCACGGCGGTGGGTGGCGTGCTCGTCGCCTTCAGCCTGCCTGCCGTCATCTTTGGCATTCCCGCCGGCGTCGTCGTCGACCGCTTCGATAAGCGTGCCGTCCTCTGGATCAGCAATGCCCTGCGAGCCGTCGGCGCCCTGGGATTCATCGCCTCGTTGACCATTGATAGCAAATCTTTTGTGCCAATCTACCTGCTTACCTTTTTCATCGCGATTGTCGGCCAGTTCTTTGGCCCGGCGGAAGGCGCGGCTATTCCCTTGCTGGTAGGGGCTGACGATGTCTTGCCGGCGCTCTCGCTCTTCAACATCACCTTCTCCATCTCACAGGCCGCCGGGTTGGTCATCGTCGGACCGCTGATCGTTTCACTGATACCCACTTTGACGCTGCACTTCGGATCCCATGTCTTACAGCTGACGAGTATGCACTGGCTCTTCATTTTTATTGGCCTCATGTATCTCGTCTGCGTCGGACTGATCCTGGCGATACCACGGCAGAGCTTCGTTGGCGATCAGGCTCCGACTGAGGTCTCCGCGACCGGTCGGCGGGTGGCGGGGATGTGGCGCGGTGTCGTAGAGGCGGGTTCATTTGTGCATAGCGACCGGCGGTTGATGATCGCCATCCTGCAATTGACGCTGGGCAATGTCATCATCGGTGTCGTCGCCGTCATCGCGCCGCTCTTCGTCTCACGCTTCCTTGGTCTGCCCACATCGCTGGCCACCGTGATCTTTGTTCCGGCAGGTGTTGGCCTCGTGGCGGGCTCGACACTCATGCCGCGCATCATCGACCGCATCGGCCTGCCTCTGGCCGAGGCGCTCGGCGTCATCGGGGTCAGCGGTTTCACGCTATTGATCGCTTTAGGCAACGGGATCGCGCGTGGCCTGCAGATCGCCGGCACTCGCCCCTATCTCTTCGTGGTCATGATCTTGATCTTTGGCATTGGTCTCAGTCTGGATCTCGTGACGCTACCTGCTCAGACGATTATGCAGCGGCGATCGCCAGATTGGGTGCGCGGGCGTATCCTCTCCTTGCAAGTGATGATCTTCAACGCCGCGTCGATCCCTATCGTCTTGACCATCGGGCCGGTCGCCGATCGCTTTGGGTTGACGACCGCGATCGTCGTCCTCTCGATCACCGTGGCGGTCCTGGGGTTAGGCGGCGTCGTGCTGGCCGATGGGCGCGACGCCTTCGTACCCAAGCGCGATGATCCGACGGAACACAGCTATCAGCACCGTCGCGCCAAAGCCGATCGTGCCCAGAACCAGACCCATCAGAAGGCTCGTGTTTCGCATGAAGACCTGAGCGGCGAGATGCGCCAGCCGACTATGAAGGATGAAGAGCGCGGCACATCCAGCCGCCCGATGCCGACGAGGTGAGCAGTATGCGCTGGCCGACATCCGAGCTCGCGCGCGCCACAGTGGCGGCGCTGGGCATACGCGATCTGCCCAGGGTTGATCCGGCGCGGGTGCTCGTCGCCCTCTTTATGCCCATCGGTGACTTACTCTTCGCCCAGCCTGCCATCCAGGCGTTGCGCGTCCGCTATCCTCAGGCCCACATTACCGCCCTGACCACGCGCGAGCGCGCCGACCTGGTGACGGCCTTTCCACTGGTTGGGGAGGTACCTGTCTTCGATGCCTATCTGATCTATGACGATACACCGGATCACGGCGCGTTAGATCGGCTGGATGAGACGATGCGGCACATTACCCGCCAGCGTTTCGATATGGTGGTGAGTTTTTCGCCCGCTGGCAATTGCGTGGCCATTCTCTCTGGAATACCTCGCCAGATATGGCAGCGATTGCCGTTGGCGTTCTGGCTCTGGGGCGCGCGCTTTGACGCCGCGTATCGGGATCGCCATGCCGTCGAGCATTATTGGGAAGTGGTCGCGCAACTGGGTTTGCGGCCACAAAGTGTGGCCGACCACGTCCCGCGTTGGCGGGTCTCCGCTGAGGAATACGCCAGCGCCCAGGCGCAACTGAAAGAATTGTTCAGCGATGATCCAGCGACTGGCCCCATCGTCATCCTCCATCCCGGCGCCGCTGGTTTTGGTGGACGGAAGCGCTGGCCTGCTCCAGCGTTCGCGGAGTTAGCTTGCCAGCTCGCTGCGACCTATGACGCGCGCATCGTCATCCTGGGTGGTCCGACCGACCTCGCGGCGGCGGAAGTCATCCTCGCCGCGGCTCCACGAGCGCGATCGCTGGTTGGCGCACTACGATTGCGCGCGAGCATCGCCATCGCCGCGCAGGCGGCGACCTACATTGGCTGTGACTCGGGTATCCTGCATTTCGCGGTCGCGCTGGGGGTCCCCACCGTAGCCCTCTTCGGTCTCAGCGATTTGACGACGTTTCGCCCGCGTGCCGCTGATTCTCACTTGCTACGTGTCGTCACACCCCAACCCCTCCCCGCCCCTGAGGGGCATTTCATCGGAGTGGACTCGATCTTCTTCCCACCACAGCGACCACCGATCTCACCAATGGATGCTATCACTGTCGAGCAAGTGATGGCGGCAATCCAGGCAATACTGCCTTTATCCCACTGTCTCCCCATGGCTTGATCACCAGCCACATGCCCCCAATTCGATATGGAGCAATCTCAGCACGCACCGCCCTCTCACAGCTGTTGGTCTGTTCGCATCAGAATACCTCACCTCCATCTGGTATCTGTCTGGTTGTCAGGGACGCGGCGAGATATGCTCCGGTGTGTGGCGTATGGTGATGATCTGGGTCGTTAGTATGCGAGTTTTCGGGACTCCAGTCCTACTGCTAGCAATATATCTAGCAATTTAAAAAATTTAAGGTATAATAGAAAAAGCAACGATGTATGTGAGTAGCCAATCTCTACTCCTGGGAAGTAGACTGGGACTTTCCCAGTTACACATTCCATTGTAAGATGAACAACATTTGTGGTCGATCCGCTACGCGTCAGCGCGAGCATTGCGCCACAGTCGAGAGGAACATCATATGGCAGGCTCGAAATCTGAAGCCGCGAAAGCTGAATCACATAGCGCCAGCGCGCTGGGGGACCGTATTCGCGATCTGCGCCGCGATCGGAATTTGACGCAGAGCGAACTTGCTGGGACAGACTACTCTGTCTCTTACATTTCGGCGATCGAACGCAATAAAATCCGGCCGAGTCTCCGCGCGCTGGCCTGGCTCGCGAGCCGTCTTGGCATTCAACTGCCCGATCTGTTGACGGGTCAGAACATCCGCCTGATCATCAATGACACCACCGGCACATCCTCCGAGCCTGATCTGCAGGTGATCCTGGCTCAGGCGCAGATGGATATCGCTGAGAAGCGCTATACCAACGCGCGCGATGATCTGCTCAAGGTCCGTGACTCGATCGCGCTGCCCTCGCAACGCACGGAGAGTGGCCTGCTCCTTGGCGAGGCATATATTGGCCTGAACCAGGCTAATGAAGCCAAAGATGTGTTGGAACATAATCTGACGCTGACCCGCGAGATCGATCCTGAAATGCATGAGCGGTCACGGAATTTGCTGGGCGTCGCTTACGGTCGGCTGTCAATGTATATGCTGGCGGCGGAGTGCCATCGGCAGTGCCTCGCGGCGATCGATAGCGGCATCGTCCGCGATCCTTCCTTCGAACTGTCCGTTCTCTACAATCTGGGCAACGACTATATGTTGCTCGGCCAGTTTGCGGACGCCATCACCATTCTGGTGCGCGCGACACATTTGGGCCTCCGCCTGCAATCGCCACAGGAGATCGCCCGGTTGTACTGGGAGATCAGCGGCCAGTTCCGTGCTAATGGTATGGTCCCCCAGGCACAACACTACGCCGCCATGGCCACGGAGCACCTGGGCGCTGCGATGAACCGTCAGATCTTCGCGCAGACGCAGAGCAATCTCGGCCTGGCCTATGCCGAACAGAAAGATACCGTGCAGGCGGAGGCAACCCTCTCGCAGGCGCGTGATCTGGCTGACCGCGTTGGCGATGCGCAGGGACGTAGCGTCGCTCTCGCCAGTTTGTCGCGCGTGCAGTTAACCCGCGGCGCCGCCAATGAGGCGCGCCACTCAGCAGAAGAAGCGCTCAAGAGCGCCAAGGAGAGCGGATCGTCAGATTCGCTCGGCCGAGCACATCTGGCGCTGGGTGAAGCGCTGGCCGCGGGCGGTAAAATTGACGCTGCCGATGAACATTTCCAGCAAGGCCTGCAATTCCTGGAATCCTCGAGTTCAGCATCCGAGTTGCAGCATGCCTACGAGCGTTACGCCGATCTGCTGGAACAGCGCGGCGATGTGAAACGCGCGCTGGATTACTTGAAGCGTGCCCGCACGGGAGCCGCCACGCACTGATCGCTCTGCGCGATCTAGCACACGCCCGCGCCTCGATCTTCGAGCAACGCGGGCGCTTTTTTGCGCGCGCCGCGCCAGAGAGGAGTAGGGAATGGTGCGCATGACGTATGCAGAGGCCTTGCAGTACCTCTATAGTTTTGCGGACTTCGAGCGGACGGGCGCTTTCGCGCGCGATGCCGAGGGCAACTTGCGACGCATGCGAGATTTGCTTACCTCGCTGGGAAATCCAGATCAATTCTACCAAACGACTCATATCGCTGGCACCAAAGGTAAAGGTTCGACAGCGTCTTTGATCGCGGCGGCCCTTACTGCCAGTGGAATCCCAACGGGACTCTACGCGCAACCAGATCTGCATACTTTCCGCGAACGCATCCAGTTCGACAGCGTGCCGATATCAGCCGACCAGGTCGCGGCACTGGTCCCCGAGGTGGCGATGGCGGAGGCGGCGCAGTCGCCAGCCGATCGCGCTCAGACTATTACATATGAATTGGGCACAGCGCTGGCCCTACTGGCTTTTGCCCGCGCGCGCGTCGGCCACGCGGTTGTCGAGGTTGGGCTTGGTGGCCGGCTGGATGCCACGAATGTAATTCAGCCGCTGGTAGGTGTCATTACCTCGATCAGCCTGGACCATATGGCGATCCTCGGTGCGACCATCGCGGCGATCGCTGGCCAAAAAGCCGGCATCATCAAACCGGGGATGGCGCTGGTGACATCCGCCCGTCATCCCGACGCGCTGGAGGTGATTGCCGTGACCTGTGCGGCGCGTGGCGTGCCGCTGACGCGAGTTGGCCCGTGGGAGAGCGCGGCGGAATATGGGTACCCACCAGCTTCACCACGTCGCGTCACCGACCCGTCCGATCTGTCGCCGCCACCCTTCCTGGTGCGCACTCCGCTTGGCGAACGGTCGATCCAGATTGGGCTGTTGGGGGCGCACCAACGCGAAAACGCCACCGCCGCGCTCGCTGCCCTGGACCTCCTGCAGACACGTGGCGTACCGGTGACAGCATCGGGCATCGCGGTGGGGATGTTAGCGGCGCGTTGGCCAGGTCGCCTGGAGGTCGTTGGCGCGCGTCCCTGGGTGGTGATCGACGGGGCTCACAACGTCGATTCGATGGCGCGGGCTCTGGAAGCCGTTGCTGATGAGTTGGCCTATGACCGCCTGGTGATCGTCTATGGCGTGATGCGCGATAAGGACGCTGCTGGAATCTGCGCTACTATCGCTACACAGGGTGCGCGACTCAAGACCCTCGTGATGACGCAGATCGCGATGGGACGCGCCCTGCCAGCCACGGAACTGGCGGAACTCGGCACCGCCGCGCTGGCCACCGCCGCCACCCAGGCGACCTGCGTTGCCGTCCCCGAACCAGGAGCCGCGTTCGCTGACGCCATCGCCAGTGCCGGGCCAGACGACCTGGTGCTCGTCGCTGGTTCGCTCTACCTGGCCGGGGCGGCTTTGCGCTGGTGCCACGCGCATCTGACCGATCCACTGGCGCAACGTATCGTCATCGCTGGCGATGATCACTCCTGAGCGGGATGCTGGCGGATCGCCTCGGTCAGGATCGCGACGGCATGCGGTAAGATCGGCTCTAATACGGCCAGGCACTCGCGGACCGCCCTGGGACTGCCTGGCAAATTGACGATCAAGGTATGGCGGCGGATCCCCGCGACGCTCCGACTGAGCCAGGCCAGGGGTGTCTGGCGGGCGGTCTCGACGCGCATGGCTTCGGCCAGACCGGGCGTCTGGCGATCCAGGATACTCATGGTCGCCTCGGGCGTGACATCCGTGGGGGCGAAGCCCGTGCCGCCAGTTGTCAGGATCAGGTCGGCGATGTCGGCATCAGCCCAGGCGCTGAGACGCGCGGCAATCGCGGCGCGGTCGTCAGCGACGAGCTCGCGCGCGGCCACGACATCACCAGGGTGCGTCGCGACATAGTCGGCAATGGCATCGCCGCTCGCATCCGACAGACGTTCGCCGCGTGCGGCACTGGTGCTGATGGTCAGGATAGCAATACGCATGTGTCTACCTCCCGGGCGTCTGTTGGGCAGGCGCCGTGACCGATTCTCTGTGTGGTCATCTCGTACGCTCTTGACGCGGAGCGCCATCTCAGGCACAATCTATCACGTCAACATCGTTATGACACGCGACCACAGCTAGAACGCGGCGGAGCAAGATGGATATCCTGGTGGAGGCAATGCGTGATGTTCGCTGACACGCCGGAACCCGCACCCCTGGCAGCGGACCTTCCAGATGCAACTGGCCTGGCGGGGAAAGCGGCGCCGCCGGGCACCACACTCCCCGGTCGACCCAGCCTTGGTCCGCGCTGGGTCATCATATTGGCATTAATCGGCTATTTTGGTCTCAGCCTGGCATTTGGAACCCAAAGTCCCTGTGGCAATGATCTGGGCGGGGTCTTTCTGCCGAGTGCGCGCTATGTCGTCGGCGGTATGCCATTCGATATCTATTATGTGCGGGTGGGTATCTATCCCAATGCCAATGGTCCGCTTGGTGAACTGGTGTTAGGCGCTGTCCTGGGAATCGGGCGCGCGATGCATCTGCAAAGTATCGGACCCTCCTGCGCATCAATCCCCGACATCTATCCCGCTCCCGGCGATTCGATAGCATTGCGCATGTGGTTCTCACTGGTCTTCGCGATATTTCCGTTGCTCGTTGGTGTCGAGGCGATGCGGTTGGTAGATCGCTTTCACCCACGCGAACAATGGTCCAAGAACGCCGGTTGGCAGGGATGGCGGCGCGGATTGTTGTGGGCGATCCTTATTTTATCCCCGGCGGTCTGGGATAGCCTGATTTATTACGGGCATATCGAGCAAGGGATGGCGCTCTGGTTCGCGCTGCTGGCGGTGCGCTGGTTTGTGGAGCGCCGCATGATCTGGAGCGGCGTCGGCCTGGCGCTCGCCCTGCTCTGTCGCACCGCTGATGTCTTCGTCGTGGTCCCGCTGGTGCTCCTGCTGCTGCGCGATCTGCGCTGGCGTGAGCTCATTACCTTTAGCGTGGCGCTGGCAACCACTCTGGTTGTAGGCATCGCGCCATTCTGGATTGCGGATCGCCCCGATGTCCTGTATTCATTGGTCACGTTCCGATCACATTTGGGCATTGGTGATGGGTCGTTCTGGACGCTCTTCCGTGGGACAACCTATGAACGTCTTGCGCAGCCGCTGGATTCCACCGTCGCGCTGGTGGGCGCCACGCTCAGCGTGATGATCATGCTCTGGTGGGGACGGGTCAAAGCGGAGTCAGCATTTTTTTACGCGGTGATCGGTTGCTCTGTACTCTGGTTCTCGATCAGCATCAAAGCAATCTGGGGTTACTACTTCTATGACCCCCAGACGTGGTTCGTCATCTGGGCGATGACGCTGGCGGGGCCAGTCATTCGGTGGTGGGCTGTGCTCGGCGTACCGCTTCTCTTCACCATTATAGTGGGATTAACGGAATGGCGCATTCAAATCACGCCAGCCACGTTCGCGATTGCCGGTGTCGGTCGCGTCGAGATGGTGGTGTTGAGCCTGGCAACTTCGTTGCTGCTCTTCGGTATTCTGTGCGCCAGTATCTTGCTCGCTATACGTCGGAGAAATACGGAGGAGTTCGCGGAAAAAGGCTTACCATCTTCCCATACCATCCTCGAATCTTCTGGCGATATGCTAAGTATATGATATAATGTTTCCGCTCTCAGATGATGACAGGCGCGTACAATGTAGGAAGCAATCGTATGGCCGGACGCCATACGCAGTAGGCAGGTGTCAACGAGAGAGTACACCAACGGCGACATTGCTTGTCGCCAGGAGGAATACGTGGTTAACACGTTCGATGCCGGACAGATGGCTTCAGCCGTTGTGGAATCCCCTGTAATTACGCAAAACAATGGGACTTCCCCGACGCTGGAAACGGCCGCACAAAATATTTTTGTCGTTCTGGGTAATGATCTGGCAATCAATGCTGAGATCATGCGCGTTGCCTGCACGATGGCCCGTAAAAAGCATCCGATTGTCGCGCTCTATGGCGTGGAGATCCCGCATTCTCGGAAGGTCAATGAACCGCTCAATCCTGAAGCCGAAGAGAACGCTCGCCTGGTCCTCTCCAAAGCGATTGAACTAGCTGGCCGGTTTGAATATGAGGATCTCGAACCAGAGATTCTGCAATGCCGCAATTTCGCACGCAGCATTATCGACGAAATCACAAAGCGCGGATGCAAACTGCTGCTCATCGGTATGCCTTACCGCTCGACGACCGCTGGCACTTGCAAGATCGATCCTACCCTTGATTACGTACTCGAACATGCGACCTGTCGCGTCTGGATCATTCGCGGTAGCCGAGAAAATCAGGAGTCGAAGTGAACATGTCGGGCGCGTTCGTCGCTTTTGCGTAACGCGTCCGGCACTCACCAAGAAATATGACCATGTCTCCTGCTCCTTCTGATGGATCTGACCTCCCTGACACGGTGCCCGCTGAAGAGACCCCAATTGCCGTGGTCCGCTATGGCCTGGCCAAAGAGATCCAATTATTGCCAGGTTCCCTCGCTTTCCTGGCGCGCGAAGAAGGCGAAGTCGATCGTTTTGCGTTGGCATCAATCCGCACCATCAGCTTGCAGCCGGGCGAACGTATTCCCAGTAAACTCCTCCTCCTGCTCGAATTGGCGGATGGGACGACTCTCATCGCTGCCGAAGGGATGACCAATGTTCGAGCTTTTCGCCAATTGTTATCGCGCCTCAAGGAGATCGCGCCCCATATTGTGCTCGATCCACCCGACATGGATGACCAGCTCGCCCAGGCAGTCATTAACCGCCGCCAGACGAATCTCGGCTGCTATGGCACCTTTCTTGCCGCTGTCCTGCTGATTGTGCTGGTCTTTGTCATCGGCAATTTCATCCTGCATCATCGCTGAGCGTGGTGGGTCGCGGCCATCTGCGGGTACTGGTGGCCCATCGCCCGTCAAACCTTATGCCGCGCGGCATGCTGCGCCAGGCGATCAACTCGATTGGTCGTGTGAGGACATTGCGGATAACTTTATATACCCAGCCCGCATATGCTATACTCACTCAAGTTGTTCGTTATCGCGCTGCAATATTGGAGGTGTGCCCGATGCCTGGAATCTTACAACCATCATGTTGATCGCGCACACTCACGGACCGTTCGCATCGAAGTTTGTATCATCACGCTAGCCAGTTGACCATGGGTGTGCTGCGTCTTCGCATCGTCACCCCATGGTTTTTGTACACGTATGCGGCCATGGGATCATCCCATGGCCGTTTGTCGTCAAGATCCACGGGTATAACCCATCGCCCGCGCTAACAGACAGATAGCGTGATTCTCGGACGAAGGGACTATTGGGATGCATCCCCTTACGATACCACCGTGCAAAGGATAATCGTGTTATGTCTGCAAAGACGAACCGCGCGCTCTTACGGACTTACCTGCGTCCAGAGTGGCTACGTTTCACGGTGTTGACCATCCTGCTCATAAGTGGCATTGCGCTGCAACTGGTGGGGCCGCAAATCCTCAGCATCTTCATCAATACCGTCAGCGCGGATGGCGCGGTTGCCACTTTAAAGTGGCTTGGCATGGTCTACCTCGTCGTCGCGGGTGTTAATCTCGCAGTTGGGGTCGCGACCACGTATCTGGGGCAGGATGTCGGCTGGCGGACGACCAACGCACTGCGCGCCGACCTCGCCAGCCATGCGCTTCGGCAGGATATCGCCTTTCACCATCTCCGGACGCCGGGGGAATTCATCGAGCGCATTGATGGCGACCTGACCGCACTGGCGAATTTCTTCTCGGTCTTTATCATCAATGTTCTGGGCAGCGCATTGCTGCTCGCGGGCGCGATCGTCTTGATCTGGCTGATTGACTGGCGCGCCGGGCTCGCCCTGGGCGGCTATGTCGTGCTAACCCTCGGCGCGCTACTCGTACTGCGCCATTTCGCGGTCCCCGCGGGGGTCCTGGAGCGCGAAAGTAGCGCGACCTTCCTGGGATTCCTGGAAGAACGTGTCGCTGGCATTGAGGATATACGCGCCAATGGCGCGGGTCATTATGTGTTGCGCCGTTTCTATGAAGTGCTGCGGCTCTGGTATCATCGCAGTATCGGCGTCTGGATGCGGCGTTCGGTCATCTGGAGTACGACCACCATGTTATTTGCGCTCGGTTACTCGCTCATGCTCGGGGTCGCCGCTGCGCTATACTTTGATCGGGCGATTTCGCTGGGTGCGGCTTATCTGCTTTTCCAATATACCTTGATGATGCAGCGGCCACTGGATCTGTTGACGCAGCAGTTCCAAGAATTGCAGCGGTCACTGGCCAGCATTGTCCGTGCGCGCGAACTTTTTGCGTTTCAGCCCACAATCCGCGATGGCCCTGCCTTGCCCAGGCATGTCGCGGGAGCGGCATCGATGACTTTCGACCACGTCACATTTGCTTATCGTAAGGGTGAAAAGCCCGTGCTGAGTGATCTGGATTTCTCCCTGTCGCCAGGCGAAATCCTCGGATTGCTGGGCCGGACTGGTAGTGGCAAGACGACCATCAGTCGCTTGCTCTTTCGGCTCTATGAGGTCGAAACTGGCGCCGTCTTGCTGGATGGTGTGGACGTGCGCCAGTTACGGTTGGGTGACCTGCGCCGACGTGTTGGGCTGGTGACCCAGGATGTGCAACTCTTCCATGCCACTATCCGCGACAATCTCACGTTCTTCGATCCGGCAATCAGTGACGACCAGATCCATCAGGCTATCGCTACGTTGGGTCTCACAGACTGGTTCATGCGTCTTCCCAGAGGTCTGGATAGCGAGGTGTCGTCAGGGGGCGGTGGCCTCTCAGCTGGCGAAGCGCAATTAATCGCCTTCGTGCGTGTCTTCCTGCGCGATCCGGGACTGGTGATCCTCGACGAACCGTCTGCGCGGCTGGATCCCGCGACGGAGGCGCTGATCGAACGCGGGGTGGCGGCGCTCCTGCGCGGGCGGACGGCGATCATCATTGCGCATCGCCTCGGCACTGTGCGGCGCGCGGATACCATCATGGTGCTCGACCACGGCGCGATTGTCGAATTTGGACCGCGCCAATCTTTGGTGGATGACCCCACATCGCGCTTCGCTGAACTGCTCCGCGTCGGCCTGGACGAACCAGTGTCAGCGGCGGCTCCATCGGCGGAGGTGAATGTATGAATAGCACGATGACGCCACCCTTACCAAATCCAACATCTTGGACAGCGGGACGGTACTTGCGGCACTTGCTGCGCTATGATCGACGTCTCTTCATCGTCAATCTGATTGCCTGGACGATCTTTCACAGCTACCCAATCCTGACGGGACTGATCATTGGCTCATTCTTCAATACCCTGAGCGGCCAGGCTCCATTCGGCTGGAATGTCTGGACTTTGCTGGCGGTCTTTGTCGCCGCCTATGTCGGGCGATCCCTGCTGGAGCTGGGGGCGGGATATCTGTGGTGGGTCTATTACTATACGATGGTGGCATTGTTGCGGCGCAATCTCTTTGGTTGGCTGATGACGGCGCCCGGTACGATGCAGTTGCCAGCCTCGGCCAGTGAGGCGATGAGCCGTTTCCGCGATGACATCAATGAGATTGGACAACTCTTCGAGAACTGGATCGATTTTGGCGGTATGTTCGCTTTCTGCGTTGGCAGCCTGGTGGTGATGTCGATGATTAACTGGCGGCTGACGTTGGTGGTGACCATCCCGTTCGCCATGGTGTTGGTGGCGACCAATGTGGCGACGCCATTGCTCAAACGACTGCGCCGTGCGGCGCGCGCGGCGGGTGGGCAGGTGTCGGATTTCATTGGCGAGATCTTCGGCGCAGTTCAGGCAGTGCGGGTGGCGACAGCGGAGGAAGTGGTCGTGGAACGCTTCCGCCAGATCAATCATGTCAGGCGGCGGTCAGCGCTCCGCGATGGGCTGGCGACGACGCTATTGCAGAATGTGACCGAGAGTGTTGGTTTGATCGGTACCGGGTTGATCCTCGTACTGGGAGCTGAGGTCTTCGCGACAGGATCCTTCAGCATCGGCGACTTCGCGATTTTTAGCACCTATCTCGCGTCGCTCGCCAGTCGAATGGGCTTCGTCGGATCGACCTTGGCCCGCCAGAAGCAGGTGGGAGTGAGCTTCGAGCGGCTGGAACGTATGCTGACGGGAGCGGATCCCGGGACGTTGGTAGCGAACAACGCTTCGCTCCATCTCCGTGGCGCCTTGCCAGATCTTCCCCCGACAACGCGCATGCCGATCGATACGCTCCAGTCGCTGACGGCGAGAGGACTTACCGCGCGCTTTGCGGGGAGTGAGCGGGGTATCGAAAGAATCGATCTGGAGATTGCGGTCGGAAGCTTCACTGTTATCACTGGCCGCGTCGGTTCGGGCAAGACGACCCTGCTACGAGCAATGTTAGGTTTGATCCCATTGGAAGGCGGGACGGTCTATTGGAATGGTGAGCCGGTGGCAGATCCAGCGACCTTCCTGGTACCGCCGCGCGTGGCGTACACGCCACAGACCCCTCGCCTCTTCAGCGAATCGCTGCGCGACAATATTCTCCTGGGTGTGCCCGAAGATGACGATGCGCTCCTCAACGCCATTCGCCTGGCGCAGATGGAAGCCGACGTTGTGGAGATGGCGGCGACACATGGGAGTCGCGCGGGGACATCCACTGATTATGCGTCCGGGCTGGCGATGCTCGTCGGCCCACGCGGGGTGCGCCTCTCTGGTGGCCAATTGCAGCGCGCCGCTGCCGCGCGGATGTTTGTGCGCGCGCCCTCGCTGCTCGTGTTCGACGATATCTCTAGTGCGTTGGATGTGGAGACAGAGCGGGCCCTCTGGGATGGCATCTTTGCGCGTGCCGATGTCACCTGCCTTGTGGTTTCACACCGCCGCCTCGCACTGCAACGCGCGGATCAGATCCTCGTGATGCGCGATGGGCAGATCGTGGCGCGGGGGTCACTGGGAGATTTGCTGTCGACCTCACCAGAGATGCGCGAGATCTGGGAGGGGGGTACATAAGCTGTCAGCATATCCCAGGATCTGGCAAGTGTCGCGGAGAGCGGATATGCTGTGGGTATCGGGATGGTCGTGTGCTGTGGTTCACTCCGTATGGCTCGCACCGATGTGGACAGTCCTGGCGCCAGATCGGCGCCGTCATGGGGCGCAGGCAGATATGCGGAACTGCGCCCGCGCTCGTGAAAGGCAGAGCAGTGCATGCGAATCCTGATTATCGGCGGAACGATCTTTCTCGGACGGCATATCCGAGACGTGGCACAGGCGAACGGCCACTCGGTCACGATCTTTCATCGCGGTCAACATGCTCTGGGTACGGCACCAGATATTCAGGAAATCCTCGGGGATCGCGAGAACCCGACGGATCTCGCACAGTTGGCCAGTGGTCACTGGGATGCCATCATCGATACTTGCGCTTATATACCGCGCCAGATTCGATTGCTTCAAGCAGCATTCGCCACGTCGCTGGCGCGCTATGTCTTGATATCGACGATCTCAGTTTATCCTGATGATACGCAACCTGGCGCCGATGAAATGTTCCCGGTAGCAGATCTCCCGCCAACCGCTAATGAAGACCAGAGCTCCATCGAATTGTATGGGCCATTGAATGCGCGCTGCGAGGCTGCCGTGCGTACCTGGCTCCCCGATCGCGGTCTGATTATTCGCCCCGGACTGATCGTCGGCCCATATGATCCAACCGATCGCTTTACGTACTGGCCCCGGCGCATCGCCGCGGGTGGTGAAGTGCTGGCGCCAGGTAGCCCAGCGCGCATGGTGCAGTTCATTGATGTGCGCGACCTCGCCGATTGGACGATCCGCGCGGTCGAAAGCAGCCTGGCAGGCACTTACAACGCGACTGGTCCCGCCACTCAATTATCGATGGGTGCGATGCTGGCAACAGCCGCAGCCGCGCTCAAAAGCGATGTCACTTTCACCTGGGTGGAGGATCACTTCTTATTGGAATCCGGCATCGCACCCTGGACAGAACTCCCGCTCTGGATACCGGAGCCTGACATGCCGGGTCTCTTGACCATCAACAATCGCCGCGCGATCGCCGCTGGTCTGACCTTTCGCGCGCTGGCCACGACAGTCAGTGACACGTTTGCCTGGGACCGGCAACGTCCGGCTGGCACGCCCGCTGGGGCCGGGCTGGCGGCTGAGAAAGAGCGCGCAGTGCTGGCGCACTGGCATGCCAGCGAAACTTAGCGACATGACGAGACAGCTTTACAGAAAGCCCGTAAAGCCGCTGTGCCTTTAGGCCATGCGGATGCAAGGGCTTGCGTCGGCTTGAGCCAGAGTTCCGGTACTTGCAGGTAAGACGTTCTTGTTGTAGAGTTTCTACAGGGAGAACAATATGGATTATCAACACGATGAGCATCAGGTGCATCTCATCGTCTCCCATCTGATCTGGTGCCCTAAGCGGCGAAAGCGTGTGGTGGTGAACCAGATTGGTCAGCGTTGTGAAGCACTCATTCAGC
>DAIDHM010000061.1 GCA_027459705.1 Ktedonobacteria bacterium | reverse complement strand
TTTGCTGACGCTTCTCTATATCCTTCTGCGACTGTTGTAAACGTAGCGAGTGGAGAACCTCAGCAATGTCTGATTGATAAGGCGCGAAGTAATCCCAAGTTGATGATCCCATCGTCGGTACCTCCTCCGGACTGTAGATTCTGGGTGATTCCCAGCATGAATGCCTGGAAACTGGCAGGGTTCGTACCCGACTGCAAAGGGATCACACAGGTGTTTTTACCGTATGATGTCGCCGTCGTCACCCCGCTGGTCGTCGTCGACTCCAGCATCCGTGTTGTCGCCAGCAAAGGCATCGTAGAGCTGTTGCAAATAGTTCCGGACAGTCCGCACACTCAGGTTCCCACGCTGCGCGATCTCTTCCGGGGCATCGCCCTGGAGCAACAGACCCAAAAGTTCATATTGTCGCGGGGTGAGGCGCTGCAGACGCGCGCTGGCATCCTGAAACACGGACTGTGACGCATCGGCAGCATCAGGCTCCATCGAAATTTTCCCACCATATTTATGTCGTTTGTCATACTGCCTGGCATACCACCAGCATACCTGCTTTCCCATACATCATCAAGCCTTTTTGCGGGAAGTATGATAATTCCATAAATAATGTGCCCGTTTTATATAAATATATGATTCACAATATATTTGCGGTGATATATGCTCACTGTGACGCCATACAGATATGGGATCACTCCCCAATCTGCCTCGAGGTATCGGGCAATTGTGTCAAAATGGTCCCTGGGTGGTTGGTACGCTGAGGATCGCGCTCGCGCTATGACCACTGCGCCGCCGCCCCGTAGACGCTAGTCACGGGGCGGCGGCGCAGGAGACGGATCAGTTTGCCAGGGCTTTAGCGACGCGCTCGAGTTTGGCCCGCGCCTCGGCGGCGATGGGTTGCAACTCTGGCACCTGCATGACCCCCATCATCATGAGCGGATCGACGAATTCGACGCGCGTCCCATCGTCGACCGCGCGCACAATCACATTGCAGGGTAGCAGGAGTCCGACAGCGGGTGCCGCGACCAGTGCCCGATGCGCCAGCGGCGGATTGCACGCGCCCAGAATGGTGTAGGGACGGAAGTCGATATCGAGTTTGGCGCGCATCGTCGCCCGGACATCGATGGTCGTCAGAACGCCGAAGCCCTCGGCCTTCAGCGCGTCGGTCACGCGGGTGATGGCGCTATCAAAATCGGTCGTGAGTGTCAAGCCAAAGCCAATCTGATCGCTGGTGGGGATGGTCATGGTTGATTGATTCCCTTTCTGGCAACTGCTGGTTGGGCAGGGTGACCCCTGCGGGCCAGCGCATGATGAACGCAGGTTATCTGAGGAGAACAGGGTGAAGGTGAGCGCACGGCTCACCGCGGGCCAATCCCTCAAGCACCGCCACTGGGCGCACAAGCGGTGGCGGATGACGATCCCTCCGCGGTCCGCAACGCCACTTTAGAGACTTTGCGTTGGGCCTTGACCGTACCACATTCGGGACAGTCGACCTGGTCGGCCTGGGTGAAGCTGACAATGCGCTCGAAACGCGCTCCACAGCGCGGGCAGTGGTATTCGTACATTGGCATGTGCTCATTCTCCTTCGAACATGCGGGCGCGTTCGGTGATCCGCGCGCGAACTCCACCACAGACGACATCACAGAGATTGAGGATGGTCGGGTCGTCGATCATATAGATGATCGTCGTACCGACCCGGCGACGGCGCAAAAGACCTTCATCCGCCATCGCCTGGAGATGTTTGGAGACATTCGATTGTTTGGCGCCCAGTTGTTCAACCAGTTCGCCCACGCTCCGCTCTCCCTGGCTCAACGCCGAGAGGATCTTGAGGCGCATGGGTTCTCCCAGCAGACGGAAACGTGAGGCAATCTCCTCAAGCAGCGCATCCGAGGGGGGCGCGTCGGGTTGGCGCCACGCTGTGGTCGCGCGGTTCGGTCCATCCATTGTTTGGCCTCCTTCGCGCGTCACCTGAAATCGAACTCCGTGGATTCGCGCGTTTGGATATTGGTTTCTGTTATGAATATATGGTAATATAGGAACATGCGATTGTCAAGGTAGTGCGCGTTCGCATCTGCCAATGTAATCAATCAGGAAAGGAACACTGGTACATATGTTTAAATGGCTCCTCGGAGGATCCCCTCTGCCTTCGCTGACCGCGCAAGAGACGCAGGCGCGCGTCATGGCCGCCCCCAAGCGGACATCACCGATTATCCTGGATGTGCGCGAGCCTTACGAATACGCCCAGGGGCATGCCAAAGGTGCGCGCAACATTCCATTAGGGACGCTCGCTGGCCGCATCGCGGAAGTTCCACGTGATCGCGAGGTCTATGTGATCTGCCAGAGTGGCAATCGCAGCGCCCAGGCCACACGGATGTTGATGAAAGCGGGCTTCGAGCACGTCTTCAATGTCCAGGGAGGCATGTTTGCGTGGATGGCGGCGAAACTCCCCAGGGCATGAAACTGTCCGCTGTGCTATGCTGACGGTGGCGGACGGTCATTGGCTTGGCCGCCGCGCGACTCCACTGGAAAGGCGGCAGCAGAGCACATGGTTCCCCCTCCCTGGATGCGGTACTGGCAGCGCACATTTCCCAGCGCCAATATGGTGCTGGTCTTTGGTCCGCGGCCAGTGCTGATCGATAGCGGATTCGGCAGTGATCTCGACGAGACAGAACAGTTGATCCGGGCTGCGGGGGTGGATCCTGCTGATCTCGCGCTGATCATCAATACGCATTACCATTGCGATCATGTCGGCGGGAATGCAGGCCTCCAATCGCGCTATGCTCTCCCCATCGCCGCCCACCCCTGGGATGCCGCGCTCATCAATCGCCGTGGCCCGGATACCGGCGCCGCCATCTGGCTTGACCAGCCCATTGAACCCTATACGGTCAGTCGTGCCTTGGCGGATGGTGAGGAGATCGATACGGGCACTGTCCGGCTCCGTGTCCTCTATACCCCTGGACATACGTTGGGGCATCTCGCGCTTTATCAGCCTGATGATGGGATCCTCATCTGTGGAGATGCCGTGCATGCTGACGATGCCGCGTGGCTCAATCCATTTCGCGAGGGGCCAGGGGCCCTGGACCGCGGCTTGGCGACACTCGACCGGCTGGCGCGTTTACCCTTGCGCTGGGGCATCTCGGGGCATGGACCCCCCATGACCGATCCACTGGCGGCAATCTCGGTGGCCCAGCAACGCTACTTCTCCTGGGCGCGCGAACCACAGCGCTTGGCCTGGCACGCCTGCAAACGTATCTTCGCCTATCGTCTGATGCTCGTGGGTGGTCTGGCCGAGGCTGAGGTCATGCCCTATCTTCTCACGTGTCCATGGTATCTGGATTATTGCCGCGATTATTTTCAAGCTGATCCCGCGGCGTTTGTCCCCACACTGTTGGCGGAGATGGTGCGGTCGCAAGCCGCGCGTTGGGAGTCCGGGCGATTGGTCGCGGGTGCGCCATTCGTACCGCTGACTGGTGACTGGGAGCCTTTGCCAGCGACGACGCCTTTGAACTGGCCGGCCGCTACGCCCCGATTCTCGTATGTCGCGCGGGGCATTGTCCCGCTGCTACCGCTGTTTCTGCGCTTGCGTCGCCGTGGTTGGAGTGGCCTGCGGACCATCCTCGATGCGCATGCCATTCCCCCCGACGCGCTCTTCTTGCTGCTGGCAATGACCGAAGAGGTCGATGCCACGACGGTGTTGACGCGCGCGGAACTGCGAGAACGGCTCTTCAATCCATATATCGCGCACGAACCAGAGGTATTTGCCGCGTTGCCAGGGATGGTCGCGCGCGGTTTTCTGGCGGGCAATGATGCGGGTTATCGCGTGACACCCGCCGGGTTCCACGTGGCCCAGGCACTGGAAGAATCTGCGCGAGCGCAATTGGCACATCTGCGGCCATTGCCCATCGCGGAGTTGGCGACCCTGGCAGACGATCTGGCCATCCTTGCGGCGGCCCTATGGGACGCCCCTGAGCCGATCGCCAAACCCCATCAAACGCGTATGCGACATCGCCTGGTCACCACGCATGACACGGCGCCCCTGGTTCGCAGTGAAGCGGCGATTGCCGCTCTGTGGCTGGCGCGCGACGATGCCCATATGGCTGCCTGGCGTGCTGCCGACTATAGCGGACCCGTGGTGGATGTCCTCAGCCGCATCTGGACTGGTGAGGCACGCAACGAGGAGGCCCTGGTACGGATCCTGGCGGCGACCCAGTCGCCTGCGGATATCGCCCAATCGCTCGCCACGCTCTCGGCGCGCCAGGAGATCACGCGGAGCGATGGCGCGATTGCTCTCACACCAGCGGGCCTCGCCAGTCGCCGCGCCATTGAAACTGCGACTGATCGCGTCTTCTTCGCTCCTTGGCCAACCGATGATGCCTGGCTCTCTGGCATTTTTTCGCGACTCGGCATCCTCTGCTCACGGCTCGAAACGGGTATCACAGCGTAGATCTGAACGTCACGACACCAGCGGTGGTTGACGGCCTTGCATTGACTGTCTGCGATCAGGTATACTGAAATTGGTAATAATGTTCTATGTCCGAGAGTGCGTCAGAATGAAGCGAGGCAATCGATGAGCGACCCTGGGAGGACAATCGAGCCGATTCCGGACGCGAGCGCGGCGCGGCCTTTGGCGGTCCATCATTGGCAGGTGAAGACCGTTCTCAATCGTATGGGAGCGATTCGTCGCCAGGGCGTGAGCCAGAAGATCGCCGATTGGAGCATCAATCCCTATCGCGGTTGCCAGCATGGCTGCGCATACTGTTATGCCCGCCGCACGCATATCGACTTCGATCTGGATGGCGCCGCGAGCTTTGAGCGCGAGATCTTCGTCAAATCTGATGCCGCCGCGATTCTACGCGGCGAACTACGTCGCCACGGGGCCACGTGGAACATGCCGATTTCTATCGGGACGGCGGTAGATCCCTACCAACCTGTCGAGGGCACGCAGCGGGTGACGCGCGATCTCTTACAGGAACTCTGTGCGGCGCGCGCGCCAGTGACGATCATCACCAAGAACACCATGGTCTTGCGCGACGCCGACCTCCTGGCCGAGATCGCGCGACGTTCCTATTGCGCGGTTTTCGTCAGCATCACCACGCTGGATGAGGAGCTGGCGCGCCGCCTCGAACCCGCGACTCCACCACCGCTGAAGCGTCTGGCGGCAGTCCGGAGCTTGGTAGCGACCGGGGTTCCGGCGGGGGTGATGATTGCGCCGATCTTGCCCTGGTTGACTGATGGTTCTGGGGCCCTGGAGGAGTTGGCGTTGGCGGCGACGCGCCACAATGCGAACTGGATTTCCAGTGGTACGCTGCGGTTACATCCAGATGTGCGGCCAATCTTCTTCGACTGGCTCAGTCGCGAGCGACCGGATTTGTTGGAGCGTTATGCCGCCTGGTATGTCCGCGCTGACCCTCCGACCTACTATCACGATCGCGTCCACGCGCGGATCGACGCGATCCGCGCATCTCTAGGCATGCCCGGTGGACCGCCAGCGTATGTGGATCCCCGTCCCGTTCAAGCGGCGCTGTTCTGAACCGGTCCTGTTCCGCGAGATTGCGATTTCCAGGTCTCGCGTCTTGCCATCACTGTCGTGATATTGCCCCACTGACTGGAGCAGGTGATGCAAGGATTGTCGTGGTTCCAGGTGATGCTAGAACGAGGGCGAAGCAATGGAAAATCGTGGCATGCGCTATGGATTTGTCATTCCTGGTGGCGATATCCTGGACTGGATATCACTGGCAGTGACACTGGAAGCGGCAGGCTGGGATGCCGTCTTCGTCGCTGATCTCGTCTATGGTCCTGACCCGTGGGTGGCGCTGGCGGCCCTGGCTACCCAGACCTCCACGCTACGGTTGGGGCCGCTCATCACGCCGGTCGCGCGTCGTCGCCCCTGGAAACTGGCCAGTGAGACCGCAACGCTTGATCATCTCTCGGCTGGCCGCGTCATTCTCGCCGTCGGCCTGGGCGCCATCGACACTGGTTTTGATCAGGTAGGTGAGGTCATCGATCGCCGTGTCCGCGCTGAGTATATGGATGAGGGACTGGAACTCGTGACGCGCTTCTGGCAGGGGCAGCCATTTGTGTACCAGGGGAAGCACTATCAGGTCAACTGGACTAATAGCATGGGTTCTTATGTCCCAATCCAGCAACCCCGTATCCCGATCTGGGTGGTCGGCGCCTGGCCCTATCGCCAGACGTTGGCGCGCGCCCGCCATTATGACGGATTGATTGCATCGACCAAGTATCCCGATGGCCGGATCGCGCCGAGTTTGCCGGACGAAATCCGGGCGATCCGGTCCGAGCTGGATGCATTATCAGATCACGAGGGGCATACAGACACCCCTCGTGATCTGATAATAGAAGGTGTCAGTCCGTTGGGAGACCGCGCCGCCGCTGCTGCCCACGTGCGGTCCTATTCGGAGGCTGGTGCGACCTGGTGGATTGAGTCGATGTGGGAGGAGCCAGGAGGCATGGCGGCTGTCGTCGCGCGCGCCCTGCAGGGCCCACCGCGGTGACAATTGTTCCACGTGCGACGCGTCGTGATGCGATATACTGCATGCAACGCGAGATCATATGAGATCGCGCGTGTGACCGCCTTATGCCCGGCATGGAGCGGTTCAGCATGAACGCGGGTGGACCAAAGATGGAACCATCATTAAAGATCGCTGGATGATGCAGCGAAGCACCTTAACGAAACACGCTATCCCAGGAAAAAGTCGGGAGAGCCCCGTCATGCATGAGGATGTATGCAATAGCTCACCACACGCCGTGGCCATTGACTCAGACGAGCAAGAAAGCAGGAGGTTAACCATGACGCAACCTGGCGATCTCAATGTCCCACCGCAATCCCAACCAGTGCACGGGCCATCGATCTATCCATTCCCACGGGATGGAGAGGCGTTGCTGCCCTGGTCATGGGTGGAGGGTCAGCTGCGGGATGCGCAATATTATTGGATCGCGACCGTGAGACCCGATGGCCGCCCTCATGCGACGCCCCTCTGGGGTGCCTGGCTGGGGATGGCCTGGTATTTCGATGGCGCGCCACAGGCGCGCTGGGCACGGAACCTGGCCCACAATCCCGCGTTGACGATGCATCTAGAACATGGAGATGTGGTCGTCATCGTCGAAGGGATCGTGGAGCATATCCCGTCCATGGCGGACGAAGCGCTGGCCCAGCGCATAATTGCCGAATGGGACCGAAAATATGGCCGCCTCCACCCCGATCCAGTAGGCCAGGGCATCTGGCATTTGCAGCCGCGCTCTGCCCGAGCATGGAGCAGTATTGAAGTGACGGATGCGACTTCCTGGCGCCTGGGCTGATATCGCTGCCATCATATCAATCAGAGAAAAGCCGGTTTCCATGCCCATCCTGCCATATATCGTCGGGACAACCCACCCCCTGTGCCAGTACGGTCGGCCTGTAGCTCGCCGTAGCGAGAGTCGGTGTAGGTGGATGGGCTGCTGGTGCTGGGGTAGTGTAGGTCGGTGATCATGCCACCCGTGGCACCGTCGAACTGGCACCACAACCATCAGGCAAATCGCGGTGACAGCGGGCAGAATTATGCTATGCAAGAGCAACGAGTATGACGTCCGTCGGATTGCCAATGACGATCCTCTGTGCCGTCTCCTTGAATTCGGCGTCATAACTCCTCTTCTCAACGGCCAATGTTCCACGTGGAACATTATTAACGCTACCACCGTATGCACCACTGCTCACCCATGTTGCCTGGGTTTCGCAGCCCCCATGTCGGCACATGCGCAAAGTCATACTGTGGCTGATTCGTCACTGAGCGGCCGGATCTCAACTGCCGGCAGTCGCGAGCATGGTGTATGGGTGAGCATGCCGCAGGCTGAGTGCAATCCACATTGTTGCTTGAGCGTAGCTCAGCTCCGTACGGCGAGCAAACAGGACATTGCCTGGTATGAGGCCCCCACTATCTGACCGATGATCTTCATCTTCTTAAATGCCAATGTTCCACGTGGAACATGATCAAATTGTCTTTGCGCGTGATTATGGTGGTGGTGGATCCCGGAGATATGTCGCCATGTACCACTACGCTTAAGATGCCAGCCACAGTCAGCCTTTGAGGCCAGGATCGCCCGCCATGTTACCCATTTGCCTGATGATCCTCACCGATCGATGCTGACCTAAAGCTTGCCATTCGTATTTCGCGAGCATGGCAACGCTCGTGGTGTACTTGCAATCGGGTAGTGGCGTCAGTCATACTCAAGAGAACCATAGCGAGCACCGGTCGATAAGCGGTCTGACTATGGACGTGATCTCCGATCGTCCAGCCGTATATGAAGGGAGCTACCTATGTCCATTCCACCACCCAACTATGCCAGTGCACTTCCTGCCACCGCCGATCTCGTCATCATTGGCGGCGGCATCGTCGGTGCTGCGACTGCTTTTTTCGCCGCGCGTGCCGGTCTTCATGCTGTCATCATCGAACGCCGTCCGCTGGTGGCCGGCCACACGACAATGAATGCGACGGGGGCGTTTCGCGCGCATTTTGATAATCCAGAAGAGATGGCGCTTGTCCGCGAGGGGATCGGCCTCTTCGAGCATTTCGGCGAGATTGCTGGACTTGCTGGCTACGATCTCGGCCTTCGTCAGCAAGGCTATCTCTGGGTGGCGACCACCCCTGCCACCGCTGCCCGGCAACGTGAGCTCGTTGCCCGGCAACATGCATGGGGCCTTACGGATGTCGAATGGCTGGACGGTGAACGAGCAAGAGAACGTTTCCCCTACCTCGATCCCACGGTCGTTGGAGCGCGCTTCCGCGCTGGTGATGGCTGGCTGGATGTCCGAAAACTCACACACGGCTATCTGCGCGCCAGCCAGGTCCCCGTCGTACTCAACACTGCCGTAACAGGTTTTGATCTCACCGGTGGGTGCATCAGCAGTGTGCAGACTGAGCGTGGGAGGATCTCAACCCCAGCGGCAGTGATTGCCACTGGCCCATTCGCCAGCGTGGTCGCCGCATTCGCTGGTCTGGCGGTGCCGCTGTCACTGGTACGCCGCCAGCGCATTCTGCTCCAGGATGTGCCTGAGATGCCCGGCGACGCGCCCATGACGATTGATGATGAGACGGGCGCGCACTGGCGGCCGGCGGGTAGCGATGCCCATCTCCTCTGGACCCAGCCCGATGTTGCGCCTGGTCCACCCCTGGAGGATGTCCCCACCAGCCAGGCCTATGTCTATGACGTCCTCGACCCCGCCAGTCCCCATTCGGTTGCGCGCATCACCCCATTCTGGCGAACTGTCTGGGAGCGCGGCACGAGCCACTGGTACCTGCGCGCGGGACAATACAGCTATAGTTACCGTAACTCTAGCGTTTTATGACGCCAAAGCACGATTCCGTAGGGCAAGCCCTACTGGGTGAACTACGACACCCACTCTCCCCTTGCCGAAGGCATCGGGGACCACTTTGGGACAAGAAGAGAAGTGGGAATCCTGTATTGCTTCGCCACCAAGGTGACGGCTTGGATTCATTCAACTTCATGTGTACAGTGTACAATATATTATGTAACAACGCAAGATGTCGCCATATTTCTTACTTGCGTTTATGATACACCCGACCACCGACCATTCCTCGGACCGACGCCCATCCCGGGCCTCTTCCTGAATTGCGGCTACAGTGGCCATGGCATTATGGGCAGTGCCGGTGGAAGCAGGATCGTCGTGGACACCGTGCTGGAGAAATTGCAGCCCCTGGCGAATCCATTTCGGCTTGACCGCCCCATCACCCATCGCGAGTTGGATGTCATCTGACGTGCCGCTTGTGTGAAGAGCGTGACAGGTTGGTCAGCTATCGTAGCGCGCCTGTGATCGCGGCGATCCTCAATCACTCTGGTGAGCGGAATAGGCGTGACCACACGTAGGAAATGAAGACCGGAGAAGGATTCCTTCAACCGCATGCGTCGAGCGCGTGCCGCGGCGAATCATGAGACGCTCTATTCGTCATGGTAGTCAGTTCCCGGTTGTTCCTGGTACGCTGAAGCTCGCCGGAGGTGGAAGGTGTCACTATGAGGAGGTTCTCTCTTTTTCAGCGTACAGTGCACAGCTTATTCATAGGTCACCATGAGCGATCAAGCGTCATGGCGAACCATCCATTCGCTGGTTGGCATCAAGTCGCTAGCCTGGTACTGGGGCTGGCGCTTACGATGATGGCTTGTGCCAGCACCGTCGGCCCCAGTGTATCGGCGACGCCTACCGCAACCCAGCCCGTCGCGTCCACCACTGTGCAGGTGTACTTCTCGCACCATCCTGAAACCGATACAGTGCCCAACCAGGTCGTGGCTGTCTCTCGTACGGTAGCGACCCCTATGACTACCACTCAGGCCCGCGCGACCTTTGCGCTGCAGCAGATGTTTGCTGGTCCCACGACAGCGGAGCGCGCCAGTGGCTTTTACTCGCCCTTCGACGGTGCATTCGCGCTGATCTCCAATTGCGCGGGCGATTTTCGCGATTTTGATCTGCTCTTCAATCAGCGCGGATCAACGTATGCGCCAGGGACGGTGACTGTGCAACTGTGCCGACGGGTCGACATCGCGGGCGATCTGGACGGTCCACGGATGGTAGCCATGATCAACACCACCCTGATGCAATTTACAGCCATCAAGCAGGTCGTCATCCTGAACAGTGTGGGCGGATGCTTTGCTGATATGAGCGGTCTGAACTCTTGTCTTGGTGGATCGTCGACTGGCTATCACGTCGACGTCTTCTTCTCGCGGCACCCTGATTCTGATACGCACCCTGGAGCAGTCTTCGCCGTACATCGCACAGCGCCGACGTTGGGGGTGGCTACGTTTGCTATCGCGCAACTGATGGCGGGGCCTACACCAACCGAGTCAGCCAACGGCTAATTCACGCCGCTCAGTAATGCTTTCTCAGGCGATTCGAGTTGTGGTCCGAATGGTTTCGTGATCACGTTGAACATGCGCGGTCAGACACCAGTCGCTGGCACAGCCACATTGCAGTTCTGTCGGGCGATGCGCGGTTTGGGCGATACACCCGCTACGCAGGCATATAGCGAGATCGTCACTTCCCTGCGCCAATTTCCAAACATCCAGCAGGTGCTGATCCTCAACCAGGATGGTTCATGCTTCGACACTCTCATCAGTAGCTGCTGAGCCCGCACATCGGTCATTCCCGGTAGTACAGATTACGGCCACCTTGGCGCCATAACGTCCAGATGACCGTAATCTGTCGTGATCTCCCTGGTTCGACTTCCACGTGGAACATTGGCTCGGACCGTAGGGAATGAGATAGTGTGAGGGGTTGTGCCGATGGTGCAGACAACGCAGCGACCCGAAGATACCAAACACAAGGGCGGACTACTCGAAAAATCTGGTGTTTGTGTTGATGCGATTGGCGGTTCTTTACCATCCACTAGCCTATGACTGATCTAGGGACGCTTAGCTTCCGCGATTGCCCGCGCGATGTCGACGAACTCTGGCTTGAGACTGGCGCCCCCGACCAGTGCGCCATCGATGGTGGGCGATAGGATAAACTCACCGATATTCTGTGCTGTAACACTCCCTCCATACAAGATGCGGATCGCCTCGCCCGCCGCGGTGCCAAAGCGTAACGTGACCAAAGCGCGAATCAGGTCAATGACATCGGTGGCGTCCTGGCTAGTCGCGGCTCGCCCCGTCCCAATCGCCCAGATCGGTTCGTAGGCGAAGACCACGCGTTCGATCTCGTCATTGGCGATCTCGCTCAAACACGCATTGATCTGGTCCTCAATGACAATGGAGGTCTGCTTCGCCTCGCGCTGTTCTAACCGTTCACCGACGCAGATGATCGGCCGCAATCCCGCCAGAATGGCCTGGCGGATCTTGCGGTTGACGATCGCATTGGTCTCGCCATAATAACCGCGCCGTTCAGAATGGCCGAGGATCACCCATCGGCAGCATTCGGCGACCATCGTCGCCGAGACCTCGCCCGTATAGGCCCCACCTGGTTGGTCGGCACAATTCTGCGCGCCAAGGCTGATATTCGACCCTTGTACTGCCACTTGGGTAGCGGGTATTGAGAGAAATGGCGGGAAGATGACGACTTCAACTCCCACCAGAGTCACCAGATTCGTCCGCAAAAGATGGGCGAACTCTTCGGCTTGGCGTGGGCCAAAATGCATTTTCCAATTGCCTGCCGCGATAGGAATCCTGGGCATAGGTCTTCCTCCATACGCGTCTTATGCGCTCTTGTCGCGGAGCGCCGCGACGCCGGGCAAAACGCGGCCTTCGAGGAACTCCAGCGAGGCCCCGCCGCCCGTCGAGACATGCGTCACCTTATCGGCTGCTCCAGCAGCTTCCACAGCAGCCGCGCTATCGCCACCGCCGATGATGACCATTGCGCCCTGTTGCGCGCTGCGGACCAATGCTGCGATGACGCCGTTCGTGCCATGCGCGAATGCCGCAAATTCCGCGACCCCCAGTGTACCATTGAAGACGATAGTCTGGCCACCAGCGATAGCATTGCTGAAGGCAGCAACCGTTGCTGGTCCAATATCGAGGATGCGCCAGCCCGCGGGAACTGCATCCGTCGCGACGACGCGCGACTCCGCATCGGCCGCGAAACGATCAGCAATGACGACATCCGTTGGCAGCAAAAAGTGTACTTTGCGTTCTTCCGCTAATCGTATCAGGCGCTGAGCTTCCTCAACTTTGCCATCTTCAACCAGCGAATCCCCAACCGCGAGTCCTTGCGCTTTGAAGAAAGTATTAGCCATACCTCCGCCGATGAGGATCGCGTCGGCGAGGGTGATCAAGCGTTCGAGGACGGCGATCTTATCGGAGACTTTGGCGCCCCCAATAATCGCGATGAGTGGCCGACGGGGATTTTCCAGGGCCGCGCCCAGGAAATTGAGCTCACGCTCCATCAGGAACCCAGCGTAGGCCGGGAGGTCATGCGCGACCCCTTCCGTGGAGGCATGCGCGCGATGAGCGGTACCGAATGCGTCATTGACGTAGATCGTGCCGAGTTGGGCAAGCTGAGCGGCGAAGGCCGGATCATTCTTCTCCTCTTCTTTATGGAAGCGGAGATTCTCGAGCATCATAACCTGACCGGGTTGCAGGGACCTGACAAGCGTCACCACTTCAGGTCCGATACAATCCGGTGCTAATGGAACTGGCTGACCCAGGAGTTGACTCAAGCGTTCCGCGGCTGGTTTCAATGAATATTTTGGATTATGCTGTCCATCCGGTCGTCCAAGATGTGACATCAGCACCACTGCCGCCCCGTGCTCCAGCAGATAACGGATCGTCGGAAGCGCCGCGCTTATGCGCGTATCATCAGTGATGTGACCCTGAGCATCGAGGGGAACATTGAAGTCGACGCGGACAAGCACACGCTGGCCGGTGACCTCCACGTCTCGGATAGTCGCTTTCTGCATCCTCAGCATCCTTTCACAGTACGCGTGGCGGAGTCGCGGGACGAAGCGCAACATATACGTGGGGTAGGGGAACGTGCCATGGGATCCGCGACGTCCGCCAATCACGCGCCGGGCAATCACGATGCCCGGCGCGTGTCACAACGCCTTAGAGGCGTTCGCCGACGAAATTCACGATGTCCGCAATGCGGCAGGAATAGCCCCACTCATTGTCGTACCAGGCGAGGACCTTCGCGAATCGGCCACCGAGCACGGTTGTGAGTTTGCTATCGACAATTGAAGAATGTGTATCGCCTTTATAATCCATCGAGACCAGTTCTTCAGTGCTGACCGCGAGGATTCCTTGCATCGGCCCCGTAGCGGCAGCCGTCAGCGCCGCATTGACAGTCGCTGCGCCGTTTTCGCCAAGATCCTGTTTCAGCAAACAGGTGAAATCAACCATCGAAACTGTGGGGGTAGGCACGCGCAATGAGATCCCATGCAATCTGCCTTGCAGTTCAGGAATGACCAGCACGACCGCTTTGGCCGCGCCAGTGGATGCGGGAACAATATTCAACGCAGCAGCTCGCGCCTCGCGGATATCTTTCTTCACGACGTCTAGCAGGGCCTGCGAGTTGGTGTAGCTATGTACCGTGTTCATCAGACCATATTCGATACCAAAGTTATCGTTCAGCACTTTGACGACAGGTGCAAGACCATTTGTTGTGCAGGAAGCGTTCGAGATGACGTGGTGTGCCGCGGGGTTGTAAGCATCCTGGTTGACGCCCAACACAATGGTAATATCTTCGTTCTTTGCCGGAGCAGAGATGATGACTTTGCGGACTGAATCGCGTTTGTGCGCGATGGCCTTGTGGGCATCGGTGAAGAGCCCTGTCGATTCAACGACGAGGTCCACATGAACGGATCCCCACGGTATGGCGCCAGGGTCACGTTCGGCGAAAACCGTGATACGCTGACCATTGACCACCAGATCGTTACCCGCTACTTCAACGGTGCCGGGAAAGCGACCATAGTTGGAGTCGTAGCGAAACAGATGCGCGTTGGTCTGGGTATCAGTAATATCGTTGATTGCGACGACCTCGATTTTGCCGGGGTAGCGATCGAGGATGGCTTTGAGCGATTGTCGCCCGATGCGGCCGAAGCCGTTAATGCCGACGCGGATTGTCATAGCAGGTCTTCCTCCTGGTGCGACTTTCAAAATTGTTGATGGAGTCTCGAACGTGTCGAAGCCTGGGGGCTGCATTTGCCCCCTTCCGCGTGGTATTGTACAACGAGAACCGCTCCAGTTGCTGAGAGGCGCTGGGCTGTGACAGAATCGTGAATGCGCCACGCTGCTGCAAGCGCTATCAGATATGAGCGGTTAGCGCTTGATGAGGCACGAACGGATAGAGGGAAGCATGACCGGGACCGTCAGTGCGGATCCTTCTGTTCAGTGAGGGAGTGGAGACCTGGCGCGAGCCAAGTCACAAGAGGAGCATGCGGCATTGAGTGAGACGGAGAACTCCCTGGAGGCGCTGGCCAACGCAGCCCTGCGCCAACGTCTTGACCGTATGGTGGATCATGGTCCCCAACTGCGTGGCGTCGGTACGGCGCATTTTCAAATCTATGGATCGACGCTCTATGTCTGTGGTGCGCTGCCACGCCCTGGGCGCGCGGAAGAACTTGTGACACGCCTGCTCCGTTTCGCGCGTGATCGGCTCCTCTCGATATCCTGGGTGCATACTGAGCAACGTGATGATCCCCACATTCTGGCGTCATTGCTCAACCATGGGTTCGAGGTCCGTGAAGTGCTGCGCTTGATGGGATGCATCGGCAGTTTGCACGCCGTAGCTCCTCACCGCACTGACCTGGTGGTTGCTCCCATCACCTCCATCGAGCAGATGGAACACTATGAGCGCATCAGTCAATGGGGCTTCAGTTCCAATCCTCAGCCGACCCCGCAACAAATTACTCTGCGTGGCCAGGAACGTTGGGACGAGCAGGCAGCGCATCTTTATCAATATTATATGGGCTGGCTAGCTGGTGAACCTGTCAGTGGTGCGTATGTCTCGCTCTGGGAGCGCGTGCCGACGATCTACGGGGTAGTGACGGTTCCTCCCGCTCGGCGAACGGGAGCCGCGGCGGCGGTCATGCAACATCTCGTGCGCGTAACGCTGGATCGCGGCATGCCCTGGACGTGCCTCTATGTCGCCGCCGGGAACCCGGCTCAGCATATGTATGAACGCTTAGGCTACGTTCCCCTCATCGAACAGACGACCTTTACCTGGCGAGTGAATTTCATCCCCTGAGTCTATTTCACCCCAGCGACGTAATCGATACCTGGAACAACCAGTAGCGTCACCCGCTTGCCAACCCGACAGACCTGATCATGCAGGGCGGGATCGATGGCGAAGGCGCGCAATTGTCCATCGGCCTCGCGCAGGGTGATGAAATGATCATGTGCGAAAGCCACGCGTTGCTCCGCATCGCAGATGATGGCATTGACTGTACCCTGGTGCTCCTCGGGTAGACGTCCTCGCGCTATCAAGTACTGGGGGAGGGCACGGACCCAGAATGAAGTGCCAACGATGAAACTCAAGATTGTCACGAGGATGAGCAACACGGCCAGCGCATTCGCCGGATGGAGGGCCAATTGCGCCCCATTGAGTAAGAGATCCAACCCCAGGCTGACGAGAGCGACAGCTAGGAGGCTCCCGCCCAGGCGCAGGCGCTGGATGGTGAATGCCAGTGGTTTGCCCCACCCTTGCAGGTTTCGCCGAATAAAATAATTGATGATGCGACGTTGCAGGTAGTTTGCGTTGTTCGCCACAAAGACCAGTCCTTTCCCCCATGTTCCACGTGGAACGTCAACCCCACGACCACGTGCGCAACTCAGCATAGAGTTGCTGGATCTCAGTGGTGCGGGTCGCCTCAAGCGGTAGCAGGGGTGGGCGCGGTGCTCCGCCATAGCCACGGATGGCTTGTAGTGCCGCCTTCAACCCAGGAACTCCATAGCCAGCGGTCACTGCCTGGTTCAAAGGAATCAGTGCTGATTGTAAAGATCGGGCCTCGGCTTCGAGTTGGAGCATGTCAGCGACACTGGTCGCCCGCGTCCTCTCTCCCCAGAGTTGATAGAGTCTCCATACCAGATCGGGCACTACATTCGCAACCGCGGCGATGGTGCCGGTGCCGCCCACTGCCAGCGTTGGCCATAGGAAACTGCCGCTACCTGCCAGCACCGCGAAGCCAGGCTTCGATACGCCCGCGATGCGCGCCAATTTCGCAACCTGGCCGCTGCTATCTTTGACGCCGACGATGTTGGGGTGTTGTGCCAGATCCAGGATTAAGTCAGCGCTGAGATCGATATTGGCGGCATTGGCAGGCATGTTATATATCAGGATCGGTATCGGGCTGGCATCCGCGATAGCCTGGAAATGGGCACGGTGCGCCGCTGGGGTCATCTGCCCCGGAAATGCGAATGATGGGAGAATAACCGCCACATCCGCGCCCGCGTTGGCGACCAGCCGACAGCGCGCGATAGTCCCGCGCGTCGAAAGATCCGCCGCACCCGCCAGGAGTGTCCAGGGTTGTAATGGTTGGGCATCCATGATAGTGGTGCGGGCTGTCTCGATGACCAGGGCCCTTTCCGTGTCATCCAGCAACCACGCCTCACCGTTGGAACCAAGGGCCAGGATTCCTGACACTGGCTCTTGTGTGAGCCAGCTGATATGCGTGCGCAAGGTCGCGCGGTCGATCTCGCCGGTAGGTGTGAAGAACGTTGGGATGGGAGGATACACGCCACCCGGAACTGGTGTGGGCATCGTTCTGAAGTCCTTTCGTAAAGCTGTAGATAGATGGATGAGGGGGCGCAGCGAGTGCGTCCCCCCATCCAAAGCCGGTCAGACTGCTGGCATCGCGCCCAGTGCGTCGATGACACGCGCCAGCGCGTGAACACCACGATGAAACATTGAAACGCTCGTATGTTCGTTGGGCGAATGGGCGCCATCACTACTCTGGCCAAATCCAATGCAAAAGACATCGGCACCCAGCATCTCCTGAAAAATCGCCGAGATGGGTATCGATCCGCCTGAACGCACTGCCCAGGCGGGTTTACCGAATTCTTCCGACAGCGCCGCCATCGTCGTCGTGAAAGCGGGCGAGGTGACATCGGTATAGAAGGGCAACCCCCCATGGATAGGTTCGACGGTAGCTTTGATGCCCGCGGGGGTCACTGCCGCGACGCGCGCGCGCAACAGCGGCAATACATTCTCAGGCGTCTGGCCCGGAACGAGACGCAGACTGACTTTGGCACGAGCCGAGGCCGGGATAACTGTTTTTGATCCCTCATCCTGGAATCCGCCGATGATTCCGTGCACTTCCAGGGTCGGCCTCGCCCAATTGCGCTCAATCACGCCATATTCTGTCTCGCCCGTCAGTACCTCCGTCCCGATCTGGGCGCGATATTCGCTGTCGAAATCGCGATCGATCGTCTGCCAGAGCGCTCGTTCACTCACGCTGATTGGCGACATCAGGGCATAGAGACCGGGGATCAGGATATGGCCCTGACTGTCCTTCAGTTGGGTCAAGATCTCCGCCAGCGCAAAGATCGGGTTGGGTGCTACACCGCCAAAACCGCCAGAGTGGAGGTCGCGTTGTGGTCCCTGCACCACAATCTCGGTATAGAGAATACCGCGACAGCCATAACACAGTGTCGGTTGATTGGGGTACATCCCGCCATCTGCTACCATGACGATATCGCTGGCAATCCGCTCTGGTTGTGTGCGGACAAAATGTTCAATAGCCTCGCCACCCGATTCTTCCTCACCTTCCAACAGGAACCGGATGTTGAGTGGCAAGGTTCCGCGAGCGGCCAGGAGCGCGCCAACGGCATGGATGGTTCCCGTCAGATTGTTTTTATCGTCCGTCACACCGCGCCCATATACCACATCGCCCTGAACGGTTGGCTCGAAGGGTGGGGTCGTCCATTCACGCGCGGGGTCAATCGGTTGCACATCATAGTGCGCGTAAATCAAGAGGATCGGTTTCCCCGGCGCTCGCATCCAATCAGCATAGACGAGAGGCGCTCCATCCGTCTGAATCACCTCAATATGTTCGAGTCCCTGGTGGCGCAGCATCTCGGAAACAAAGCGCGCTGCGCGCTGCGTATCGGCGTCATGGGCGCTGAGCGCGCTGATGCTGGGAATGCGCAAGAGTTCGGCATAATCCGCGAAGATCTCTTCGCGGCGCTCGTCGATGAGCTTATGAGGATCACTGTGATTCATCGCTGGCCCTCCTCAATCAGCGCGACATGGTCAAGATAGCGGACAGTTCCGTGGATAGCGTGGTAATAATTGGCAAGATTGAAATGCTCGTTGGGGGCATGGAGGCCTTCGTCGGCGAGACCATAGCCCGCGAAGACGATCGGCGCCTTCAAATACTCCGTGAAAAGTACCGCAATAGGAATAGACCCCCCCTCGCGCATGAAATAAACCTCGTGGTTATATTCTTCAGCAAGCGAAGCACGCGCCGCATTGATGTAGGGATCATGGATATCTTCGACCATACCACGTCCCCCGTGGATCAACTGCACTTCCACCTGGACACCGGGTGGAGTCAGTTCGGCAACCCGGTGCCGGAGCAATGGCAGCACATTCTCAGGTGTCTGGTCAGGGACGAGACGTAAGCTGACTTTGGCACGCGCCTCGGCTGGGATGACCGTCTTCGCGCCCTCATCCTGGAAGCCACCGACAATGCCGTGGACTTCTAAGGTCGCGCGCGCGGTCATGCGTTCTGTGGTTGAATAGGCCTGTTCACCGGGGAAGATATTGACGCCCATCTCATGCTCGAGCCGTTCTGCGTCGCTGCCGGGGAATCGTGCCCACCAACCACGTTCTGCAGCGGACACGGGCTGCGCCAGGGACTGCAATCCGGGAATATTGATGGTGCCATCGGCACTCTTCAACCCAGCAATAATCAACCCTAAGGCATGGAGTGGATTGGGTGCGACGCCGCCGTAGGTGCCGGAATGCAGATCATGTGCCGCGCCCCGCGCGACGATCTCGGTATAGAGGATACCGCGGACGCCATAGACCAGGCTGGGTAAGCCGCGTCCCAGCATATGCGTATCGGCAATCAAAACGGCGTCGCACGCGATATCTGCGGCATGT
>DAIDHM010000059.1 GCA_027459705.1 Ktedonobacteria bacterium | reverse complement strand
GGGGGTGATGCGCCAATCTACAACTCGTACTACTTCATGCAACCGGTTGCAGAACGATTATGCCATGCCACCTACCACTCTGTCAAGAGGGCAGGTGAGGTGTTTCAGGAACTCATACGCACGTGACGCTTGATGATCGGTCGCATCACGGATCATCAAGCTCAAACATTTCACCACGCTATTTGATTGATTGACAGCGCGCAAGTGCCTGAGATCTGGCGCCGCGAAGGTTGAAATCTCCGGCAACATACTTCTGTCGATTATTGCTCACGACGAAACCTTGACCCCTTCTTATGGCCAGACAACATCGCCATCGTGCGCCGTATATTTTTTGCAACCGCTTGCAATAGGTGCTCATGACTCCCGTTGTCTCTTGTCTCCTTGTGTACTACATAATCCGTGCCAATAACGTAGAAAAATCCAGTTATCACTTTATCGAAGGCATAAAAATGCCGTGGGCAATGTGCCCACGGCTTGGTAGATACGCAGATGCTTCAATGACTGTGCATCTGCCCCAGCAAGATGGCGATCTGCTCAGTCGCCTCGCGTTCCCGCTGAATCGATCGTCGCAGTACTTTGCGCAATGACCAGTGTTCGCCATGTTGTTCGCGAATCACCGCGCGCTGCTCAGCGGTCGCCCCGCTGATCATGAGCATCGCCTGCTCATGGACGGCATCATAGCGCGCTAACGGACTTCCCGGCAGGTCCCCGATGAATGGAATCGCCGGCGATTCTTCCAGACGTACGGCGAGCCATAGTTCGTTCTGGGCGAGAGCATCGATGATGTGTGTGATTGACCGGTGCTGGGGATCTGGTTGGTAATCCATCTGTTCGATACTGAGGTCGCGAGTAATCTGTTGCAGATCGATATGCGCATAACTCATCAATGCCAGCCCCCAACCCAGATCATCTTCACTCAGTGGTACAGCATCGGGGGTAAAGAATGCGCGCACCTCGCGCATCCCGTCGGTGGTGACGGTGAAGCGCTCAGCCACGACCAGGGCGACTTCACCCGACATGGTTGGTGTGTCGGCGTCCTGCATGCTGAGCCACCGAAAGTAATCCGGGACGACCACCTGGAGATACGCCAGTGCCTGCGCTTCGTCTGCCCCATTGGCGAAACATCCCGGCAGTTCCAGGATATGGGCGGTGACATTCCCTGATGGATAAGTTTCTACAAACACCTGATAGGTTACCTGCAGCATCGTACAAGGCCTCCGTTCTGGCCACCATAATCGTGGCGAATACGTGAGCGAAACGCTCACGATAAGTACAGTGGCATTGTATCGCGCTATTTGGGTGCTCACAAGGAATCGGGCGTACAGACAAAAACCAGTTCACACTCCCCCGACGAAAGCACGGGCGATCCCTTGTGTTTTCGGGTACAATGCGAAGGGGATCGCACACTTTTTCCGCGGTCGCCGGCTATGGCAGGCCAGCGCACCCTCGAGACGTTAAGCATCGCTACCCGATGCGCTCGATAGAAAATGAGGCAACATGTTCAAACGTATACGCTCAATCTTCGGACGATCCGCGGATGAGGAAGAAGCCCAGCTAGCACCAGAGGCGGTCGTCGCGGCAGAGGATGCGGTTGACGTAGAGGCCGCTGAGGACGACCAAGCCCTAGGAGATGACAGCACTGATTTCGCCGAGGAGGACGACCAGGTGCTCATGTCCGAGTCTGCGGTGGACACAGATTCAGCGATACTCGCGGCGAATGACGAAATGGAGTATGCCGAAGACGAGAGCGATGAGGAAGAAAGCGACGCATCGGTAGAGGAACCGGAAGTCGAACGGACCCGACGCTTCAATATCTTCCGCACTGGCCTGCAGCGGACCCGGGGCATTTTTGGTCGCGTCAATGACGCCTTAGCTCGCGATGTCATCACTGACGAACTATGGGATGACCTTGAAGAGAGCCTACTGGAAGCCGATGTTGGCGTCCAACTGAGCGAGAAGTTGATGGAGACATTGCGCGAGCGGGCCCGCTATGAGGGTATGAAGCGCGGTACCGAAGTGCGCGAGGCGCTCAAAGAAGAATTGCAGATCCTGCTGGGTGAGCCAGAAGAACTGGTCTTCTCCGAGTCCTCTCCAATCACCGTCTATCTGGTCGTAGGGGTCAATGGCGTGGGCAAAACCACCAGCATCGCCAAGCTGGCCAATATGCTCAAACGGAACAATCACCGCGTCCTGCTGGCAGCGGGCGATACGTTCCGTGCTGCCGCCATCGAACAGCTGCGAACCTGGGGCGATCGGCTGAAAGTGCCTGTCGTCAGCCATCAGCAGAACTCTGACCCAGCAGCGGTCGTCTTCGATGCGATGGAATCTGCCCAGGCGCGCAAAACCGATGTGCTGATTGTCGATACCGCCGGTCGGCTCCATACCAAGTCGAATTTGATGGAAGAATTGAAGAAGATCGAACGCATCCTGGCGCGCTACGACGCCGAAGCTCCCCACGAAGTTCTGTTGGTGTTGGACGCGACGACGGGACAGAACGCCATTTTGCAGGCCAAGACTTTCGTCAAGGATGTTGGGTGCAGTGGCATCATCCTGACGAAGCTCGATGGCACGGCGCGGGGTGGCGTGGTCTTCTCCATCAGTTCGGAATTGGGTCTGCCAATCAAATTTATCGGCACTGGCGAGCAGGTCCAGGATCTCGCGCCGTTCGATCCACAGAGCTTTGTGGACGCGCTCTTTGCGGACTGAGCGCTTGAGGCTCTTTGCGAGACGCCACTGTTCATGCTGAACGCGCGATGCCATTGCGCATTGGAGGTGTGACGTATGTATGGAACTGACGCGCAATTGGCGCGTAATAATCCCGCCGTGGCCAAATTTCGTGAGGAGGTTTTCACGCGCTTCCCCTATGCGGATGACGCCAAAGCGTGGTTCCGCGCTGAGATCGATTTCGCTGTCGAAGATCTGCAGAGCTATCGCGGCGGCGGCTTCTGGGTGCCAGATCTGCGTCGCGTTTTCCTCTATACTGCCCAGTTCGAGGCGGCCATCCATGAGCTGGCGCATGCCTGGTGGCATGACCGCCGCATCGGCCACGAGGATGAAATGATGGATATCACGTACGTCCTGGCCCATGAGACTGATCCGCGCTATGCGCGTATGCAGGGGCTGGCACGTGGGTATATCTATGGCATCCCCGCCCAGAACTGGGCAGGGATGCTGGTGGAGCGCAACGACTGGGAGATGTTCGCAGGGCTGGCGAGCGGTATGATGGCCGATATGCGGTTGATTCCACCATATGTCCGCCCTTTCTACGAAGGTATGTACACACTTTTGCCAGAATCCGCACCCTGGCCAGCGCGTGTCGCGCCCCATCCGTAGTTCGTGCACTACGGATCATGGCAGGTTCTGTAAGAGTTTCAGGGCATAGCTGGGAATCTGGTTGGCCTGGGCCAGCATCGCCAGGGCTGCCTGTTGGGTTATCTGGGCGCGCGTCAGGTTCACTGTCTCCTGGGCGATGTTTGCCGAGGTGATCTGGGTATATGAGTTTTGCAAGTTAGTGCTGGTATTGGTCATCTGTGTAATCGACTGGGTCAATTGATCCTGAACCGCGCCAAGTTGCCCCTCCTGCGCCGCAACCTGGCTGATGGCGTTGCTGATTGTAGTGATCGCCGCCGATGCCGCCGCGGTGGTCGAGATGTTGATGCCGGCGGGCGCGGTGGCATTAGTGAGCACCGATCCGTTGCTGACAACCGCGGCCTGGGGCGCGCTGACCGTGAAGGTCGAAGTTCCGGCTTGGATGCCGCCGGTCGTGCCAGGGGCATTGAAGGTGGCGGTCAACGTCTGAGTTCCAACACCCAGATTAGCGCTGGTCTGCCCGGCATTGAGCATCACGCCCACCCCTATGTTGGCCGCAGTACCGCTATACTTGGCGGTGCCGCCGCTGTTCAGAGTGGTATCACTCATCTGCAAGAACTGCACATTTTGATTGGCAGCGACAGCGTTGAAGGTAAAAGTGTCGTTGTTGCTGGCGGCGGAGCTTGCCAGGAAAGCTCCGCCAGAGGTCCCTGGATTCCAGGTGTAGGTCAGGCCATTGCCGATTGAGAATGCCGTGGCAGTGCCTGCCGCGGCGGTGACGGTGGTGGTGGTAATGGTCGATCCCCAGGTATGACCCCCATCGGTAGAGACCTGGATGCCCGAGACGTTGTTATAGCTATCGAGCGCGACGGCGCGTACGGCATAATTGGTGTTGGTCGTCCCAGTATATGTGCCCGAGAGCGTCCCGGTCGCCTGGCTGAAGTTCGTGCTCGCTTGCTGATTCGTATAGCCCGCGCCTGAGTTGGCGGTAAAGGTGAAAGTATCGCCATTCTGAGCAGTGGCCGCGCCATTGGTGAAGGTCGCCGTGATGCCGTTATTGAGTGTGAAATTCGTCCCGTTGTAGGTGGCCGCGGTCCAGGATCCGAGCGTCCCGGTCGCGCCGGTATTGGCCTGAGCATATTCGAGGCCGGTGATGGTACCCTGACTGTTGACGCTGGTCACTTTCATGACATAGTCCTGATTGGTACCGCCAGAATAGGTGCCGCCCAGCGTCACGGATTCGCCACCCTGGTTCTGCGCTGCCGAGGCGGTGGTGGAGGCCACCCCCGCCGCGTTGTAGGTCGCCGCGGTGGTCGTGGTGATATTGGTTGCTTTGACCGCGAATTGTTCGCCTGTCGAGGACGCCGCGAAGCCCGTGCCAACATTCGAGAGCGTGGTGACGTTGGCGGCGTTCTGCCCCTGAATGAGATTGGCGGCATTGCCCGCGACGCCTAGCGTGGCGGCGTCCATCGGACCAATATTGAGCGTCTGGGTATCGCCGGCATTGGGACCGATCTGCAGCGAGATATTCTGCAGCGCGCCAGAGAGCAGGCTCTTACCGTTATAGGTCGTTGTATTGACGGTGTTGTCGATCTGCTGGGCATACTCATTCATTTGTTGTTGCATGGCAGCGACCTGTGATGCTGAGTAGGTGCCGGTTGCCGCCTCTGTCGCGAGCGTTTGCATGTTCTGCAGTGTGGTCGAGGTATTTTGCAGCGCTCCACTGGCGGTCTGAATCAGCGAGATGCCCGCCTGCGCATTGCTGACGCCCTGGTTAAGACCGCTCACCTGACTTTGTAAGACATTGCTGATGGCCATACCAGCAGGATCATCAGCAGCGCTATTAATGCGTAACCCGGTCGCCAGACGCGTCATGGCCTGGGTGAGGTTGGCGTTGTTGGTGTAGAGGCTACTTTCAATCAGGTTTGCGTAACTACTCGGGTCGATGGAGAATCCCATACAGGTGGTCACCCCTTCACGGCGTCGGGGACTGAGTCCCCTAGTTCCTGGCGCATCTGTCACACAGGATGTACACAAGTATTTCGTCGACCTGTGCAACGAATTTCTTGAGTAAGAGAGACCACCGGGGATGGCGAGATCAGGACGAATGGGTAAAGGCAACTCTGCGGTGAGGCCTATGCATGGGCTGGTGAACAGCAAATGCGGAGACACGCCGATCAGGGATACACTTGGTTTTGTCTCGATCTCTACAGGATCGGTCGGTTGTAATACAACATTCTAGGCAGGGGTGACCATCAGGGGTATGCCAGTGGAATATAGTTCGAGTAGCCCGGTCGTGCGTCTCACATCGCAAAACCGAGCGAATTTGGTATCTACCGCCTAGGATCGCATCTGGGGGAGCGGTATCTTCCTCAAAGATTGAATGAAATCTGATCCTCGCAACAACAGTGTGGCACAATCATTTGCGCATATGACTGCCAGCTGCGACCATGCGTCGCATCCTTGTGAGCCAGCGTCATACACCCTGTATTGCCACCATTACGCGGGTAGCGGTGGGTCGCCCGGGACGCGCGCGAAATAAAGCATGGTACGCGGGCCATTGGGACCCGGCTCGGCATTGCGGAGTCGACCTTCCTCGGCAAAACCCAGGCGCCGTGCGACGTTGGCACTTCGAGTATTGTGCTCATCACAACGGATCATGACGCGTTGCGCCCCAAGGTCCTCCAACAAGTAGCGCGTCAGCAGCCGGACCGCTTCCACCATATAGCCCTGACCTTCGGCATCGACTCGCAACCAGTAGCCGATCTCGAACGCGGGCAGGTCCCAATTGCGCGGATGCATGCCAATGCCGCCCAGAAAGTGCCCGTCGGCGTTGGCAATCAGTGCCAGGTTCCCATCCTCGCGGATGATCCACCTGGCACGTGCCTGGCGGATGAAAACGAGCGATGCCTCAACAGTTTGATGCGCGTCCGCGAAAGGCAGCCAGGGGCGGATGTGATCGCGTGAAGCGGCAACCGCGTCGTACAGTCCTTGCGCATCCCCATCCTCATAAGGGCGGATGGTGACACGCGGGCCGCGTAGAGCATCGAACAATGGCAACAGGATTGGCTCCGTCATGTCGCCCTCCTCACCTGGCGAGGCAAGCTCGCGCGAAGCGGAACTGTGGCTCATCGTGCGCACTGATGCCGCCCGCGTGTTCGCCAAATGGATAGACCACCAACTCTTTGGTGGCGGAGGCCAGATGATTGAAGACGGCAAAGCCTGTCGATGGCGGACAGATCGTATCGAGCAATCCGACTGAGACCAGCGATGGGGTGTTGATGCGCGCCGCCAGATTCATGCCATCAAAGTACGTCAGTGTCCGCATGCTAACTTCATAGCGCTCAGGATGAATGCGGAAATATTGCACCAATTCCTGATAGGGACCGTCGCCGAAGACCTCCAGCGCACGGGCGAAATGGCAGAGGTAGGGGACATCAGGCATAATCCCCACGAGATCAGCCTGGCCACCGAGCGCCGCTGCCGCCAGCGTCAATCCGCCGCCCTGACTCTTGCCCTTGAGGAGAATCGGCGCGCCTGGGAAGCGATCGCGCAGGAAAGTCAACGCGCGGACGCAATCCATATACGCATAGCGATAATAATACGTCTCGGGACTGGCGATGCCTTTCGACATATGGCCAACGACAGATCCGGAAGGGTATGGTTGGTGATCGGGGGTATCGCCGTTCTGGCCACGCGTATCGATCGCGAGCACATTGAAGCCTTGCAAGGCCCAAACGAGCGAATCTGAGACATAGCCGCGCCAACCGCTGTAGCCATGGAAGATTATGAGTGTCGGCGTCTGCCCAGCAAAGCGGCCCGTCGCCACGCGATAGGGTTCCGTCGGCTCCAATAAGGTCGCCGCGACGCGCGTCGTGCCCGCGCCGAAGCCCGTGTAGCGCACATCCATGACACGGACGCGCTCGACGGGATACTCAAGAGTTTCCACAGTAGCATCCAGTGGTTGGGCGGCATTCTCTGCCAGGGTGCTCTCCCAGAACGTATCAAAATCCGGGGCGTGGGTCAGTTCGGGGCGATATATACGTAATTCGCCCAATGGCATGTCGGCGAGCATAGTGCGGATCTCCTTGAGTGTTCTGCGCATGAATTACGTCAGCTTCCGGTTCGGCGTTGGGCCATTTCTGCTTTCGGTGGCTAACCTGCGTGCGGCATCGACGCCGCGCGATCCAGCCACCACACGCCAGCGATGATCGCCACTTCGACAATGACGCTGGCAAAGCCGATCAGCAACCACTCATGTTTGATGAGATTCCAGAGAAAAAATAACACCAATGTCAGACCGGCGTACCCAATCAATGCTCGCCGGGCGACAGCCCGCCAGCGTAAGTTGCGCGGTACGGCTATCGCGGCCGCCAACACCAGAAAGCCCAGCCCATTCAACATAAAGAGGGCTGTAATGCGTGGGTTCGCGAGCGCGCGACTGAAATGTATACCGGCGGCCGTCACCGCCAGGAGGATGATCACAACGAGGACCCCGGAAGAACGACGCATGCGTACGATTCCTCTTCTTCAAAACGATAGGAACAGAGCTTGCCTTCGCCCACACGAACTGTGGGCGAACTCATGAGCGTGTCGATGCTAATGTTGCATCCCCCAAAGCTACTTTGATGCTAAGGGCACGCTCTGCCACCACCCTGAAAAATCAAGCTGAAGTATATTCAATAATAGCACACTTACAGGATGTGTCGCCTGCGTCGATACATCCCAGGATGTGGCGAGAGGTACAGTATGCATGACTATCGCTCATCATAGCTGGAAGTTGCCAACCACCCTATGTACAACACCTTGTGTTATGAAAGAGCAGTGAGGTCGGGTCTGAAATGTGATCAAGAACTCTTGCCGCCGAGCTTGGGATCTGGGATAATGCGGCAGCGAGCAAGTTTTTTTCAGTGACCCACACGATGCGATGAAAAGAGGGCGACGCATGGCACGGCATCAACACGAGCAATCGTCCACGCGACAGGAAAAGCAACCCCAAAAAATCCCATCTTATATACCAGCACGAATTGGGATCACCATGACGACTATACTTGCACTTATTGTTGGCATTGGAGCGTTCATTCCTGGCATCCCCGCGATTATCGGGCCGTATGTGGGCGATAAAAGCAATGTCCAGGTGCTGGGATCCGCCGCACTCTACCTCGGCATACTCCTCGCGATTGGCACTATGCTTGGGTTTCTTTTTCCCTATAAGCTCCCCCCGCTCCCGAACCACGCGCGTACGCCTATGCCCGAGGGAGTCGAGGGCATCCCTATCGAGAAGATTTTAGAAAAAGAATACGAGTATGGATCAAAGACCGCCGAGCAAGCGATGGAGCATCGACTCACAATCGTCAATTTTTACCTGTTGATCGCGGGTGGGGTGGGTACTGGTGTGGTATCCCTGGCTTCAAATAATCCGACACTGGCCGTCGCGGGAGTGCCATTGCTATGGCTGATGTCGATCGTCGGCGGCATTCTCTTCCTGCAGATCATCGCATTGAGGGTCGCCTGGGCAGGCAGCGTGATGGCGATGAATTACATCAAAGAATTCATGATTGTCAATGGCTCACCGCTGCATGGCGATGCCTTGCGCGTCGCGTTCTATTTCAAACCCGAAAGTATCCCGGCCACGCATAAACGTGGCAATGTGTTCTACTACTCGGCATTCCTCATCGCGTTACTGAATTCCGCGGCATTCTTCGCTGGCATCTTCCTGCTGGGGCTCAACCAGCACGCGCAACTGACAGATCCAAACAGTGTTGTGGTGGCGATTATCCTCTTCTTAGGACTTCTGGCTGGGCATATGTGGGTTTTCGACATGCTGCTCATTCCCCCAAAACAAGAGGTCAAGGATCATACCGAAAGTGGTAGGCAGGCAAATCGCCAAGAGACAGAAACAACCACCCCAAGATCCGAGGTTTTCAGAGAACAGTTACAACCTACCAGCTACACTCCCGGGACCCCCATCCATCCCGTGACCGCGTCCAAACGCATCTTTGATGGCCAGGTCGTCCATCTGCGTGTCGACTCGATTATCCAGCCAGATGGAACTCCCGGAGTACGCGAGATCGTCGAGCACGTACCCGCCGTCGTGATCGTCCCCTACTTCCTGGAGACACAGGAAGTATTGTTTGTGGAACAATATCGCGATGCAGTAGGTCAGGTCTTGCTGGAACTGCCCGCCGGACTGATCGATGGGCAAGAAACGCCCGAGGATGCCGCACGCCGCGAACTGCGCGAAGAGACCGGCTATGAGGCCAGTGCGTTCACCGCAATGGGTTGGTATTACTCTTCTGCGGGGTTCACGGATGAGCGACTCTATGTTTATCTGGCAACGGGGCTGACCGACCTGCGGACGGGGGTTGATCCGCAGGAGATTATGGCCACGCGCCGCCTGCCGCTCGGCGATGCGATCGCGCAGGTGACTTCAGGCGAGATTGTCGATGCGAAGACCATTATCGGCTTGCTGCAACTGCAGCAGCGTCACCCCGAGCAGATGTGATGACAGCTGTGCTATGATCCGTCGCAACATACTTTTCGCAAAGGACAGCACCATGCGTCGATTTCACTGGCTGACCATGTCCCTCCTCACCATCCTCCTGGTCGGTTGTGGCGCCCCATCAACCGTTAGCACCTTAGCACCGACAGCGACCGCTGTTGTGGTGGTACCCACGGCGACCACAAATGCCATTGCCCATGCCGGCACCTATGGGCCAAACGAACTGCGGTTAGCCTATCAGGTCAATCCGCTACTGGCGCAAGGCTTTGATGGGAGCGGTCAGACGATTGTCGATATCGTCTCCTTTGGCGATCCGACCATTCAGTCTGATCTTGACGCCTATAGTCAGCACTATGGTTTGCCACAGACGACGGTGCAGGTCATACAACCACTCGGTCCAAATCCTACGCCGACCACCTCCGCCGAGCAGCAAGACCAGGCGGGGTGGGCGGGAGAGACGGCGCTGGATGTCGAGGTCTACCATGCACTGGCCCCCGGCGCGAAGATCGTCGTCATGGAGAGCCCCATCTCCGAGACAGAGGGCATTCAGGGGCTGCCACAATTCCGCCAACTGATTCAATATGTCCTCGATCATCATCTGGGGTCGATCATTTCCAATAGCTGGGGCGCGTCCGAAGCAACGTTGCAGGACGCCGCCAGCCAGGCTGAGCTGGCGCTTTGGAACACGATGTTGCAGAATTCCACGACCACTGGCGGCATCACATATCTCGCCTCCTCGGGCGATTTTGGTGCGACCGATGCCATCAACCTGGACGCCAGCCAGCTTTCACCAACACCCACTACGAGTTTCGTCACCGACAGCCCGTGGGTGACGAGTGTGGGGGGGACGGCGCTGACCTTCCAGGGTACCACCCCCACTGAGACCGCCTGGAGCCAGATCGGGCGAGGCTCGAGCGGCGCCAGTGGTGGCGGATTCAGCGCATTCTATAAGACGCCCAACTACCAACAGTCACTGCCAGCCACCACCGCCAGCGCTTTTCAGGGACGCCGTGGCGTGCCAGATGTCGCCGCCGACGCTTCGCCCGCGACGGGACTTTCGATATACGTCCAGGGAGGATGGCAGTCTGATTTTGGTGGCACGAGCGCCGCTGCACCGCAATGGGCCGCGCTGGTCGCCATTGCCGACCAGATGGCCGGAAAACCCATTGGATTTCTTAATCCTCTGCTCTACAAACTCGCCGCCACTTCGGCGTACGCGACGGATTTCCATGATATTACCGTAGGAAACAACTCAATCACCGCAGAAGGTGTCAGTGTGACGGGCTACACCTGCGCCGTTGGGTGGGATCCTGTCACCGGCCTGGGGACGCCCGACGCCGCAAACCTTCTGCCAGCACTTGTGGCACTGGCAAAGAGTGGCGGTTAAGGAATGCGCGTAGCGCCGCGATACATCATCGTCCGCGAGAAAAGCTAGAGCCCGCGGACGATGGTCCCGTCATGGTTTCCAACTTGCGGGTTTTGAGCGCATAATGGCGAAGGGCGGCGGGTCCAATCTCTCCGCACCTTCATGCCAGTTACCGTGAGGGGAGAGCAGAACGCCATGACCACCTCGTCATCACCCAACGCCGCGCGCGTCATCAATTACGATGCCGACGGCTATGATTATCGCCATTTCTGGGACGGGCGCGACTATGAGCAATGGGCTGAGACACGAGTCATCCGTCGGTTGCTTCAGCCGCTGAGCACGATTGATTGGATGGTTGATCTGGGCGGAGGTTTTGGTCGCAATGTCCCGCTGTATCTGCGCTACGCTTCACACGTCGTCCTCATCGATTATTCATGGACGAACCTGAAAAACGCCGAAGCCACCCTCCTCCCCAATGGTCCGAATGAGCGCGTCTTCCTGATCCGTGGCAATATCTATCATCTTCCATTTCGCGACAGTGCCTTTGATGTCGGGGCTACGATCCGCGTACTCCATCATTTGGCGGCGACCAACGAAGCGCTGGCAGAGATGAGCCGAGTGATCGCGCGGAACTGGCTCCTGGATGTCCCAATCAAACATCATCTGCTCGCGCGGGCCAAAGCGATGGCGCAAGGACAGAGTCGCCAACTCAACGACTGGTCGCCCAATTCGATTGGCACTCCCGAGGAGCCGTTCTATAACTTTCATCTCGACGCGATTCGCACCAGATTGGAAGAAGCAGGGTGGTCGCCACGCCTGGTGGCGAGTGTCGCGAATTTTCGGCGCTGGGAGCGTGCCGTGCCACGCCCGGCGCGATCCCTCGTCCGCCCGGTCATTTATGGTGCGGAACGTGTGGCGCAACGCGCTGGGCGTGGATGGTGGGGGCCGGCCCAGTTCCTCTGGCTTTCGCGCGGCGACCGCCCGGCACCCTCACCTGGTCCCACACCCGCCCAGAGTGTGCCAGGCATCAACCTCTGGCTAGCGCCGCCGTGGAATCTTCTGGCGCCGCGTTTGCGCTGCCCGCGTTGCGCTGGCGACCTGGTCTGGGCGGCTAATGCCGCGGCATGTTCTACGTGTCAGGGTACCTATGCGCGCACGGGAGCGATCTGGGATTTTGTCGTCGAATAATACCACCAACGCGGAGTTGCTGGCAGCCCTGCGCGAATTGCCCTGGGCGGGGCCTGGGCCGATCATACGCGAACTCCGGCGCGGGCACGGATTGCGCCTCAAAGACCTCGCCGCCGCTGCCGGGATCTCGATCGGGTATCTTTCGCGACTCGAACGGAGTCAATTGGGAGGCGACAATCCCAGTATGGCGAATCTTGAGGCGCTGGCACGCGCGCTGGCAGTCCCCATCACGCTGTTCCTCCCTCCCGCCACTGACACCGACGCACCGAATATGGGAGTGGGCCTCGTCGGACGCGAGATTCTGTTGGCAATTCAATATGGGCAACCGGTAACTCTCCCGGTCATCGAGCGCCGTTGCTCACATGCGGGTACGCGTGCTGAAATCGCCGCCGCCCTCGCGCATCTCGTCGAGGCGGGAATGGTGGTGCGCCTCCCACCGACAGCGCCCGGACGGCCGGTCTTCCACGTCTTGCGACCAGACCGATCTCTCTAAAACCTTGACAAATCCCGCAAACTATGCGTTATGTGGAGCTATGGTGTAAGTGCTACGCCATCCGTGCTGAATTCGCCAAGGGAATATCATGAGCAGAAGAGACAGCGAGCGGGACGTGGAACGTCCCCGGTACTACTCTACCTACTGGATCAACATCGCGCGCCAGGAAAGCGGCAAATCGGGCGGTCCTTCCGTGCTCTCGGAAGATATTATCGAGGACGAAGAGGACATGGAGGAAGATTTTCTCCCTGAGCCTCAGGTCGTCGCGCCACCGCCGATCAGCATTACCCCAATTCGCCAAGCAGCGCCGCCGCCCCCCAAGAAAGCGAAACCACCCGAGCCACGCACTCTCAGCTCACTGGCGGATCTCGCCGAATTGGGCTTTGGCAAAGATATTGAGCCTCAAGATCTACCTATCGGCGATGATGAGGATACCGAATCCATCATCTCACGCATCGAATCAGGGTTCGATGATGATGAGGAGGATCAAGATGAGGATGTCCTCCCCGATGAGGAAGAGGCCGCCAGCCTCGAAGCCCTGGAAGATGAGGAATGGGCGGATGATGAAGAAGACGAGGATTCAGAGCTTGGGCCGCGACGCCGTACCGTCCCACGCCCCAAGCCGCCCCGTCGACCCACACCGCGTCGGACTCGCGAATTCTAAACATTGACGACCTCGCCCGACCTCCACGGCTGTGTGATGAGAACAGAAGTGGTGGTCGGGATTTGTCCATAGCCGATCGATTGTGACCAGCGCTAGCATAAAGGCCGTCAATCCATGGAAGCCATAATGGGCTATGCTGATGCCGCTATGTTCTGATATTAGGTATAATGCGGGCTGAGTCATGAGCTATGCCTAGAACACAGGGCGTAGGCTAAGTAGAGGTTGTTACCATGTCAGCCAACTCCACGGGCGCGCGCGTCTGTATTATGGGCTGTGGGCGTGTCGGAGCGCGTCTCGCGGAACTGTTCTACAAAGCATCCTTTGTCGTCACTGTCATCGATCTCAACGCCGATTCGTTCGATCGCTTGTCCGATGCTCAGTTGCGCGATAACGCTATCCTCGGTGATGGCACCGACCCTGCAATTCTTGATCGCGCTGGTATTCGTGATGCAGATATTTTTATCGCCGTCACTAACGGTGATAATCGCAATATAATGGCTTCCCAGGTCGCACGAACGACGTTCGAGGTCCCTCACGTACTATGCCGTATCTATGATGTAGGGCGCCACGAGATCTATAAACGAATGGGCCTTAACAGCTTCTGCCCAACACTGAGCGGCGCTGATTTCATCTTTCACGCGATGGTCGATGCTGTCGCGGCACCTCTCGTTCAGGAAACCACCAACCATGGATAATTTCAGTATCAGCCCCCCCACTGAGGAACTGTACTTCATCATAGGCGGAGGTGGGCAGGTTGGTTTTTTCCTGGCCCGTGACCTCTTTATCGCTGGTCATGAAGTCGTCCTGTTAGAGAAAGACCCTCGCCGGGTCCGCGCCCTTGAAGATGAGTTGGGGGAAGTGGTCATCCGCGGTGATGCTTGCGAAGTGCGCACGCTTCAAAATATTGGCTGTGACCGTGCGGACTATATGATTGCCGTGACCGGTGACGATGAAGACAATCTGGTCATGTGTCAGGTCGCTCGGGTTCTGGCGACCAAATCAAGCAATTTTCGTACGATTGCGCGCGTGAACAATACCGCGAACCTCGCACTCTTCAAGAAACTGGGGATCAGTACAACGATCAGCCTCACGAATAGCATCCTTACCGCCATTGAATCGCAGATTCCATCCATCGAATCTACCCAGATCCAATTGCCTACCAACATCGAGGTCATCTCGTATGTCATTGCTGAGAGGTCACCATCGGTCGGCAAGACGCTCGACGCATTGAGTCTCCCCGCAACCTGCCGGGTGATCATGCTGCGTCGCGGCGAACAGGATTTGTGGAAATATCAGCGCGTATCGCTTATGCCCGGCGACGTGGTCGTGGTCGCTACTCCGCCAGAGAACCGCGCTATGCTGGGCGATACGCTGGTCGCCGAACAAGTGAACGCCTAACCTTTTTATCTCCCTCAAAGCAGCATTTGCCGAAAAAATAAGCGGGATGGTTCGGAATCTTGCATTCCGAACCATCCCGCTTGCGTCTTCGGCAGTCGCCTCTGCTATTCTGCTTTAGCGGTTGGCGCATCCTCAATCAGCAGGACATCGCCCTCGATGACGCGCGCGCGCGCGCCAGTCCCCTGCGGCACCTGCGGCCGTCGCAAGCCACGCCGCAGATAGGTCACAGTCGCCGATACCGCGCTCACGATGATCAAGCCAAAATAGAGGGGCAAAGCGGGTCGTACGAAACTGAAGTCAGGGCCAAAGACCTGTGACTGCGCGGCCAACACCCATTCAACAAAGATAATCCAGCCACAGAACCAGGTAAAGAAGATGCTCAGACCAAAAGCCGGACGCCCTGATCGGAACCAACCCGCACCGAGAAATCCGATACAGCCCGCGAAAAGTTCGACCAGGAAGACCTTGATCGCGTTGCTTCTCAACTCACTGACCGTCGCGACCTGTTGCCGCTTCTTGACGTTGACTGCTCGATCCATGAGTCGCGCGGCATCTAGGACCCAGTTGACGATGGCGTCACGGAACCCTGCTGGCCCGAGGGTCGCGAAGACGTTAGTCGCATAGGCGATGTAGCCTAAGGCGATGAAACAGTTCGAGAAAATCAACCAAAAGTAGTGCGCCCAGCCGACATCATGGCGTGCCTGGGCGAAGGCCGCGCTCACTGTCATTGTCGGGTCAGCCGCCACCAGGCGATGAACCTCGCTGGTCTCGATCAATCCCAGGGTCAACAAGGACAAGTAATATAATCCAATGCCGACGACGATAAGAGTGAAAGAGACACGGATGAGGTGCTGGCTTGCCCAGGGCTTCCCCCAGACACGTGGCAAAACATAATACACCAGTCCCATCAAGCCAAACCCGATGCTAGCGACGATATTCATCTGCGCATGCGCGTCCGGCGTGATCATATCACCCGCCTGACCAGCGGCCTGCAGCCAATTGGTCACGAAGGGCAGGATCTGGATGACCCCCTGAATAGTCCCGATCAGCATGGCCGTTACCGTTGTGAAAAAGAAGACGGCAATGAAGCGAGAATTCTTATCAGGTTTAGGCGGGGCAATATCCCCTTCAACCAATTCGGACGGATAGGCATTGGCGCGCGGCTTCGAGCGGAAGGTCATATAAATGACCGTGATAAAGGTCCAGAATCCGACACCCATGATCGCGCCGAAACCCGCACGGATCAGGTTATGCCAGATTCCCACGCGGTCGACGGCCAGCGCATAGGCTTGATCCGTGGTGAGACTGGCGTGCTTCATCAAATCGAGCATGATGTTTCCCTCGATCAGTCCGAGAGAAATGAGCCCAAGCCAGAAGCCAAAGACGCCGATCGCGGTGATCCAGAAGGAGGTGCGCGCTAAGGGAAGATTCCAGATAGGCTTGCCCGTCAACCGCGGAATGAAGTAGTAGCACATCCCCATCAAGGCCATCGCCATGCCACAGACCATATTCATGTGCGCATGGGCTACCGGGTCGATCATACGACCCGCTTCGCCGGTCAGGCGGATGAAATCTACCGACCAGGGGAGAATCTGGTAGAATCCCTGAAGCGTCCCGATGAAGAGACCGGTTGTTCCAAGGAAGATATACTTGGCAATGAAGGCCTCCGGGCCTTTCCAGGTACGTGGGCTACGTGTCGTCAGATAAATATTCGCCACGAACAGCCAATAGCCAATTCCCATCAAGGCGCCCGCAATACCAGTGGGCAGATCGTACCAGATGCCGAGGGTGCGTCGAGCGGTATCATAATCAATGCCATGGACCACAGCACTGCCCAGTATGGTTCCCTCAATCAGCATGACAAAATAAAAACTATAAACACCCGTGACGGTAAAATAAAACGAGAGATTGGTCAAGGTGGTCGAATATATGGGTCGATTCAGAATGCGAGGAAGCAGATAATAAAAGGTCGCGGTTACTGTCAATGTGCCTGCACCGACCATAATGATATGGGATTGTGCCAGGTTAGTAATCAGGTGGCCGCCATAACCCGCCGCATAGAGCCATTCTGCAATTGGCGGAATGCGTTGAATGATGCCCTGTAATCCACCCAACACCAACCCGATGACCGCCGCTGCGTAAAAGCGGACATAGCTGCGTTCGCGGGCGACATCGATAACCGCTCGCGGGCGAGCGATGGTTTGGCGACGTGTGCTGGGTACCTGTGTATTGGAGCGCGTGATTGAGGTAGCCATGATTTATTGATCCTCTAGAGTACGATCGCCCATCGTGACGGGAGGTTGGGGTGTGGACACAGCAGCAGACAGGTCGTCCCCTGGCGCGAGAGCTCGTGGAGCAGTGGACGCGTGCGAGGCCTCGGCAACAGGCAGTGTCGTCTTGTTCGCCGTGATGAGTCGACCGACCTCTTGCGCCAGCATGATGGTGGTGCCGACCGCGAACGCCAGGAAGAGGATTCCGCCGATGACAGTGCCATAATCTGGCGTTTCGGTGGAGAGCACAGTATGATTGACTGTGAAGAGCCCGAACGTCGCGATCGCTGCCCAGTAGCAAACGAGAGCGAAGATCGTTTCAAACGTCAAATAGATAACGCGCATCGCGATGTAGATCCTTTCTTCAGTTTCCCACGCTCAGAACATCCTCCGGCAGAGCGTCGGATCAGCCTTTGATCGTAAAATAGACCCAATAATCAGCGGAATCCAGACCAGATTCTGGGACAACGACCATATACTGGCCATCGGCCCAGGTTTGACCCGTTGGCATCGATAGTGCGATCAACGCGATACGCGGATATGGCACTCGAACGCCGACAACCGGGACCGGCTGATTGGGTTTGTTGGGAAATAAGCGAAAGACTTGATAGTTATTCGCTGTTTCGACCTGTGCCTGCCGAATGAGGATATAGTGCAGTTGACTGGGTGCAAGCACCACCTGGGCCGAGACGGGTGGCTGCAACGCAGTGGAGTTGTACTGCAAGATGAGATCCAGGCCCTGCTGGGTCGTGGTGCCGTGCTGCAAGAAGACGCCTTCCTGATCAGGAATGAGAACCCCCTGCAACTGCGCCATGGGGGTGACGTTAAAGGATGCGTTCAGCCCGATCCCTTTTTGCTCAAAAGGGAGAAAATAGAAGAATCCAATAATATAAATGCCGATCGAGAAAGCCGGCATCAACACCAACAACCAGGTGGCAATTTTGAACCATCGAGGTCGTTGATGGGCATCATGGTGCTGCCCCTGCACCGACGCCAAGCTATCCACGACCTGCGCGACGGCGCGTGCCGGGCGTGAGATGTTGGTGGAAGGGGTAGCATCCGCAAGCGCAGGCGATTCATCTTCGATACTCGGCGCCGCAAGGTCAGGGAGCGGTGGTTCCGCGATCGCAGTACGGCCTGCTGTGGCGACTCGCGGTCGTGGTGGTTCCGCCATCGTCATGCGGCCCTTTGTGACTTGGGGTGTGTCACGGACCGCGCCAGGCGATTTGAGCGGGGAAAGTGTTTTCGCGCTCGTTGCCGCCCGCGCGACGGGTAAGGAGACCTGGCGAGTCGGGCGATGCCGCCGTGAGGAGGTTGGAGTGGCCATAGTCAGGACCTCATTTCAGTACTCCCCACCGGACTATGGTGAGAAATACACCGGGTAGCGCTTCAGGATTGGGGATCAGGCGGCGCATCCGCCGTCGGCGTTGCCGTCATGGCATCTTTCACATGTGCCATGCGTAGGGCACGTTGGCGATCAGACTTGCGCGAGACACGAAAACAGTAGACCGTGATAACCGCTGTAATGATAAAGATGGCAATCATCTCCTTCAAATACAGCAGATCATTTGACCAGATTGGTGCGTCCATAACCTGCATTCTCCAGTACAAGGGCGACGCAACAGACTCTCGTGTTAGGGCGTCGTCCGGCGGCGATCGTGTTTGCGTGCTGAGCGTACTCCCAACCAGACAATCACGATCGCGATGATCAAGCCCGCCAATAATTCGCCCGGCGGCGTTGGCGGCAATCCATAGATATCCAATGTCACCCTCTCACAGTGCCCGCTACCCTTAACTCAGTGTCTCAAAAACCTCTACCGAGCTGCTACCTGCAACCGCTTCCGCCGCGAGTGCAGTCTCATGATGCTTCACATCCGGATCGCTCGCGAAAGACTGCAGATCTTCCAGGGTATACCATTCGGTATAACTCAAGACATGGAGCGAACCATCGGCGTTCTGGCTCATCCAGACGCCTGTATTCAACATACCGCTACTCTCTTGCGCGATGAGTTTCTGAGCGGAGACCAAGCGCAACCAGAGATCGGTGCCGTTCTGCAGACGGAGGATCTCGGAATACGGAAACGTGTAGTGAATCGTGCGTACGTAAGCCATAGCGGCGATGACCTCCTCCTCTTATCTCAACGTAATGGGAACGTCCCTTGGGGGATGGTCACGTACGAATTGCCCATAGCGAAATATAGGCCAACACCGGTCGCCAGAATATAAAACGCCATCAGGAAGATCCAGAACCACGTTGTCATGGTGACAGGACCAAGTTCATAGGACTCGGCCTCATCCATCGGTTCAGGATGCACGGGCAATTCTTCTTGCATGCTGTTCACCTCGCGTATCGCGCATTGGGCAGCCCCACTGCCGAATTTAGTATTGCTCGCCAAACATGCCGTTGTTGATGGTATAGATCAGCACGACAATAGCGATCACTATGTACAATCCAACCAGTACATAGGGCAAAGGCCCAACAGAATCTTGTACCGTCCCAGCCATATTCTCGACGGTGGCGCCACGTTGGCGGCGGAAGAGCCGCAGCCGGTTCGCCATCACACCGAAGAGAATTGCGCCGAACAGAATCAAAAATGGCGAGATCTCGACAACCAAGAAGCCCCAATTGAACTGCCAGGGTAGTGAATTCCATGGCCACCCTGTTTGACCTTCAGCGCCGGGCATGCGTCCACCTCATCTTCACGAGGGAAGCATCCTTCCCTTCTGTGTTGCCATTGATCTTAAAAACCATTAGTAAACCAGTTGGGATGCTGTGATTCCAAGTACAATGCGATACCAAAGCCAACCGCGAGGAATGCCAGGCTCATTGCCAGCGTCAACGCGATCATGATGATTTCGCGATTCTTTTTCAGCATCCGTTTGACGCGCCGCATGCGTCGCTGCGCGGGCGTCCATTGAGTGGGAGCGTGGGATACCGTCATAAGATTTCCAACCCTCCTCACTCAGCGAATGGCGTCGTCAGACGCGGTACACCAGCGGGCACATCCAGAACATCGTCGTCTTCCTCGTCATCATGCGATCCCATGTCCCAGAAGTCGACTTCATCCTCAACCATTGCCAGCATCTGATACTTCGCCTCTTCAGGCTCCTGGAACTCACCGTTGCGATGCGCCCAGACCATCCCCAGACCCGCCGCCGCGAAAGCAATCATGATCACGACCAGCATACCAAGGGCGGTGGCCAATTCCGCGCCATCGGGACGATCATCCGCGAAAGCCGGGGCAATCGCACCCAACGCGCCAAGAATAGCCAATGTACTGAGAATGGCCAATCGTCGGACCGCCTCCGCGGGCCTCCGCTGCACCAATCGCTGCCAATGCATCATCGGATATCATGCTCCCTTCGCCAGGACGAACCTCTCGAGCTCGTATGACGGCTGCCAGTAATCCGCGCAAGCGGATGCGGAGGAGGAAATTCCTCCTCCGCGGGTGAATCAATGCCAGGCCTGATTTGGCTGACGATAGGCAATAGGCGGTTGCGTGCTGATTTGTGCCGAACCCTGGCCAGGCGAAACCAACGGGGCATTCGAAAGTTGGTTCAACTCGGTTGACGGTCGCCATTGGATGAACATGTCCATTGTCGGCTCAGCCGCGGTCAGGCCACCATTGGGAATCGTATACAGGAAGTTCGTCAAGTCCCAAATGTTTTGGACGGTCAGGTCCTGACCAAATGGCTGCATCGCGGTGCCCTTGATACCGTACAGGATATGCTCATAGAGCGATCCTGGGCTGGTGCTGAGTCCGCTGGTCATATTCTTGGCATTGGTGAAGTTGTACGCATACGGGTTCAGAAAGAACTGCGATGCCGGTCCTTCGCCGTTGCCCTGCACGCCATGACAACCAATGCAGTTTGTTACATAGATCGTCTTGCCATCGATTAACGACCGTTGGTCGGGTGGGACGGGATCGAGCAGGGTCCAGAATTTCTGCGGCACAACCGAAAGTAGCGCTTTCTGATTGGTGTCGCTGAACTGGCCGGAGACATCGCCCGGAACATTGGGGTTAGCCTGCGCGCCGATCGCGTTGGCGAAGAGCGCTTTCTGGGAGACTTGCTCAGCATAGCGTTCATCCGCGAGCTTGCCGCCAAGATTCTGAACGTACGCCACAAGATCTTTCAGATCCTGGGTTGGCGTCACATTGCCTGCCGAATCGGTCGTCCAAAGGAACGAGAACTGCGGCATGATCGATTTCGGATTGACGAAACGCGGATTAAAGAAGTGCGCATACTGCCAATCATCAGGATGGACGCCACCCTCTTCGGAGAGGTCGGGGCCATTGCGATGCTGGCCAAGCATGGTGGGCTGTTGGTAGGCAAAGTCGCCCGACTGAGCGACACGCCCATTAGAATCCGTCACACCAGGCTGGTTCCAGTCTTGTGGACGTATATATTGACTGTGGCAATAGAAGCACCCGTTGGCTTCATAGACCTGACGCCCTCGCAGTTGCGCCGCCGTATAGGGTTCGGCGATGTCGGAGGGAGTCGGGTGAAAAACCAGTACGGGCATCGCCACGACCACGAAGATCACGCTGAAAACGACGATGGCGGCGCCCACAACGGCGGACCCAAGCGTCATGCGCATAGCGGTGTATCCTCTTTCCCCCTCACTTCACCGGCGCCAGTAAAGGCAGCTGGAAAAGCGATTCGTAGATGATGAGACCATAGATAACCGTGACCCAAAGGCCAGCCAGAATCAAGACGGGCATGACCGCATGAAATTCATGTTGACCAATGCGATAAACGCGCCGTCGACTGGTTGCTCTGGTGCCGCGTGGCAACCGTCCACTGGCCCCGGATGGTCCGGTGCCGGGTGGCTGACCGTCGGCCGCTGGTGGTGTGGGGTTCGCCATAGTGGTGCACCTCTTTCCCTCTCGCACGCGGCCCACATGCCGCGTGACACTGCATCACAACCGGATGCTCGCACGCGAGCATCCGGGATCGTCCTGAATTAGAGTCCACCAGCCTCGACAGCGGCGGGCGCGGGCGCGGTGATGAACTCACCTGCGGTCGCCGTCTTATACAGGTTGTAAAGCTGAATCCACCCACCCGAAACCATCAACGCACCCGAGACGGACCGCGCAATCAGATAGGGACGAATGGCGGTCAAGCACCAGTACACCGAATGATTGGTTGTCATCCAGCACGCACCCTGGATCAGGCCGGCGATCTGCAAGCTGATGAAGAATCCCAGGAAACCCAGGGTCATCAACCAGAACTGCGCCTCGGCCAGCTTGACGCTGAAGATACGGCGTCCCAACGTGATCGGGATGACGTAGTAGCAAGCGCCCATCAGGATGAACGTGAAGGCCCCCAACAGCGCCAGATGCGCGTGTCCGATAATCCACTGGGTAAAGTGAATCAAGCGATTGAAACTCTGCGTCGCCTGAAAGGGGCCCTGAATACAGGTAATCAGGTAGAAGATGACGCCAGTGATAATGAATTTCAGCGGCACGCTCTCATAGATCTTTTGCCAGTTCCCGCGCATCGTCATGAAGATGTTGGTAATGAAGGTCAACACCGGGACGAAGAGCGAGATAGATCCGAGGGTCGCCACGGTCTTCAACCACCCTGGCGTTGGGGTCTGCAAGAGGTGATGCTGTCCTACCATTGTATAGAACAAGCCGAGGGTCCAGAAGCCGACCAGCGAGAGCAGGTGGCTATAGACCGGGGTACGCGTGATGGCTGGAATCATGTAATAGGCGATACCGACGCCACCCGTCGTAAACCATAACCCCAGAATATTGTGGCCATAGAACCACTGCCAGACAGAATCATCGATGCCCTGGAGCGCGCCAAACGGCGGGTTCCAGATCACGTTCCCGATCATATAGACATTCGGGAACCAGACCAATGCACCAATGATATACCAGACACTGACGTACAGCTTCGGTTCTATGCGCGTCGCGAGCGTCATGAAGATATTATAGGCCGTCAATCCGAGCAGAATGACAAACCAGATATCAAGCGGCCAGATCGCTTCAGCATATTCACGCGCCTGCGTCATTCCCGCCCCTAATGTCAGGATCAACGCTACCCCCCAGATATTCCAGAGGATCATCGTAATGTTCGCCAGACGCTCGCTATACAGCGGCCGTCCGCAGAGCTTGGGAATGATGTAGAAGAAGACTCCGACATAGCCCATCGACAACCACAGGAACGCGACACCGTTGACGTGCATAGGCCTGACTCGACCGAATTCGAGCCAGGGAATGCCGCCAAAGAGATCGGGATCGACAAATTCCGCTGACGTGACCAGTCCGATCGTGTCTGTCACGGCAACCCAGAAGGTCGCGGAATAGATAAAATTCCGCGCCGCGCTATTGGGTTGCGATAGACTCTCCAGCCAGCTCATGCGGCGCGACGCCGCGTAACCTGGGTATCGCGGGGGCGCGATGGTGCCAGTGGCACTGGACATGCTGCAATCCTCGCTCCCATGTGGGGTGCGCTGCCCCGTAGGGCGCGCGATATGGTTGAATGGTAGCTTTCTCATGAAGAGTTGCACTACCGCTTAGGATAGGGTCATTGTACTCGGCCACAGTGAAGATGGGGAATAGGCTCAGTAGAGATTAGGGTGAATGTAAGTGAATTTTCAGTAAATACTCAACTACGACAGACGAGGAGGCGATCTCGGATGGCGTGCCCTCTCTCGATCTGCTCCATTGGTCTGGGCCACCAGATTGATACACACCGCGCATAGCATACAATGGAAGGCAGATGATCAGTTCGGGCTAGTCGCTCCAATCGGCTGAGCATTCCTCAGCGAAGAGGCATCACTTATGGAACCATTCGCCGCCATACCTATCAGTGTTGATGAAGCGCTTGATCGCGTCCTGGCTGTGGCCCACGTGCTGTCTGTCGAATCGGTCCCGCTACTCGAGGCGGAAGGGCGCGTCCTGGCTGTGGATCTCAGCAGCCCGATTGATCTGCCCCCTTTTGCGAATTCAGCCATGGATGGCTATGCGATGCGCGCCATCGATACCACGGGCGCTACGGTGGATAATCCCGTACGGCTGGCCATTATCGATCGCGTTGCCGCGGGCTCGGTCAGTACCCGACATCTGACTACCGGGCAGGCGGCGCGTATCATGACTGGCGCGCCGATCCCCGCTGGCGCCGATGTAGTTATTCCTTTCGAGCTCGTGAGGGAAGATCCTCCCGGAACATTGGTTGTCAATATGCCCTTGAACTCTGGCAACTATATTCGTTTGCCTGGCGAAGATGTCACCCGCGGCGACATGCCGCTCACTGACCATATGCTGCTGGGGCCAGCGGCGCTTGGCCTGGCTGCCAGTATGGGTTTTGCCCGGCTGCCCTGTTACCGGCGGCCACGTGTCGCCATCCTCGGGACGGGCGATGAGTTGGTTCCCCCCGGCGAGCCGCTGCTTCCTGGCCAGATCTATGACAGCAACGATTATATGCTGGCCCCACTCGCTCGTCGCGCCGGAGCGGAAGTCATCTTCCTCGGCCGCGCTGGGGATTCGGAGCATGCCATGCAGGCAGTCATCGCGCAGAGTATCGCGGCGGGCGTCGATTTCATCGTGACCAGTGGGGGGGTCTCCGTCGGTGATTTCGACATGATCAAAGAGGTCCTGCGAGTGGCGGGTCAGATCGCATTCTGGCGCATTCGCATGCGGCCAGGGAAACCTCTCGCCTTCGGCACCATCGACGGAATTCCACTGCTGGGACTGCCCGGCAATCCGATCGCGGCCTTTGTCGGTTTCATGCTCTTTGGCCGTAGTCTTCTGCGCCGTATGCAAGGACAAACCGCTCTCCCCGCGTTTTTGTCCGCCCGGTGTGGCGAGCCGATCCGGAATGGTAGCGGCAAGCGAAACTTTCTGCGTGGGCGGGCGACAATTGCGGATGGGCAGTTAGTGGTACGTCTCGCTGGTGGCCAATTACCCAGCCAACTGGCGCCGCTGGTGGCCGGTAATTGTCTGATCGCCGCCCATGAAGATCGTACGCAGTATGACATCGGCGAACTGATCCCCATCTTGCCGCTGGATGATGGATCGTTTCAACCAGGCTAACGAGCAAAAAAAAATGCCCGTACGCCCGTGCAGGCGTGCGGGCGACTATGATCGTTTGCTCAGCGACGATGGATATCGATGTTGCCGCTGAGCAGATCCAGGTTGCGGCGGATTGATTGAAGGAAGCGGGCCGCTTGCAAACCATCATTGATACGATGGTCAAAAGAGAGGCAGAGGAACATCATCGAGCGGACGGCGATCGCGTCATCCTCGACAACGACGGGGCGCTTCACCACTGCGTCCATGCTGAGGATGCCAGCATTGGGTTGATTGATGATCGGCACCGAGATGATCGTGCCAAAGACGCCAGGATTGTTGACGACAAAGGTGCTGCCAGAGATGTCGTCGGGCAAGAGGCGATTGGCGCGCGCGCGGCTCGCCAGGTCATTGACTTGCTCCGCCAGTTGCGCGATGCTATATTGATCCGCGTCGCGGAGCACCGGCACGAGCAGACCCTGGTCGGTGGAGACCGCGAAACCCATGTGGATGTGCTTGCGCAGGACGATGCGGTTATCTTCGGTCCAGGAAGCGTTCATGGTTGGCACTTCGCGCAGGGCCGCGATGGTGGCCTTTGTCACGAACGGCACGAAGGTAATGCCAAAGCCATGCTGGCTCTTAAATGTGGCTTTGTTCGCTTCCAGCCAGCGAGCGATCCTGGTCATATCGACCTCGATCGTCGTGGTCGCGTGCGGTGCAATCGCCTTGCTCCGCACCATATGCTCCGCGATGCGGCGGCGCATCTGCGAGACTGGGAGGTATTCGTCCTCGGTGCTCGCCAGTTGCGGAGCGGGCTGGGGGGCCGAACGAGGTGGGGCACTGGGAGCGGCGGCTGGCGCAGCGTTGCGGCGCTCCACAAACGCCAGGATATCTTCCTTACGGACGCGGCCCTGTTCGCCGGTCCCGGTGACCTGGTTTAAATCGACCTGATGCTCCGCGGCCAGTTTGCGCGCCAGTGGCGAGATGCGATCTGTCGCGCCGCCACGCACGGTCTCATGCGGTGGATTTTGGGCACTAACGGGCGCTGGCGACGGCATGGCTGACGTCCCAGCCTCTTTGGCACTCGCCACGGCCTCTGTCTCAATCTCGGCGATCGGGGTACCGACTTTCACCGTCTGATCGGGCGAGACCAGAATGCGTACGAGGCGTCCACCAACCGGTGAAGGAAGCTCGGTCGTAATCTTGTCGGTCACGATCTCGACCAGCGATTCATCGCGACGGATCGCTTCCCCTTCTTGTTTAAGCCAGGAACCCACCGTGCCTTCCGCAACGGACTCGCCCAACTGCGGCATCGTGATCTGCGTGATAGCCATCTGCAAGAAATCTCCTCGCTGCATTCGTCTCCATTGACGCTCGTATTCTACCACGCGCGCGGATACCCCCACAGCACCGGGCGACGTTCGGGCCATCAGAAGGCACGACACCTGCCAATTTCCTGGTTTCACGGTTTTGCCTCTGGCATATTGTGTCGCGACGCGATATGCTATGGGTATCTCGGAACGGGTGGACCAACGACGGTTCCAACAATCCGCATATACATATATATGCGGAGGTGGCAACGGTTCAGGTGGAGGGTACGCAATGACGCAAACGACCAGCAAGCGGCGCCGCCGTCGATTCCTAGGCCGACATCGACCTGGCAAACGATTCACCCTCACCAATTCAAGCCCTACTCCGCAACAGCATGCGCGACGACAGGCATTGCCCTGGTTTGTGATTGCCGGATGCTTTGCGGGTGTTGGCCTGGCAATGGTCATCATCGCGCTACTGATCGCCGACCAACGCCAACCACTCCTTACCGAGATCTTCTTACCCATGGGAGTCATGTTGTTAGCTGTCAGCTCGGCGCCAGGTATCCTTGGTGTGGTCCGACTGCTGGCTATACCTCCTGTGCGTACGGCGCAACACTGTGGACTCTGCCAGTTTTATCGACCAGATGACACGTCGTATGATCGCGGCGTCTGCGCTATCGATAGCGCCTATCATCTCACGACCCGCCTGGAGAGTTGCGAGCGATTCAGTTATTCCGAGCGGTCGATGGTACGTGATCGTTTGAGCGAGGCACCCCACATTCTCGGGTCACCCTCTCGTCCCAATTATGACGCCTGACGCATCTGGGCAAATTGCCCGTCCGCTACGCGAGCGTCTGGATGTGCTGATAGTAGCGCAGGGACTGGCAGCTTCGCGTGAGCGCGCCCAGGGAATCATCCTGGCGGGGCAGATCCTTGTAGACGGCAAGGTCTGTGACAAACCGGGGACACGCATCCCGCCAACCAGTGTGATTACCCGCCTGGCTCCAACCGCTGAGGAGCGCTATGTCAGTCGTGGTGGACTGAAACTCGAGCATGCCCTCGATGCCTTCGCATTGCAACCGCGCGATCTGGTCGCGCTGGATATTGGCGCTTCCACCGGCGGTTTCACCGATGTTTTACTTCAACGTGGCGCGCGGCGCGTCTATGCCATCGATGTTGGCCAGGGACAACTTGCCTGGCAACTCCGCGAAGATCCGCGCGTCGTGGTCATGGAACGCTCAAATATCCGACACATTACGACGCTCCCCACGGGTGAGTGCGCGGATTGCGCCGTGATCGATGTCTCATTCATCTCATTGCGTCTGGTCTTACCCCCTGCCTTGCGTCTCCTCACGCCCGATGCCTGGATTGTCGCGCTGATCAAGCCCCAATTTGAGGCAGGCAGGCATGAGGCTGACCGGGGGAGCGGTGTCATTCGCGACCCCGCGGTCCATCGAATGATTCTGCAGAGCATCCTCGATTGGTGTGACGAACCGACCCATGGGGTGTGCGTGCGCGGATTGGCGCCGTCGCCGATCCAGGGCCGCGAAGGCAATCGTGAATATTTAATCTGGCTAGAGCGCCAGCGGGGAGATAGGGATGCGGACGTGATCGACCTGGATGGGCTGATCCGACGCAGTTTTGCCGCTGGGCAAAACACGGACGCACACGAATAAGTGACCAGGCAGTTCGCATGCTGGCGAGATCGTTCGTCCAGCATGGGATATTTTTGTCGAAAGAGACGAATCCCGAAAAAGAGGACGAGATGCAGTTGACTGAACAACCCGTGACACCGAGCATGATCACCGCGGCAGCGCGCCGCATTGCGCCTTATATCCGAAATACCCCCACGTTGGTACTGGAAACCGGCGCGTTGGCGAGCCCGGCGCGCATCACGCTCAAGTTGGAGCAGACCCAGGTCGCGGGATCTTTCAAAGCGCGCGGTGCGTTCAACCGCATCCTGAGTGCAACCGTACCAGAAGCAGGGGTCATCGCGGCCTCAGGCGGCAATCACGGCGCGGCGGTGGCCTATGCCGCGATGCGTCTGGGGTATCGCGCCGAGATTTTTGTCCCGGAGGTCAGTTCGCCAGCCAAAATCGCGCGACTGCGTGACTATCGCGCCGCCGTGACGATTACCGGGGCGAGCTATGCCGAGGCGCTCATTGCCAGTCAGGCGCGCGCCACCGAGACAGGGGCACTGGTCGTCCATGCTTATGATATGCCAGAAGTGGTCGCGGGCCAGGGAACACTTGGACGAGAATTGGCTGAACAAGCACCAGATCTGGACACGATATTGGTCGCTGTCGGAGGTGGCGGGTTGATTGCGGGGATCGCCGCATGGTATGCGGGCAAAACGCGCATTATCGCCATCGAGCCTGAAACCTGCCCCACATTGTACAATGCGCGCCGCGCCGGACGTCCTGTCGATATCACGCCTGGCGGAGTAGCGATGGATGCCCTCGGCGCTCAGCGTATCGGGGATATTCCCTTTGCGATCACCAGCGCCTATGTTGCGGACTCGATCCTGGTCACCGATGATGCGATTCGAGCGGCGCAACAACGACTCTGGAATGATCTGCGCTTGGTGGCGGAACCCTCCGGGGCGACAGCGCTGGGGGCGATCCTCGCGGGGGCCTATCGGCCAGCAGATGGGGAACGCGTAGGCATCGTGCTCTGTGGCGCGAATATCACCCTGCCCTCGTTTCATTGAGACTGCGATCGGCGTGTGACACCCGCGAGGTGTGCGTGCATGGCAAGGAACAGCTATGCCACCCCTCACCTATACGCCTGGTGATGGTCGGGTTTAACCGATTTCATATCACTAAACCTTGAAATTCCCTCACGGGCAGCCTGCCCATGGGCGACGTTCGTGTGGGCAGCGGTCGCTTCATCATAGGCGCGTGGCGGCACGACCTGCCCCACGGGCGGGCTCTCGCAGGGCGCGGCCCGAACAGCCGATGGGCCTATCCCTCGCGATCACGATGTGATACAATACCTGTGTGCATATCAATACTGCGATATGCCAGCATTCCTGGCGGAAATGGTCGCACGACGCGACAGTGTTCCGTCCGGTGAAAGGATCCCAGACTTTCCATGAAACCAAAAACCCATCCAGTATTCCACCAGGACGCGCAGGTGATCTGTGCCTGTGGTAATACCTTCACGGTCGGCAGTACCAAGAAGGTGTTGAAGGTGGATGTGTGCTCCAAATGCCATCCCTTCTATACGGGCCAGCAACGTATTCTGGACACCGCCGGTCGCGTCGATCGGTTCCGCAAGCGTTTCAACCTGCAAGACGAGCTCTAATTCGTCTGAGGATCACCGCTGTGTGGTGCGGCGAGCGAGGATGCATCCTCGCTCGCCGCACCACACAGCCAGGTATTTCCTTTATTGCAGCCTGACGGAGGACACGCGCTATGGCCAATTCGCGACGCGTCCCAGTGATCCTCTTCCTCATCGCCGACACGGGAGGGGGGCATCGTAGCGCCGCAAACGCCATCCGCGCGGCGATGGATCTCATTGCCGCCGAAACCAATCTCCATGATCCTAACCACACCTCTGCAATCAATTCCGATCGGTTACCGTTCGATCCACACGACCTCATCCCCCCACAATGGGGCGGATCAGAACGACCCTGGCATGGTGAGATCCACGATATTATGCAGGAATGTGGCCGCTATCCCCTCGGCCCTCTAGCCAACCTTTATGGTCCGACCGTCGAGTTACGCCCATTGGTCTACGCCAGTTTCTGGCATGTCACGAATACACGGCTGACCTATTCTGCCATGAGTTCTTTCACGCGTACGATGCTACGTCGTGGCCTTATCGATCTTTTCAGTCGACTCCGTCCAGATGTCATCGTCTCGGTGCATGGTCTGCTGACTCGCCCAACGCTGCGCATCATGCAAGAGATGGGGGTGCGCGTTCCCTTCGTCACTGTCGTCACCGACATGGTGCGCTTCCATCGCGCCTGGTGTGAACCGGAAGTCGATGAAGTCTCAGTCCCCACGGATGCCGCGCGTGATTTGCTGATTGAGCAGGGCATGCCGCCCGAGAAAATTCGCATCCTGGGGATGCCGATCCATCCGAAATTCTGCTTGCCGCCGGCCGATCGCTCTGAGATGCGACGTTCGCTCGGCCTTGATCCCGAGATGTTGACGATCCTGTTAGTAGGGGGTGGCGAAGGTCTGGGTGGCATCGGCGAGGCCGCCCGCGCCATCGCCCATGCCGAGCTTCCTGTGCAGCAGATTGTCGTCACTGGCCGCAATCGGTCACTCTATCAACATCTGATGGCAGAACGCGCCTCCTTTGGGGTACCTACCGCAGTGCTGGGATTTGTCCAAAATATGCCAGATCTCATGCGCACAGCTGACCTCATCGTGACCAAAGCCGGCCCTGGGACGATCGCAGAGGCAATGGCCTGTGCCCTCCCCATTATTCTTACCGGTGCCATCCCTGGCCAGGAAGTCGGCAACATTGGCTATGTGGTGCAACATGGCGTTGGCCTGCTAGCAACCACTCCCACTGAGATTGTCGCGGCGGTTCAGCGACTGGCCCAGCGCGAGAGTGCCGAGTTGCGCACCATGCGCGAGCACGCCCTCCAGCTCAGTAATCCGCGCGCATCTTTCGAGATTGCCCAGATGATCTTGCGCTATCTGCCTTCGCCCCGCGCAATCTCGCCGTGGAGCCAGCCTCCACAGCGCTTCATCCGCCGCGTGACCTTCACCCGACGACGCCGCGCCAGTGGTCGGCCGATGCGGCCGACGCGGCGGCTACTGCGCATTGGCGCAATTCGTCGCATGCCCCTCTTTATTCGCCGCGACAGTCGGCGGCAACATTCTACCTGAACGCTGAGAGATTTCAGCGCTCGTGTCCGCTCATCTTTCGCTCACTGGAGGCTGCCGCTTGACCCGTCCACCCGATCCTGCTCAGACTTCACCGTCGGACCCCAGGCCCATGGCACCACCGGCCAACACCGACCTGATCTTTCGACAGTCCTTCGCGCGTGTCTATATCCTGGGAGGGATCCGTCTGCTCTATCGCTATTGGACGCGGATCGCCGCGCGCATTTTTCCCGAGGGCGCGCCACAGTCTGCATTCATCGAGCGCATCGGTATTCCCTTACCAGACCGTCTGGATTACAGTTGGATCGCGTCGGATATGGCGGTGGGGGGGCGCGTCCGCCCGACGGATATCCCACGGCTCGCGCGCGCGGGTATTACCCGCGTTGTCGATGTGCGGGCTGAACACCAGGATGATGTCGCGGCGTTGCAGCGTGGTGGCATAGAGCTGCTCTACCTGCCTACGCCAGACACCTATCCCCTGAGCCTGGAGGATCTGGAACGCGGCGCGGAGTGGATCAATGCGCAACGGGCGGCGGGTCAGAAGGTACTCATTCACTGCGAACATGGCGTGGGACGCAGCGTTTTACTGACAGCGGCGGCTTTGGTCAAAGAAGGGCTCTCTCCCTACGCCGCCTTCTCATTGATTGCTGAACATCGCTGGCAAGCCGCACCCAACCGCCGCCAGGTAAACCAACTCATCGCTTTCGCTCGCCAGTGCGCCACTTCCACGGACTGAAGCCACACGACCTGGCCGCACCCGGGCGATCGAGACTGGGCGAGAAACGGATGCTGGTGATCAAGCGGGTTCGACGGTACAATCCAACCCATAGCGCTCAAGGCCCGCGCAGTAGAATTCCGCTGTCTCGCGCAGGCACGTAATGACAGGTGCCTGCCCCTGTTGGTGCGCGGTCAACATGATGCGGATCGCTTCATCAACACTCAGCGATTGAATCGTCTGCAACAACGCGCGGACAACGTGATCCATATCATGAAATTCGTCATTATGCAGCATGACGACATAGCGCGGCAACATGCGTAGCCGCTCTTCGATAATCGTATCGATCTGTGGTTGCTGAATAGCCATCGATCTCGCCACTCCGGATATCTTTAGCGGCACTCACGTACCGTTTTTCACTCTTCTATCATGACGAACATGGCAAGTCCCCGGTTACGTCAGCCGAGAAACGCGCTATACTATGAGGGAAATCGCAAAAAATCGAAAAGAGAGCACCATACGTCATGGCATCCCATCACGAACCACTCCTCGATCATCTGGCGCGTGGGCCGGTCCTCTGCGATGGCGCGATGGGGACGTTGCTCTTCGCCCGCCTCGGAACGACCTCCGCAACGATCTGCTTCGATGACCTGAACCGGACGCGACCAGACCTGGTGCAAAGTATCCATCAGGACTATATCGCCGCGGGCGCGACGATCATTGAGACCAACACCTTCGGCGCC
>DAIDHM010000034.1 GCA_027459705.1 Ktedonobacteria bacterium | reverse complement strand
GTTCAGTGTCATTTATATCATACTCGGTGTGACTCTGATCACCTTATTGCTGCGTCTAGGTCGGACACCAGAGCCAGAGCGCCAGTGGGCAGCCTATATAGTGAGAGAACGTCCATCACAGAGGGGGTAGATGTATGTTGGCCTATGTCGTTTTAGCGGTGCTGTGGGCCTCGATTATCGCTTATGCCGTGCTGGGGGGCGCCGATTTCGGGGGGGGCGTCTGGAATTTTTTCGCCATTGGATCCAATGCCAGACAGCAGCGCGCCCTCATCGACAATGCCATCCAGCCGGTATGGGAGGCAAATAATGTGTGGATCATCTACCTGGTGGTAGGATTGCTGGTAACTTTTCCCGTAGTGCTGAGTACATTGGCGGTAGCGCTCTTCGTGCCTTTTTCACTCGCGCTGATCGGCATCGTGCTTCGTGGCGCATCCTTTGCTTTTCGGGCGCACTTTGCCCGCGCAGTACCGGTGCGCGCCATCTGGATCAGGAGCTTTGGCATCGCCAGTACCATAACACCTTTTGTGTTTGGAGCCTGTGCAGCAGGGGTAGCCAGTGGCAACATTCATTTCACCAAAGGGGTGGTCAATGCGACTACCTGGTCCGTATGGTTGACGCCCTTTACTATCACCGTTGGATTGCTGGCAGTAGCATTATGTGCAACTATTGCGGCTTGCTATCTAACTGTTGAAGCTCAGCTAGCGCATAAACAGCCAATGATGGAAGCATTTCGTCGACGCGCCTTACTGGCAGGAGCGATCATGGCAGCATTCGGCTTACTGGCATTTCTTCAAATCCCCATGGCAGCACCGTTGCTGTGGCACGGCATCATAACACAGGGGTGGCCAATCATGGTATTGACGACTTTAGTCGGGTTGGGGTGCGCGGCGATGTTGTGGCTGCGGCATTATCAGGCAGCTCGTATGATGGTCGTCGCTACTACAGTGCTGTTACTTGCAGCTTGGGGTGTTGCTCAGATGCCTTATATCATACCGCCAGACATAACTGTGGTGTCTGCCGCCAGCCCGGCGACTACACTCTGGCAATTTCTGCTGAGCGCGGGAGTAGGTATGGCATTATTATTGCCGTCGCTCTGGTTTTTGTTTCATACCTTTAAAAGTTTCAGTCCTACCCCTGTGCAGCACTTGCCTGAATTGAGAGACGTTTAAACACTTGATTGAAAAGAGGTATATCATGACCTTCCTTGCTTATCTTCCCTTGCTCTTGTATTTTATCGGTTTGTTTCTGGTGGTCCTTTTGATCAGCAAAGCAGGACCAACGACAAGCAGCACAACCAAAGCGGACAAGGCAATCGTCAGCACATCAACTGCCCAAACCACCCCATCCGCAACCTTCCTCAAGACGCGATATGTTGCGATCTACTTATTGGGGTTAATCTTTGCTTTAAGCCTGATCGCCTTTCTCATCGATCATCAACAGCACGTTGCTGGTGCACATCCCGCAAAGAATTGAGACAGACAAACTCAAGTGGGGTCTGCTCTTCATCATAAGGGATCTAGCGAGTGGATTGTCAAATAATATATACTGGATATATTAAGTTCTCAGGCATCAAAGGGTCCAGGGAGCGGTATGACGACATCGCAACACGCGCTCCATCCATTTGGGCAATTACTGAAAAAATATCGGCATGCAGCAGCATTATCGCAAGAAGGACTGGCGCAGCTTGCGGGAATCAGTACGCGGTCTGTCAGCGATTTGGAACGCGGAATTACTACCTCGCCACACCAGGATACCATCCATTTACTGGCGGACGCCCTTGGTTTAGCGCATGAAGATCGCGATCGCTTCATCGCTTCCGGACAAATACGTGTGAACACTGTGGCTGGTTATTACTTACCGCCGGTGCCCAAACCTCTGACACCACTTCTGGCCAGGGAGCACGAAGAGTCGGAATTGATGGATCTGTGCAGTCGCGAGCACATACGGATCCTCACCATGACAGGACCGGCAGGGGTCGGCAAATCACGATTGGCGATGCAGGTCGCCGCGCTACTTGAACTGCAGCGTCCAGGAAGTGTCGGCTTCCTCTCATTCGATACCGTGACTGATTCCGCACAGGTTAGCTTGTTTATCGCCCAACGGTTGCGCCTCACGGGTAGTCATCGGCGCGATGTATTGTTCGATGCATTGCGGGATCAATCGATTACTCTTGTGTTGGATACATTTGAACATCTCATCGAAGCTGCGAGTACCCTCGTCGCGCTGTTAGAAGCCTGTCCCCGTGTACGCTTGCTTGTCACCAGCCGTACGCCATTGCGTGTGCGCGGTGAGTCTTGCTACCCTATACGACCATTCACGCTACCCACAATAATGGAGACCGCAACGGCGGCACAGTTAGAATCTCATCCCGGGATCCGTTTATTTATGTCGCTCATGCCTGAAGTGTCTACCGGCCACGCTATGAGTATCGCCGCTTTGCGCTGTGTGGCGAAGATCTGTCATCGCCTCGATGGGTTACCGTTAGCAATCGAGCTCGTGGCAGCCCATACCCAATACTTGACGCCCTGTGAGATCGCTGACCGAATCCAACACCATGGATCTTTGTCTCTCGGTGCGTTCGTATGGCGTGATCTGCCTCAACGGCAGCAAACATTGCAGGCGACCCTCCACTGGAGTTATAGCCTCCTCAACTATTCGGTTCAACGAGTCTTCCATTCCCTGGCAGTTTTCGCAGGCAGCTTTACGTCAGAAAGTGTACAGGCGCTCTGGGATGACTCTGACGAAGCCTTACCTATGCAAGAGTGCCTGGCGTCATTAATCGACCACCATTTTATAAGTCGTATCGCCGACAATCAATATCGACTCCTGGCTACGATACGTGATTTCGCCTGGAGTTTGCTTTTGACCGACCCAGAAACCGAGCGACTACAAACTCGTTATAGAGTATATTTTTGCAACCTTACCCGCGCCGCGCAGGATGGATTGGAGGGCGCGGAACAACAACTCTGGCTGGAACGGCTGGATTTTGTCTACGACGATATTCGCGCTGTCTTGACTCAGCTACAGGAAGCCGCAGCAGGTGAAGATGGACTGCGGATATGTTACTCGCTGTGGCGCTATTGGACCCTTCGCAATCTGCTGCGTGAAGGACTGGAATGGACGCAAGCCTTCCTCGCTATGGTAGCCTCCACCTCAGAGATGCCCACGCAAGGCGTCGTGACGCCGGTGGTGGCACATGGGCTCTATGTCGCAGGAGTGTTAGCATATCGACTGGGGGATCTGACGCAAGCGCGCAAAAACCTGGAAAATTGTCTGGCATATCCAGATAATCTCCAGAACGATCGTGTCCTGGCTATGGGCTTCAATGTCCTGGGATTGGTTTGCACGGATCTCGATGACGATGCCGCCGAGCCTTATTTTCAAGCCAGCATCTCACATGCTGACATCGATGCGCTACCCAACTATAAACTAATCCCGTTATTCAATCTCGCGCGTCTATACCGGAAGCAGGGCCGCTATGTGCTCAGCATCTCCATGTATCAAGAATGTCTTGATTACTACCGGTTGCAACACTGGGAAGCGGCAACTGCCAACGCACTGGTGAATATTGGCGATGCATACAATCTCCTGGGTGAATATGCGCTGGCCGAACGCTATGCGCGTGAAGGAATGGATCATGCGCGGTCGGCCGGGTCACCATATGAACTCAGCAACGCTTTGATTACCCTGAGCGATGTATTGCGCACGCGCGGCCTGTTGAACGAAGCGCACCAGGTTATCGACGAAGCTATCACCATCTTGCGACAAGCCCACATATTACAAGATCTCGCGCCATCTCTCGGCATCCTGGGTAATATTCATCACGCGGAAGGGGATCTCTCTGCAGCTGAAGCTTGCTTTCACGAAGGTATCCGGATGGCAACTCTGTGTGAGTCGCCAGTCTTCATTGCGGATTGCCTCATCGGGTTAGCTACGATTGCCAGGGAGCGTGGAGATAATGTACGGGCTGTCTTCCTGCTCGGAATGGCCGCACCGATGCACACTATACGCAATCGCATGAGTCCTCCTCCAGACCGTCTGGCCGCCACACAATTGGTCGATGCATTACGTGCATCATTGAACACAGAACGCTTTGACGCTGTTTGGTCAGCCGGTACAGCCGTTCCATTGACTGACGCGGGTAAATGCCTTGACCAACCTGGACCTTAACTCAGCCCACATATCAGCCGATGGGAGATCCGCAATCGAAAGTCCCTGCAGCGCTCTTATCGTCCAGAACAAATGACCCCGTCTGGTCATCGCTATTGATGGTAACCGTACCACTTCCATAGGCAAGTTGTGTCGGATTTGATGGATTATCCACCGAGATGATCGTATTTGGATAGGAACCTGGTCCTTTGAATGGCGGATTACTTGCCTGCCCCTGGGCGGTGGGATCCGGGCCAATGGCGAAGCCGACAACGGCATGTTTTGTATCGGGGAAAACAAAGCCCGCGACACCAATGGTAGCATTGTGCACGCAAGACGCACCTGCCACCGTGAGCTGGAATGGACTCGTTACTGTCACTTTTCCCATGCCTTTAGGGGGAGGAGTCGCCGTTGCAGCTGCGCGTGCGGATGGCGTACTTGTGGCCTCCCCATTCGTTGTAGCGGAGCCAATTGTACTTGAGCTTCCACAAGCAGCGAGGATACAGCAGGCAAAGATAATACCGAGCAGTGATCGTCGAACCATGAGTAGGCCTTTCTTCTTTCACGAGAGAGTACAAACTATGACTGCGCGAGTGAACGCCAGGACGCGCGTCCGCAGTCGTATCTTATACTCAGGCGATCGGGCCAAGCTATGAAGAATCCACAGAATACACACAGAATTCCCAATATCTGCTCGTTGGTCGGCCTCTGGGTAAGTACAGCGAGCAGGCTATTAGACCTCTGCACGTCCGTAAACAAGTGCAGGTGTACAACCCTCGACTTTCAGCACTCTCGCGACTGTTTTCCACTTGACGTATGTGGTTTTATCGTGTACTATCTTTCTATAGTTGAGCTATCAACTCGTGGAGAGAGTACCCAGTGTGCGCTACGCAGAGATCAGGCGGTTGGTGCGAGCCTGTGGTCGACAGATTGGCGAAATAAGACTCCACGCACAGTGAAAAGAACGGGATGCCGAGCAGTGCCACTGTTCGATATGCTCAATAGACTTCACCGGGCTAGGGCCGCCGTTATCAGGCCGGAGTGCGGATTGCACTTGTCGAGACGTTGTGTGTAAGCATAACGTGAACTCAGGTGGTACCACGAAGATGTTTGGGTTGTATGACAACTCGGCGTCGCTCGTCCTGAACGAGCGGCGCTTTTTTGTGCCCATTTTTGCGTTTCAGCACGACTGCGAACGCAGATAGCAACCGCTGACTCAGCGGAGAAAGGAAATACCAACAAATGCAGATGCTACAAGCCGAATGCCCCGTATGTGCCGGACTGATTACCGCGCACGATGTGTTAGTGGGAGAAATTATTCCTTGTCGTGATTGCGGTGCTGAACTTGAGGTCAGCACCATTGAGCCATTCACGTTGGAACTCGCCCCGACAGTGCAAGAAGATTGGGGCGAATAGATCAAGATAAGGCCGACCACCTGGTCGTCGTCAGTCATCGGACAGAGGGTTCGTTGTCGCGTGGTTTGCATCCGCGCAAAAGGAGGCACCCCTTGGGGAAGGTATTGTAACGATTGGCATACTGGCATCGCGCATCCGCGTTGAGGAAAAACTGCTGCTCGAAGCATTGACTGCGCGTGGTGCGGAAACGATCATCATTGATGATCGGACCTTGAGTATTGATCCCGGTCAACCAGCGCCAGATTGGCGATCATATGATCTTATTCTCGAACGCAGCATCAGTCAGTCGCGCGGTATGTATCTCTTGCATGCCCTCGAACAGATCGGTGTGCGCACGCTCAATCATTACGCAGTCGCCACAACGTGTAATGACAAGTACCTCACTACCGCAGCGCTCATCGCGCACCACATCCCTGTGCCACACACACGGCTCGCTTTCACCCCCGAGGCCGCGTTGCAGTCCATCGAAGCGCTCGGCTATCCTGTCGTCTTGAAGCCGCCCATCGGTTCCTGGGGTCGTCTGCTGGCGCGCGTCAATGATCGCGATGCCGCCGAAGCGATTCTCGAACATAAAGAGACGCTGGGTGGGTACCAGCACCACGCGTACTATATCCAGGAATATATCCCTAAACCGGGGCGTGATATCCGCGCGTTTGTCGTGGACCATGAGCCGATCTGCGCCATCTATCGCCATGCCACGCATTGGGTGACGAACACGGCGCGAGGCGCGACGACCAGTTTGTGCCCTTTGACACCTGAACTCGTCGATCTCTGTCGTCGTACCACACACGCCATCGCCGGCGACGCTCCCGCTATTTTGGCGATTGATCTTTTGGAGAGTGATCGTGGACTATTGGTCAATGAGGTCAATGCCACGATGGAGTTCCGCAATAGCATCGCTCCTACCGGTGTCGACATTCCTGGCATTGTCGCCGAACGTGTCATTGAACTCGCCAAAATGCCCAATCGCGTGGAGGTGCGGCGATGAACCATGCCGCGCAAAGCACCCCCGTGACTGGCCATGCTGCACCCTCGGCAACGCGTCCGGCCATATCTGTAGGTATTGTCGGAGCGAGTGGTTATGCTGGCGGCGAATTGGCGCGGATCCTGATGGATCACCCAGGGATTGCCCAACTCCAGGTAGCGTCAGCACATCATGCAGGTACATATCTCCATGCCCTGCATCCACACCTGCGGCCAGCATTTGGGCATGATCCCATCCGCATCGTGTCCCTTGATGACCTCGCACCATGCGATGTGCTCTTTCTTGCACAACGCCACGGCATGAGCATGGGCGAGATCGATCGCTTTGCGCGCTATGCGCCGCGTATTATCGACCTGAGCGCTGACTTTCGACTACACGATCCTCAGGACTATCCGCGTTGGTATGGCCACGCACACGCCGATGCGACGCGCCTGGCTACCGCCGTCTATGGCATTCCTGAACTCCATCGCTCGGAGCTACCAGATGCCACATTGATCAGCGGCGCGGGCTGCCTGGCCACCGCGGCGATCCTGGGATTGCGACCACTGGTCGCGACGGGTTTGCTCGATCAGCAGCTACCGCTGGTTATCGAGGGCAAAGTCGGATCGTCGGCATTGGGCGCAACCCCCGCACCAGGTTCCCACCATCCCGAACGTTCCCACGTCGTCCGTGCTTACGCGCCAACGGGCCATCGGCACACTGCCGAAATCGCGCAAGAATTGCGCTGGCCCATTGCGAGCGGCTCCGTGTCTGGCGGCATTGCTTTTAGTGCGACGGCAGTGGAACTCGTGCGGGGCGTCGCGATAACCGCCCATGCCTTCATCCGCGAAAAGCTCACCGAACGTGACCTGTGGCAGATCTATCGTCAGGCCTATCGTGACGAGCCGTTCATTCGGCTGGTGAAGGAACGCGCAGGGGTCTATCGCTATCCAGAACCAAAGGTGTTGGCTGGTACAAATTTCTGTGATATCGGCTTCGAAGTCGATCCGCATGCGCAACGCATTGTCATCATCGCTGCCCTGGATAACCTCATGAAAGGTGCCGCGAGTAATGCCATACAGGCATTGAATTGTGCCATGGGTTGGGATGAAACAACTGGTCTGCGCTTCACTGGCCTCCATCCGATCTGAGCGCATATTTGAGATCGCTCGCATCCATCATTGGAGCGAATACACCCTGACCATCGTTCAGGGCGAGCAGAGTGATCCCAACAGTCCGTTGAATTTCTCACCGAACGTGGGGTACACGCTCCGCGTTCATACCGACCAAGGAAAGAAAGACACCATGCGCATCGTCATAAAAATCGGTGGAGGCGAAGGTATCGACCTGGCGGAAGTGATCGCCGATTGCGTGGCTCTCAGCACGCATGGCCATGAGATCATCGTGGTCCATGGTTGTTCGGCAGCGGTGAATCAGCTATCCGCCGAACTAGGGGTCGCGGTACGCCACGTCACCAGTCCCACTGGAGTCAGGAGTCGCCGCACGGATAGCCGTGATATGGCAATTTTTGAGATGGCTGCCGCCCGCGTCAATAGCACGATTGTCCGCGAGATGCAGCGGTTGGGCATGCAAGCATGCGGTGTGAGCGGCGTAGATGGCGGAGTCTTGCACGCCCGGCGTAAAGCAACTATCCGAGTTGTTGAGGGCGAACGCTTGATGGTCATTCATGATGATTTCACGGGGACCGTGTGTTCGGTCAATGACGCGTTGATCATCCAACTCATCCAGCAGGGGTATACCCCCATCATTGCACCGGTCGCCCTGGCAGAAGATTATACCGCTGTCAATGTCGATGGCGATCGCGCGGCGGCGGCTGTGGCAACCGCGACAAACGCAGATCATCTCATCATGTTGACTAATGTGCCCGGAGTATTACGCGATCTGGCAGACCCGCACAGTCTCATCATGCGGATCGAGCAAAGGGACATCGCGGAGCTTGAAGCGTCCGTTAGTGGGGGCATGCGCCGTAAGCTCATGGGGGCACGCCAGGCCCTCGCAGGCGGTGTACAGCAGGTGATCCTGGCGGACGGTCGTCAACAACAACCCATTCAGGCCGCTTTGGCGGGGAGAGGAACGATGTTACTATGATGATTCCAGAAACTGACCAGACCGTGGCCGAGGCAGCAACCTCAGTGGACGCTGAAATGCGACACGAAGCTGGCGCTTATTATAAACGGCCGCTGACGATTGTCCGTGGGTTGGGAGCAACTGTCTGGGATGATGCTGGACGATCCTATATCGACTGCGTTGGTGGCATCGCCGTCGCGAATGTTGGCCATGCGAACCCACACGTCGTGGCGGCACTATCTGCCCAGGCAGGGACAATCATGAGCTGTCCAGAGATGTTTCATAATGACGTACGCGCTCGCTATCTCACACGTCTGGCGGCAGTCCTCCCACCGGCCATGGATCGCATCTTCCTGACAAATTCTGGCACAGAGGCCATCGAGACGGCCATCAAAGCCGCGCGACTTTCGACCGGCCGAGCGGGTATCGTGGCAACCATGCGAGGCTTCCATGGCCGCACCTTCGGGGCACTGAGCGCGACCTGGGATCCACACTACCGCCAACCATTTGGTCCGCTGGTCCCGGGCTTCCGCCATGTGCGCTTCAACGATATTGCCTCGTTGGAGCAGGCGATTGACGACACCGTGGCCGCTGTCATCATCGAGCCCGTGCAGGGCGAAGGCGGTGTCTATCCAGCCGATCCGGAGTATCTGCGATCTGCCGCGCATCTCTGTCAACAGCATGGAGCGTTGCTGATCTTTGATGAAATTCAGACAGGTTTCGGACGAACCGGGCGCTTATGGGCGCATGAGCATGTGGGGGAAGATGGCGCAGCAACGGTCACGCCAGATCTGCTGTGTCTGGCCAAGGGTATTGCTGGCGGCGTCCCCATGGGCGCGGTTGGTTTTGGAATGCGTGTCGCTGCTTTTCCTCCCGGGCTGCATGGGTCGACGTTCGGTGGTAATCCGCTCGCTTGTGCTGCTGGCCTGGCGGTGTTGGATGAAATCGCCGAGCAAGAGCTCGTCAGGCGATCGGCAAAGATGGGGGCGCGGCTGCGCGCTGGCCTGGAAGCGCTCATGCCTGAGCATCCGCTCATCCGCGCGGTCCGCGGCCAGGGTTTGCTCATTGGCATTGAGTTGCGTGAGCGTGTCCAGCCCTACCTGGAGCGTTTGACGGCCCTGGGTGTCCTGGCAATGACAGCGGGATCCCTGGTTATTCGCCTGGTACCACCGCTGGTCATCACTGAAGAGCAGGTGGATGCGGTCATCGCGGCCTGTGCGGAGGCGCTACGATGACGGCTGCTTTGTCAGGAGATGGCGCGGCGCAATGGGTAGATGCAGGCGCTGCCGAGCACCTGCTAGAGGATATGCTGCGCTTCGACACTCCATCTGGTGCTGAGTATCCCATGGCATACTGGTTGGCTGCATGGGCCCAGGCGCATGGTTTGGTCGGCATGGTTGACGAGGTCGGCAACACGATTGTCACGCTCGCCGCGACAGTACCTGATCCCCAACCACCAATCATCTTACTCGGACATGCGGATACCGTGCCTGGCCACATCGACGTGCGTCGCGATGGCCAACGCTTGTATGGTCGTGGCGCGGTGGACGCCAAGGGACCACTGGCGGCATTCCTGGCGGCTACCGCGCATGCCCGTCAACTCACGGAGCGGGTGCGCGATATCGTGGTGATCGGCGCGGTCGAAGAAGAGATCGCGACTTCCAGGGGCGCTCGCCATGTCGTTGCGCGTTATGCCCCAGCCTTTGTCGTGATCGGCGAACCGAGCGGTGTAGACGCGATCACCATAGGCTACAAAGGACGATTACTTGCAACCATTCGTGTGGAAAGGTCCGTCGCCCATACCGCGCGTCCCGAGGCCAGCGCCAGCGCCAGCGCCGTCGAGATCTGGAACGCAATCGTAGCGCACGCTGATCGCTGGAATCAGACACAGAGATCGCTGTCAGCTGAGCCGCTTGCCGATACACCGGTGCACGCAGCCAACCAGCTGCCCGGTACAGCGTTCACTTTGCTCCAGCCATCATTGCGATGGATTCGCTCAGCATCCGACGGATTCCGCGAATGGTGTACGCTGGAAGTGGGATATCGCCTGCCACCAGGTTATGAACCCGAGGATCTCATGGCGGAATTACGCGAGATGCTCCACAGCGCGACAGGCACTCTGACGGGCAAGGCAGCAACTGATCGGCGCGATGCAATCGGAGCGCGCGCTGCGATGACAGGCGCGACCACGATCACTTTTCGCGGTGCCGAACGGGCATTTCAGTCGCCCCGGACTGGTAGGTTGCCGACGGTTTTCGCGCACGCCATCCGCGCGACAAGCCCAGACACTGCCAGGCACACGGTCTTTCAGCGGAAAACCGGGACCTCGGACATGAATGTGGTGGGACCAATCTGGCAATGCCCCATCATCGCGTATGGCCCAGGTGACGCTGCCCTTGACCATACCCCCGACGAGCATATCGATCTCGCCGATTTCGCGCGTGGTGTCGCGGTGCTCGATCGAGCGTTGGCGCGGCTAGTTGCGCCGAATGGAGCTTGCTGATGCGCGCTCCGCATAGCTTGCACGTGCATGGTATGGATTCCACGCATCGCGATCCCGCAAAAGTCACGCATCCCTGCCAACCACATCCACATCCTACATAGCCACTGCTCTGCGGCAGCGACGCAGACGCATCGGCATCAGCAAAGCATCTTCACTGGGTGTGTGGCCCGACAACCGATGGGATGATCTCAGTTTGCGATGGGCTTGCTCCATGAGCCGGGGATTGTGGACCATCTCGCCATCGGACGTGACCAGAAACTCCTTGATCCCCACGTCAATCCCGATCGCGTGTCCGGTGCGCGGCAACGGTTCAAGTGCGATGTCGACACACACAACGGTGTCATACCAGCCATCCGTTTCTTATGAGACGGTAACGCTCTTGGGGGTGCCTTATAAGGGGCGCGGCCAACGCACGGCAATACGACCAATTTTGCTCAGCACCAAAAAGCCATTATCAAAGGTGGTCCCATTGCCATACTGAGGGTACGTGAACGAATGATAACGATGTGCCCCCTGAAAACGGGAAAATCCTGGCTTCTCCCCATTCATGCAGCGGCGATAGAACGGCTTGATTGGCGTGATCCAACCGTCTCAAGACGTGCTGCAAGACCTGGGAATGCACGTCCTTGAACTCGGGAACCAACGCTTTCAGCTCCGAGAGATCATTCGCTTGATCCGGATAGGAGAGGGAGGTACGACGCATCTTCCACTCGGCCCGACGCTGTTCCAGGGGCATATTGTACAACCAGTTGCAGAGTCCTTTGATATGTGCCATCTGCCGCTTGTTGCGGAGTGAGATCAAGCTTGTAGGTGAACGTCTTGGTCACACTGTTTTTTCAGGATTCCTGTTGCTGCTGGATATACTGACGTAATGCCCAAACGATCTCCCCAATCAAAGATCGTTGATGAAGTTGGGCCAGGCGTCGCATCTCTTCCAAGAGATACTTGGGATAAACGAATGTTATTTTGCGTTTTTCGTTCTGTTGATCCATACGCGTATTATACAAATCAAAAACGTGTATGTCAAGGGATCGCTGCGACGGCGCTTCTATCCCCGTTCTAAAGACGCAGGTATTTACGCGCCGTTCTATAATACAGCTACAGACGCGAGAAGAGGACGTGGAATGGGACAGTACACCATCGCAGTGTTGCCAGGGGACGGGATTGGGCCAGAAGTCGTTGATGCAGCTTTATTGGTATTGCGTCGCATAGGGGATCGTTACGGGCATACTTTTATCGAGCGAACTGCGTTGGTCGGGGAAGCGGCGATTTCTGGCGAAGGAACTCCGCTCAGTCAGGCGACCATCGACCTCTGCGCGGCGAGCGATGCGATCTTGTTCGGGGCGGTCGGGGGCACGCAGGAATCAGAGCGTCGTCCAATAGATCAGCAAGCGGGACGTGCCATCACTGGGCTACGTCGCGCGTTCGATCTCTTTGCGAACATTCGACCGATGCGACCCTTTCCTGAACTGAGCGATGCCTCGCCCGTACGCGCTGATCGATTGCGGGGTGTCGATTTCATCCTGGTCCGCGAGCTCACGGGTGGTCTGTATTTTGGCGAACCACGTGGCATCACCACCCATGCGGATGGAACGCGGCAAGCGGTCGATACATTGGTCTATGACGAAGCGGAGATCGCGCGTGTGGTGCGCGCTGCCGCGCGCATTGCTCGCGATCGGCGGCGTCTGCTCACCAGTGTCGATAAAGCCAATGTTCTGCACACCTCGCGCTTGTGGCGCGAAGTCACCGAACGGATTGTCGCGGCGGAATTTCCGGAGGTGCGGCTGCGCCATATCCTGGTCGACGCCTGCGCCATGGAGTTGATACGCAACCCCGCGCAGTTCGATGTGCTGGTCACGGAGAATACCTTTGGTGATATCTTGACCGACGAGGCCGCGACACTCAGCGGTTCGATTGGTTTGCTGCCCTCCGCGAGCCTGGGGACGCGCCAGACGGCATATGGCACATTTGGTCTGTTTGAACCGATCCACGGCACCGCGCCAGACATCACTGGTCAGGGAATCGCGAACCCGGTGGCGACCATCCTCAGCATGGCCATGCTCTTACGCCTGGGGTTGGGTCTGGCCAGCGAGGCGGATGCCGTTGAAGCCGCGGTGGCACGGGCGATTTCAGCAGGTGCGCGAACCGCGGATATCAGCGGCAGGCAGCTGGATCCTCAGTCGCCTACATCCTCTGGGAATGAAACAGCCAGTTACTCGCCCATTACGCCACTCTCAACC
>DAIDHM010000030.1 GCA_027459705.1 Ktedonobacteria bacterium | reverse complement strand
GCGGCGGAAATACCCGTTGCATACTGGAACACGTAAAAGTTTGCATACATATGTCCGAACTCCGCCCAGGTGATGCCTGTGCGATCACGATCCTCGGCGACCTCACCGCCATAGCCTTCCGCGAAAAGATCGGCCATAGTCGCGGTCATGACCTCATCCGCAATGCTTTGACCGCGTTCCGCACGTTCATGCATGGCCAGTTCCCACTGCGCCAGAGTCGGCATGATGAAAAAATACCGGTGGAAATTGACCATTGCTTCATCCAATACAGCAATCTGGAAATCTGGATCTGGATGTGTCTTAAACAGGTAATCGCGGACGAGCGCCTGGTGAAAATTCGAAGCGACTTCCGCGACAAAGAGTGAGTAATCAGCGTATACGGGAGGCTGCGTCTGCCAGGTGTAGTAAGAGTGCATGGAATGGCCTAGCTCATGCGCCAAAATGCTCATCTCATTGAGAGTGTTCTCGTAATTGGTCAGGATGAACGGGTGGGTGCCTTGAGTACCGTAAGAGAATGCGTTGGATGTTTTTCCTTGATTGGGGTATCGGTCGATCCAGCGCTCTTCGAGACAACCGCGCCGCAATATTTCCGCATAGTCATCACCCAGTGGCCGCACCCCATTGCTGATCCACTCGACGGCCTGATCGAATGGCACCACAGGTGATTGGCGAGCGAGAGGTACGCGGATATCATATGGTTGCAAAACCTCCAGACCCAGCACACGCCGACGCACGGCCCAATACTTATGCCAGGTCGGCAGATGATTTCGGAAGGTTGCGATGAGATTGGTGAAGACCGTCATGGGGATGTTGTTCGCGAAGAGTGACGCCTCGAGCGCAGAGGTGAAGCGCCGCGCGCGCGCCGTGAACACATCGCGTTTGATAGCGCCGCTCAGGGAATTGGCGAGGGTCTGTCGAAATGCGAGATGTGTATCAGCGTAACTGAGCCACGCGCTTCGCCGCAATTCGCGATCGGTGCTCTCAGTGAGCGTCATCACGGTGCCCCCGGAAACATCGAAATGGTTGCCATGGCTATCGACCGCTGGCGGATAGGGCATCTCTACTTCGCGGAGCGAGGAAGCTACCTGTTCAAAGGTCATCATAGTATCCATGGACAGGCCCAGGATCTCTTCGACCTCAGCCGATCGTACATGGTCTTGCTGGCGAAACAGATTGTCAAAATAGTGGGCATAGACCAGCAGTGCGTTCGTTTCCTGGAGCCATTGCTCGATGGTGGGTGCGCCTATGGCGATTATCTCAGGTGCGAGAAAGGACGCATCCGCCGAGAATTGGCTGAAGATCGCTGAAGCACGTCCTAGCATCGCGCTCGCCGTCGTATCGGCATTATCGACGGATTTACTGAACATGGCGTAAAAAAATATTTTATTGACGCGTTCACTCAGCTGGTAGTAGGTTGCCAGAGCATCTACCAGGACTGCGGCACCTTCATGGAGATGACCCTGAAACTGTTGCATCCTACCAATGTCGCGCTCGATGGTTGCCGTGGCAGTTTGCCAGTCATCTAAGGTTGCGAAGACACTTTCCGCATTCCAGGTATCTGCTTTGTTGACGGCGCTCCGTGGTGCCAATATTCGATCTGTCACGTGATGGCATCCTCTCTTTTGTTCTGATACGATCAGTCTTGCCCATTCCCCAGGTCCCGGATCGGGTACCCACTCAGTATGTCACAGCCAACACGCGGACAATCCAGGAAAAATCGCAAGGATGGCGGCTTTCCCATAAGATGGAGCGGAGAGGAACATTGGTCATGAATACGCGCTTGCCTATCACTGACCGCACTCATGATCGAATCCTCCGTGCCGATTGTAACTAGCGTTACAACCTGGTTGGGAGGAAGCTATGTATGTGCAGCGTCGTAACAGGTTCGTAGCCACTATACGACGCCTGACGCAAGGGGGCATGCGTCGCGTCATTTTGTTGGCGCTTATCGTAGTCATGAGCGGTGGCGCATTACTCATGACGCATCAACTCTCGACAGTTGAGGCGGCTTGCGGTGCGTATACCGTCCAACGAGGCGATACGCTAGGGGGTATCGCGCAACGGTATAGGGTCAGCATTGCGGAACTGGCAAAGTGGAATAGCATCCGCAATATCAATCTGATCTATGTTGGTCAGCGTCTCTGTGTCAGTAATGGCGCGACCCCGGGCGATCCGCTCCAGTGGTCGACGCCCGCCGAGGTACATCAAGAGTTGCTGGCTGCGGCCGATCACTGGCAGTTGCCTCGCAGTCTGGTGCTCGCGATTGCCTGGCAAGAGAGCAATTGGACTCAGCATGTCATTGCCTGGGATGGCGGCGTCGGCACGATGCAACTGATGCCGTATACTACCGCCTGGCTGAATAGCTATTTTCATACGGGTTGGAATCCCTATAGGCTCTATGACAATATTCAGCTTGGTACAAGTTACTTACGCCTGCTGTGGAACCAGTTCAATGGTGACCTCTATCGCGTGATTAGCGCCTATAACGAAGGCGCACGCAATGTGGTGACCCGTGGGATCTTCAACTGGACCTACGTGCAACGCGTTCTCGCGCATATGCGCTGGATCTCCTGAGCGCATGGTCGGTGCGGGCCTGGATTGCGTCTGAGGTGTGCTACAATTCTGATCAAGATACCTCAGGAATCGGGCCGATGACGCGACACCACGCCCTGCCCGACCTCTCGCAAAGGAGCGATACAATGGCAATCAAGTTACGTTCCGATGAAGATCAGATGATTCTGGGTATGGTCCATGACATTGGGGTACAGCGAATCGCGCCACGCGCCGCCGAGATTGACAAAACGGGTGAATTTCCCTGGGATATGAAGGCACTGCTGGCCGAACAGGGTATCCTGGGCATGCCTTTTCCCGAAACCTATGGAGGTTCTGGCTCGAGCGAAGAGATGATCATCCGGGTCATTGAAGAGATCTCGCGCCACTGCGCCACCACTGCGTTGATTTTGTGCGTGCAGCAACTTGGCTCATTACCGATTCTCTTGGCGGGCACCCCGGAGCAGAAAGCGCGCTTCCTGCCGCGCCTGGCCAGTGGTGAATGGCTGGCAGCATTTGGGTTAACGGAACCGGGGTCCGGATCTGACGCGGGGGCGATGCAGACTCGCGCCGAGCGCAAGGGCGATACGTATGTCCTGAATGGGATGAAGCATTTCATCACCAACGCGGGGCTGGCGCACGTCAATGTCATTTTCGCGATCACGGATCCAACGGCACCGGGAACGCGTGGGATCAGTGCGTTCATCGTGGAGCAATCGACGCCAGGATTCCGGCTGGGACATGTTGAGCATAAAATGGGTATCCGCGGATCACAGACCGGGGAACTGCTTTTCGAGGATTGCGTCATTCCGGCGGAAAATCTCCTGGGCCGCGAGGGTGAGGGGTTCAAAATCGCCATGATGACGCTCGATCGGACGCGTCCGGGCGTCGGGGCCCAGGCTTTGGGTATCGCCCAGGGTGCGCTCGATGTGGCGGTCAACTATGCAAAACAGCGCGTCCAATTTGGCAAACCGATCGCGGAGCAGCAAGGCATTCAATTCATGCTTGCGGATATGGCAACCGCTATCGAAGCCTCGCGTCAATTGCTGTATCATGCCGCGCGGATGATTGATGATGGCGCGCCAAATTTCAGTCGATTTTCGGCGATGGCAAAACTGTATTGCTCCGATACCGCGATCAAAGTAACGAACGATGCCATCCAGATCCTGGGCGGATACGGCTACATGCAAGAATTTCCGGTAGAACGGATGATGCGCGACGCGAAGATCTGCCAAATTTACGAAGGCACCAACCAGATTCAACGAGTCGTGATTGCCCGTGATTTGATCAAAGGTTAAGTTCCCACTCCAGCGAACTGCCAGGCCTCGCCGAGGATATCCTCCGTGGGGCCTGGCAGTTCGCTTTCACCCTTCAGCGTATGGGGGGATTAGGCGGCCAGTTATTTGGGTTGGTATCGCTATTCGCCATCGTATCTTCGCCCCAATTTTGTCCTGGCTGGTTGACGGGCCGTGAAAGTGGGGGACGATGCTGCGTCGGTCGCGAGGTCTGGGGCCGAGGTTGGCCTGGTTGACCAGCTTGTTGCACCGGTGGTGCGTCACCCATCCGCGTGCGATAGGGATCCTCGTCTTCCTCCAGCGGTTCAGGGCGATACGTAGGAGTCAGGCGACCACTCCAGGGTTGGCCGGAAGGGTTCTGCCAGACCTGGTTCCAATTGGCTTCTTCAGTATAGCCGTCATCCCAATTGCCAGAAGCGCTCCCGCGATTGGGATCGCGTGTGGGTCCAGCACCGCCAGATGGCGGGTCATCCCGGCCGCGCAGCGCCAGGACCGCCACGACGAGACCGGTGACGAGCAAGACGATGGCGACCAATGCCAACAACGCCACGAGCAAGGTTGACGAAGAAATCAAGGGGGGTGTATTCGTCGTCACGGTTGCTGTGGGCTGCGGAATGGTAGTTGGCGTGGGTGGTGCGGTCGTGGCTGTTGGGGTAAAGACCGGATTTTGGATTTCGTAAGGCGGACTACTAAACTGTAATGGGTAATAGAGTGTCTTCTGATACGACGTTGGGGTGCCCATCGTCGCCACAATGGTTCGTGAGCCGATAAACTGTTGGGGCATAGTCAGGGTGACGGTAAAATTACCATTTTGATCGGTGAGAGTTGTCGTCGGGTCGTTCAAGAGAAAAGGCTGCAGATTCGTCGTCTCGAGATAAAGCGAGATTGGCTGTGCTGGGGGAAGCCAGTTTGTGCCCGAAATCGTTACTGTGTCCCCGGCGTGAATTGGTGCGGGCGGAAGTTGCAGTGCTGGTGAGACCGCGGAGAGAACGGAGAAGGTATTGGTGGACGCCCCACTCTTGGTTCCGCCATTCTCTTCATTGGCGCAGATAGAATATGGTGTGCTTGACTGCGCCGATGAGGGCCAGACGAAGATACCATTGAACGCACCATTACCGTCCACTGTGATAGGCGCGACAGGCGACACCGGGATCTCCGCGGTTGGATCGCAAGCATTGCCCGGGGCAATGACGCCCGGCACAACACCCAATTGAATGGTCGCGCCAATCGTCCATCCGCCAGTCGCCACCACCGTCACATTGGTGCCGACTGGCCCTTGAGCCACTTTTTGGCTGAAATATACCGGGTTGACAATCGTCAATGAAGGGGCTGGGTCGGTCGGTGCGGCAAAGGCGGGAGTCGATGGAAACACCTGTCCCAAGGCCGCCACCATCAGTCCAACAAGCAATGTCAGGCAAAATCCATGGCGACTGTGGAACCTGAGCCGTGTTGCATTGCTACGAGGCCTGTTCATGCAGTATTCCTTACACGAGCAGTATCGCCCGTTGAGGTGGAATGACGAGTTCATGCGCAATATACCAGCGCTCAGCGTGATCGTCAAGGGTGATGTCCGCATTCAGCCTTGAAGCAAG
>DAIDHM010000016.1 GCA_027459705.1 Ktedonobacteria bacterium | reverse complement strand
TGCGTGCTTCGCATCTCTGGCCAATTTGATTGACCCAATTTGATGTCCCAATATTCGCTTTCGCCGTTTGGGGCACCAAGTGAGATGGGAGACGATGCGATGCACCTGATGCTCATCGTGTTGATACTCCTTGCTGTTTGTAGATATTCTACAACAAGCACGTCTTCCCTGTCATGCTCCGGAACTCTGGCTAAAGCCGACGCAAGCCCTTTCATCCGCATGGCCTAAAGGCGCAGCGGCTTTACGGGCTATTCCTGTAAGGCAAATGAGACGGAGTGCATGACATGTGTCTCCTTTTCAGGACAGTCGCTCTGCTTGCTTGTTGTCGGTAAGCAGAGCACGGGACGAAATCATGCGGATATGAAGTGCGATCCTCCCGCGAGATGTTCGATGATATGTTGGAAGAGTTCCGCTTCTGATGTGGGTGTGTTGAAAGCATCGACTGAAAAGAGGAAGATCAATTCCAGTGGGAGATCAGTGCCGATCTGCCACGAGTTGTGTGTCACGTGCAAGCCCATTGCTCTCCTCCTTTGGCATCATAGAGAACTGTAATTTATACATTGTATCAGTTCAATGAGATATTGCCATTGAGCAAAATATCCTCTGTCCGCAACGGCGGCACGCCCCTGATCGTGTGTCCAGGGAGCGCGCCGCCGTTGTTGAGGGGAAAAGGGAAGGAGTAGAGATGGGTGTATTAGCCGTTCAGATTCGTGGGCCGTTCACCGAGCGTCACCGGAATGGTGAGCTGCTGGGTGCCGCGCACAATCTTCAGGGTAACCTTCGTACCGGGCGCGTCGTTGAGGAGCACACCGGCGAGGTCGCTGCTGGCGTTGATCGTGGTGGAATCGAGGCCGACGATGACATCGCCTTTCTGCACGCCCGCCGCCTGCGCCGGACTGGCCCCGGTGGCGTCGTTGGCGAAGTCGGCGACGAGGACGCCGCTCTGGACGGAGAGCCCGTCTTGCTGCGCCAGGGCGGGAGTCACATCCTCACCCGCGATGCCCAGGAAGCCCTCACCAGTGCTGGTGACCTGGCCGGTGGCGATAAGCTGTTTGGTGACGAATGCTACCCGGTTGGACGAGATGGCATAGCCGATACCAGCGGCATTAGCGCCTGTCTGCGGATTGACCTCGCCCAGCGTGGGGATGCCGATCAATTGCCCCTGCAGATCCACCAGCGCGCCACCACTATTACCAGGATTGATCGGGGCGCTCGTCTGCACCAGGCCGGTCAGCGTCCCGGCCGGGCCGGAGGGCGCTTCGCTCGCCGTGCGGTTCAGCGCGCTGACGATGCCGAAGGTTGCGGTGGATTGCAATCCTAATGGATTACCGACGGCAATCGCGAACTCACCGACCTGGAGCGTGGAGGAATCTGCCAGCGAAATGGTCTGGAGCCCTGTCGCATTGATCTTGATCACCGCCAGGTCTTCTTGCGGGGCCTGTCCAATGACCTGCGCGACGTAGTTCTTATGGTTGGAGAGCGTGACTGTGAAGGCCGTGAACCCCTGGACGACGTGATCATTGGTGACGATGTAGCCATCCTGGGTCAGGATATCGCCGGAGCCTATCGCTTCCTGATTGCCACCCGTGCTGGTGATCTCCACGACTGCTGGCTGCACCGCCGCCGAGACCGATTCCACGGTGCTCTGCAAACTGGTGACACTCGAAGAGACCTTGATCGAAGGCGCGTTGGAGGAGCCAATTGTGATGGTCGCGGGCGCCGTGGCATGGTGCATGATCAGGTAGCCTGCCCCCATGCCGAGCAAGAAAACGATCACCATCGCCACGCTGATGACCGCCGGCCAGGGGAAACGATTGCCTGATGGCGGCGGTTCCATGGTATAGCTGAATGGCGCGTCATACGTGGGTGGAGGTGTACCAGCCGACATCCCTGAATGCTGGCCCATGTAGGGCGCCATCGCGTTGGCGGGCGGCGCGCCATATGGTGGATACGCTGGCGGCCCGGATGGCACATCCGCCAGCCCACCCACCGTGTAGGATGGTCGCGGACTGAGCATGCCCGCCCCTGCTGGCGCGTTGCCATAAGGCGTGCCACTGGTGGCGGGCGCGAATGGCGATGCATAGCTGGCAGGACGCGGACCTTGCGGTAAGGTGGGATTCAGATCTTGAGCGAAGTCGCTCGCCGCTGGCACTTGATTATTCGAGTTCGCCGCCTCATCTTGAGGGGCTGAAGCAAATGGTTCTGACACGGTAGGCTCTCTTTCTTTTGACGCTTCGTTCGCCTGATCCTCGCGTAATGCGAGGAGAATAATCGCCGCGTTGCTCGCATCGCTACGTCGAGACGCCGTTGGTATCGGCCCTCTCGCTCCCCACCACGCCAACGAGCTGGCGCGGGATCGATGCGCAACGCATATCGTCTGTTGTGAAGAATACTATCGACACCTGAAACAATCGCATCGTTCGATGAACGAAAGCTGAAAATGGTAGCGATTTCGTGCGTCATCGACCTGTTCTTATGAAACCATTAGGCAGTCGCCACCGGCAACCGGGTTATCAGCCGCGCCGTACCCATGCCTCATAATAATTTCCATGCTCGCATCTATGCAAGACCACGGCCAGCCACGTCGTTCCTGCCGCCGCATCTGCACCGGCGCGCCAGCTGGCGCGCGGCATGGTATACTGTGCATGCGAAAGAACAAAAGACCTAGTGAGACGATTCCGCGCACACCCATCGGCTGCAGGACAAACCACACGGCAGCCGTCTGGCAACCGTCCAACCCTGACGACCCTGTGATACATACACCGAACGGCCGGAGGATGCTTGAGAATGGCCAGGGGTAGCGCACTGGCGGACGAATCTCCACCCAACATACTGCGGATCACGCCGACACTGGCCCGACGTCTGGCAATTCACGCGCAACGGCTGGATGGCCCATTACCGCCGCCCGGACCAACGCGCGTGCTGGATCTGCTCCGGCATCTACGCTGCCTCCAGTTGGATCCCATCAGCGTGGTCGCCCGTAGCCACACGCTCGTCCTCTGGTCGCGGTTAGGGCACTATGCTGCCGACGAGCTAGATGACCTGCTCTGGCGCGATCATCAGCTTTTCGAATACTGGGCACATTGCGCCTCGCTGGTCCTGGCGGAGGACCTCCCAATTCATCGCCAACGCATGCTCGACCACCGCGCGGGTGGGATCGCCGCGGCGCGCTATATAGCCTGGCTTGACCAGCACGCGGAGCTCCGCGACCAGGTCCTCGCGACGCTGCGGGAACGCGGCCCGCTCGGGGCGAGCGCCTTCGAGGATGATTCGGCGACGGAATGGTACTCGACCGGGTGGACCGCTGGCCGGACGATCAATCAATTGTTGCAGACGCTCTGGGTACAGGGAACTATCCTGGTCGCGGGGCGGAAGGGGACGGCGCGACTCTGGGATCTCGCTGAGCGCGTCCTGCCCGCGCTGGCGGCTCCCCTTGCGGTGGAAGAGGCTGTCCAGGTGGAGTCGTTGGCCGTGGAGCACGCCTTGCGGGCCCTGGGCATCGCCAATCTGGGGCAGATCCGACGGCATTTCGTGCGTGGACGCTATCCGAATCTGAAGGCCATTCTCGCGGCGCTCGTCAAGACAGGCACGGTCGTCCCGGTGGCGATCGAGGGCGATGGCACGCGCTGGCCGGGTCCCTGGTATGTGCATCGCGAGCAATTGCAAGCGTTGGCAGCCTTGCAACGCGGCGAATGGGAGCCACGGGTCACGCTGCTCTCGCCTTTTGATAATCTGATCTGCGATCGCGCACGGTTATTGCAATTCTTTGACTTTGACTACACGGTAGAGATCTACGTCCCACCCACGAAACGACAATACGGCTACTATGCCTTGCCGATTCTGTATGGCGATCGCATGGTCGGCTGTGTCGATCTGCAGCGGGATCGCAAAACCAAGCAGCTCATCATCAAGTCCGCGACGCTGCCCGCGCATTTGTCGCCGCCACGGCGGGGCGTGCGCGATCGTGCCATCAGCCAGGCCCTCGCGAACCTCGCCACCTTTGTCGGGGCGACCAATGTGATCTACCCCGACGCGACGCGCGGCGCGCCATGAAGTTGCGACCGCGCAGAGATTGCCGACAAAGTGTGCCCACGAAGGGCGTTTATAGACTGCTGGCGCCTGAGGGGGTCTGGTCGATACTCTGGCGCAGTGGCATGGGTTGATGCTCGTGAAACCAGCGGTCGCTCTCCCGTACGATCGGTTCCCAGAAGGCGCTGTGGGCTGACCAATGGGCACTGTTGGGGAGATCGATATAGCGCTTCGGGCCGCCAAGGCGCAGGTAGGCCGCGCGCGTGACCTCGGGGGCGAGGACGGCATCATCGGCCTGGTTGAAGACGAGTGTTGGGACGGTATTGTGCGCCAGGGGCACCGCCGGCGGTGTCGTGACGGCGCTGATCAGCGCGCGGAGGGCAACCTGTCGCCTCGCCAGCGGGTCATTGCGTAGCACGGTGAGGTCACCAGACTCGGCAGGCGCGACGCTCCCCGCCACCCGATGCACCCAGGTGACCGGCACTCGGACCCAGCCGAAGGGTACCGCGATTGCCCGCAACACCGGCAGGGCATCCAGCAAGGCCGGGCGGGCGATGATCTGACGGAATGCCGCTGGGTCATCGAAGGTGAAGAGATCGAGACAGGCGATCGCCGAGACGGGCGCGCCCGCCGCCGCCGCCGCGTAGGCCAACGCGCCGCCCAGACTCAGCCCCAGCATCGCAATCGACCCATCGAAGCGCCGACGCGCCCAGATCGTAGTATCCACCAACGCTGCCGTCGCCTCACCGACACTGGTCGCGCCGCGAACCCCGCCGGAGAAGCCGCTGCCACCGAGATCCGGACAGAGGACGGTGTAGCCGCGATCATAAAATGCTCGCGCCAGGGGAATCAGGTATTTGCCATACGTCAGCAGGCCATGCGCGAGCACGAGGACGGGAGCATCGTTCGCCGCCTGCGCATAGACATCCAGATGAATGCCCGCGGCATACGAAGGAATGCGCTGGCTGGTCCCATGCGCCTCGGCCCATCTGGCCATTTCAGCGGGCGTGTACGTGCGCCAATAGTTGCGACCCTCTTCAAAAGCTTGTTGATCCTGGCGCCGTTGCCAGGCTTCGCGCGCCGCTAACGCGCCAACGCCACCCGCGGCGAGCGCCATCGCCGCCGCTGCCCATTTCCGCATGGAACCCACCTCATCTGAGAATAATTGCTGATCACGGTTTCTGCACAAGACTGCTTGTCGTGGTGTTGTCATGTATTGTAGCAGATCAACGGGCGCAATGGGACCGCCAAACGTCCTCAGGCGGGCGGAGCCAGGCAGCACACGGTGCGGAGGCATGGCCGGGGGAGCGCGCGGCGGGCAGCGCGGGCATATGGGATCATATGATAGAAACGAAGCTGACCTGATGGAGAGGGAGCAAGCAACAACAGACTGGCAGCGAACCCATTGCCCCCCGCATTCCGACCACCGCCAGGGGACAGTGCGGACCTATGGGTATTAAAGGAGAGTGCCGACGATGGCTGATGAGCAGACGCGCGATGGGAGCGCGAATCAGGATGCGTGGCGTGCCCACACCTATGATCCCGCGTTGCGCCGCGCGCCCGAACGCGATGATCCCTTTCTGACCAGTTCTGGCATGCCGATCGCGCCGCTGTATGGCCCCGCCACGCCGGGGGGTCCGGCGCCGCGGGATCCGCGCCTGGGATTTCCGGGGGAGTATCCGTATACGCGCGGCGTCCAGCCGACGATGTATCGCTCGCGGTTCTGGACGATGCGTCAGTACGCCGGTTATGCCACGGCGGAAGAATCCAACGCTCGCTACCGCATGTTGTTGGCCAGTGGCCAGACGGGACTCTCCGTCGCCTTCGATCTGCCAACCCAGATGGGCTACGACCCCGATCACCTGCTGGCGGAGGGTGAAGTTGGCAAAGTTGGCGTCTCGATCGCCTCACTGGACGATATGGAACGGTTATTGGATGGCATCCCGCTGGACCGGGTCAGCACGTCCATGACCATCAACGCCACCGCCAGCATATTGCTGGCCTTTTACATCGCCGTGGCGCGCCGCCAGGGCGTCGACCAGCGCCAGATCAGCGGCACAATCCAGAACGACATCCTCAAAGAATACATCGCGCGTGGCACGTATATCTATCCTCCCCGCCCCTCGATGCGCATCATCACCGATATTTTCAGCTACTGCGCCGCAGAGGTGCCGCGCTGGAATACAATTTCAATCTCCGGCTATCACATCCGCGAAGCGGGGGCGACCGCCGCCCAGGAAGTGGGCTTCACCCTGGCCAACGGCATCGCCTATGTCCGCGCCGCCATCGACGCTGGCCTGGATGTCGACGCTTTTGCCGGCCAACTCTCGTTCTTCTTCAACAGCCATAATAATCTCTTCGAAGAAGTCGCCAAGTTTCGCGCCGCGCGCCGCATGTGGGCGAGCATTATGCGCGATCGCTTCCACGCGCGCGACGCGCGGTCGCTCATGCTGCGCTTCCATACGCAGACGGCGGGCTCGACGCTGACCGCGCAGCAACCAGATAATAATATCGTGCGGACGGCTTACCAGGCGCTGGCCGCCGCGCTGGGCGGCACCCAATCGCTGCATACCAACGCCAAAGATGAGGCACTGGCGCTGCCCACGCCAGAGACCGCGCTGCTGGCGCTGCGGACCCAACAGGTGCTGGCGTATGAGACCGGCGTCACCGATACGATCGATCCGCTGGCGGGGTCCTACTACGTCGAAGCGTTGACCGATGATGTCGAACAGCGCGCCTGGCAATACATCCACACCATCGACGAACTGGGCGGGAGTGTTCGCGCGATCGAGAGCGGGTACATCCAGAGCGAGATCGAAGAGGCGGCCTATCGCTATCAGCGCGCGATTGAAACGCAGCAGCGGATGATCGTCGGGGTCAATCAATTTACGATGCCCGGTGAGGTCAAGCCGACGGTGCTGCGGGTGGACCCGGTCTTCGAAGCGCGGCAGCGATCGCGGATCGCGGCACTGCGGGATGCGCGCGACAATGCCGCGGTGGGCGCGGCGCTGCGGGGCTTGGAGACGGACGCGCGAGGGACGGCCAATCTGATGCCCACCATCATCCAGGCGGTCGAAGCGCGCGCCACCCTGGGTGAGATCGCGGATACACTGCGCGGCGTCTTTGGTGAACAGCAGAGTGAAGTGAGCCATTGAGGCCATCAATTGGCACGCATCACTGACGGCATAGGAGATTCGGCACACCGTGCACCGAATCTCTCGCCGTTATGGCTACCGGAAGATCAGATCTTTGTTCTAGGGCGGGACGATCGCTTTTTGGTCAACAAGATGCTTGACAGTACGTCAATGACCATGCTACGATGATCACACTTTCCGCAAAGACTTTCGGCTCCGCAGAGTTGGGGTCGCAAGGAAGCAGTAGTGCGAAAGGGCTGATTGGGATGATGCAGCGAATTTGTGATGTGCGTGCTACGCCAACACATAGCATAACCGCAACGTGTCCACGTATGGACCAAGCTCTTACCCGTACCTATCGACTTGGCCAGGTCGCGACGATGACCGGCGCCCCGCGCGCGGCCATCCTCCTCTGGGAAGAACGGTATCAGTTGATCTCACCACAGCGCGACCGCTCGCATAAACGCTATTACTCCGACCAGGAAGTCCGCCATATCCGCAACCTGAAGACATTGATCCTGGATCGCGGCCTCGCGCCGGATGTCGTCGCGCAGTGTTACGCCGTCGCGGGTCTGGATATGATCCAGCCGTTGCGCGAAGTCTTCAAACCACGGCCCTTGCCGCAATTATTGGACGCACTGCAATCATCCATCACCCATCTCACGGCCTGCAACCAGCAGGGAGCGCCCAGCATGGCAACGGTGCGCGCGGCCATCGAACACGCCCTGACGGATCTCCGCGTGGCATGTGACGCGACCACCGCCCAATGCTGGCTGGTGGAGGCGGACCCGGCAGAGACCCTGACCGCCATCGGCCCGGCGCTGTCGGCGTCCTGCCAGCGCGCCGCGGCGCGATTGGCGCAGGCGGTGTTTGCGTCGCAAGCTGAAGATGCCAGCGCGCTCCCACGCTCCGCTGACCAGTGCATTGCGCTGCCGATCACGCAGGGGGGGGAACGGTACGGCGTGCTGGCCCTGGCGCGCTCATCACGCTCGCCCATCACCCAGGAAGAACGACGTGTGCTGCGGCTGTTCGCCGCTCAATTGGCGCTCACCCTGGCATTGGTGAACGCGCACCGCCATAGTCAGCGCCTGGCAGCGGTCATCGAATCACTCCACGATGGCGTCCTGATCAAGAACCCCCAGATGTTGACTGTCTTTTATAATCAGGCGGCACTGAAGTTCGCTTCGAATCGCACAGACATCGCGGAAGCGCTCGCCCTGGGAATTGAGCCGCCCCAACCGCACTTCGCGACCAGCCTCCCGGGCGCCATCCCTGTCAGCGAGACGCAGCTGCCCAGTCATTGCATCCTCAACGGGCGAGAAGCGTTGGTCAATCGCGACATGGAAGTCTGCCCAGATCCGGTGCATCATCCCGAAGCCATCATCCCAATTCGGGTAACAGCGACGCCATTTCAGGAGCATGCCTCCGATGAAGCGGGCGTGATCCTCACGATTCAGGATGTCTCCGCGATCCGCGATGCCGAGCACCATAAGGACGAATACTTCCGGCGCAATGTGCATGAACTGCGCAGCCCGATGACGGTGCAAAATTGCGCCATGGGGGTCGTGAAACATGCGCTGGAGAAGGTCGAACGACATGAGATGCCCTTGCACCTGTTTCTCGCCGAGCTGAAAGATCAATTGCAGAGCTTCCGCACCGCCAATAAGCGCATGAATGACATGATCGAAGATCTCATGAACTCCGAGATGTCCGCCGGGTCCATCCAACGGATGTCTCTCTTCAAATGCGTCAATAGTTACGTCAATGAGCTCCATGAGAGCCTGGGTCCGCAGCGCATTCAGATCGACGCTGACGCGGCGGATCAGCTGCTCGAGGGCTTTTGGAGCCGCAATGAGATTGAAAGCGTCGTGCATAATCTCATCGACAACGCGCTGCGCTATAGCCCGGAGGATACCCGGGTCTTCATCCAGCTCTACGCGCGCCGCCAGGGTGGCCACCCCTATGCCTTCCTGCTCGTGCAAGATGAAGGCTATGGTTTTCCGCCCGAAGATGCCGACCGCATTATGGAGAAAGGCTATCGCAGCACCCATCACTTTCCGATCCCCATCGAAGGAACCGGTCAGGGGCTCTACTTTTGCCGTGAGATCGCGCGAAAGTATTCAGGGCGGCTGACTGCCTTCTCGGCTGGACCCCAGAAAGGCGCGACCTTCACCCTTTCGTTGCCGATCCTGGACGAAGCAGAGGCCGACGGGGAGATCTGAAGGCCGCCGCGCAGGCCCGCCACCGTGGCTTATTCGTTGCCAGGTGGCGTGTTTTGATTCGCCAGGGGCAAGGTGAAGGCGAAGACGCTGCCCTCGCCGGGGGCGCTGCGCTCCAACCAGATCGTCCCTTCCATCGATTCCACCAGTTTGCGCGCGAGATACAGACCAATGCCGTCGCCGCGAATCTCATGCGCCAGCGGTGATTCCACCCGCATGAAGCGCTCGAAGATATGCTGTTGGGCATCTTCGGCGATGCCAATGCCCTGATCACTGACGCTGATCGTTGCCACCGAGGGAGTCTGTCGGCGGTCCACCGTCGCGCTGATGACGACCTCGCCGCCCTGCGGGCTATATTTCACCGCATTGCTGATCAGGTTTTCCAGCACTTCTTTCAAACTGGTTTTATCAGCCAGCACCGCGAGATCGCTGGGGATCCGCACGGTGAAGCCATGCCGCGCGCCATGCAGCGACATTTGCTTGCGGCGCGCGCGAATGATCTCTTCGACGATGGGCGCCAGCTGGACAGTGCGCGGCGCGATCTCGCGGGGGGCGCCATCCTGGCGCAATTGCGCCATCATATCATCCAGCATCTCGCGCAGGCGCTGGGCTTCATCCGCCGCCTGCCGCACCAATGCTTGGGCAGGATTCCCCCCTTCCAGGGCGGTCAGCGCCAGGTCCAGGAAGCCGACGACGCTGGTGAGGGGGAGCCGCAGATCGTGCGAAGCGCGGGCCAGGAAGTCGTCTTTCTGGCGATCCAGGGCGCGCTGGCGCTGGTAGGCGCGCTCCAGATCCTGATGGATGCGCGCGGTCTGGATGACCTGAGCGGCCTGGGTGGCGAAGAGTTCCAACAGCCAGATGTCCTCGGTCGTAAAGGATCCGCGACCTTCGTCTTGCGCGCGATGGGGATGCGTGGGGTTGCCATCATCGCCCACCTCTTGCACCAGCGCAATGACGCCGATCACCACGCCATTCTCGCGCATCGGCACCGCCACCATGGCGCCGAACGGCGCGTCGGCGAACACCGCGGCGCGCAGAGGATAGCGGCGGTAATCAGTGACCATCTGGCCCTGGCCAGTGACGTACACCCGCCCCGCCAGGCCCTCGCCCTGCTTCAGCCGCGTCCGCGTATAATCTTGGGCGAGCCCCGCCGAGATGACCACTTCGAGGTCACCCGTCTCATGTTCGGCATACAGGACGAATCCGCCCGTCGCGTCGACGAGGAGCGCCATCCGTTCCAGGATCACACGCAACAGCTCCATGGGATCCTGGCCCAGCTTGGCGCCAACTTCCAGCGAAGTCTTGTGGAGCGCGAGCATCTGGAGGACGCGCTCCTGGGCGATATCGACGGCGCGCTGCTGGCGCTGGCTCTGCAAAACCCGCGCGGTGACATCGACCCCCGTGATGACGATTGATTGGATCGACCCGTCCGCGGCGCGGATCGGTGCGGAGGTGAAGTCCCAGTAGGACATGCCTTCGGGGAGCCTGACGGGCATATTCAGCATGATGCGGGGTTCTCCGGCGCGGATCACATCGTCCAGTTGCCAGGCGCGCCGCAGGGCGGGGGCATGTTCTGGCAGGACGGCGTCCAGGCGCTGGCCCCAGGCATGTGGACTGAGGTGGAGCAGATGGTCGAAACGGGGATTGGTGAGAATCAGTTCATAGTCGCGGGAAGTTACCACGGCGGCGGCCAGCGGCGCTTCGCGCAGGACGGCCTGCGCGGATTCATAGTGCAGATCGCGTTGCGACAACACGGAATCGACGCGGACCGTCACGGCCAGCAGGGTTGGCTGTGGGCGGCGCTCACCATTCCCTTCGGTTGGCTCACCATCCTGATCTACGCAATCATCCGCGCCGTCAACGGCGGCCAGGCCCGCGGCGTCTG
>DAIDHM010000241.1 GCA_027459705.1 Ktedonobacteria bacterium | reverse complement strand
TCCCCCAGGCTCCCCAATGCTTGCGCCGCCGCCTGCCGTATGTGCCAATCGGCATCTCCCAGGAGCTGGATGAGGGCTTGCACCCCCGCGGTGGGCAGGCGCTCCCCCAAGCTCCCCAATGTCTGCGCTGCCGCCTGCCGTACGTCAGGAAAGAAATCCCCCAGGCTCTGGATGAGGGCCTGCACCCCCTCGTCAGGCACCCGGTCCCCTAGGCGCCCCAACGCCTGCGCCGCCGCCTGCCGTACCCGCCTATCAGCATCCCCCAGAGCTTTGGCGAGTGTATGGATCGTGAGAGGGGGCAAAGCCCGCGTCTCACAGATAGGCAGCATGGCACTGAGCCATGCTCGTCGTGCTACACCAGACCACTCAGCATATCCAACGATGCGTGCCAGGATGATACCAGCCAGCAGGATGAACAATGATCGCGGGAGCCACACGCGCACACCTTGCGTCCACCCACTCTGTGCGATGATGGGAATATGCAGAGTGGCCAGCCCGATGAGCGCCACGGTCGCGAAGGCGATCAGTCCTCCGATGAGTGGCCTTATCCATAACTCACGCGCACGGAACCAGCCACGTCGGGGAAGCCAGGCTGCCACCGCGAAAGGGAGGCCATCGCTATATGCTGCCGGGATGATTGCTTCGATATGATCAAAGTTTAGAAATTCTAGAGAATCATTAATCGCCTCTGCTTCGATCCCTGCCAGCTGTTCGCGATACGCCTGACCAAGCAATCGCAACCAGCGCCGCCGTAGACGTCGCGCGTTTTGCTGGCTGCGCGTCCGCTCGAGGCGCGCGAAGTGACAACGGGTCGCGACGCCGAGCGCGATGTGGAGGGGGTCGCGCTGGCGAAGGACGCGGATCGGGACCGGGTCGAGGTCGATCAGTGTCTGGATCAACCGGTCGCTATATGCCGAGTGCTGCTCGCTGTCATAGATGCTGACGAGGAGTTGCCAGACTTGCTCCCACTGGTCGCTCAGGGCGTAGCGGCGCGCCAGGTCGCGCCGATCGCTGGCGGAGTATGGCGCGATGGCTTTGGCGGTGAAATATTCGCGGAACGAGAGGTGGATCCACTCATAGCGGTCGAGATCCTCCCCCAGGACCCCGGAGCGGTCCAGCACCTCGCGCGCGACTTCCAGCGCCGGGGCTTCGGGAAACAGCGCGGCAATCTGATCCTTCAGATAGCGGGTCGCCACTTCTTCCACCGTCGTGGACCGCGTCACTGCGCGCGTCATCGCCAGCGCCAGCCGGGCCAGCAGATTCTGCAATTGCTCGGCGGGGATACGGCGCGTCCCATCGGTGGCGCGCTGGTGTTGCAGATCCTCAATGGCGAAGGCATAGATATGCGCGCGGCTGGCAGGGAGGCGGCGGTTGCGGCCAAATTGCGCGGCGATCAGCGTGAGCAGTAGCGGGTTGCCCGCCCAGTCGAAGAGGTCGGCCTGGCGCTCGCGTAGCGCGGCTTCGAGCGTGGCGGGGTCAGGTCGGGCGGCGGGATCTTTGACGACCTCGGCGAGCACGTTGGCGATCAGCGCTCCGCGCTGCCCTTTATCCAGCCGCTGGATGTCGCAGACGCGCCAGCCGCTCAGCGCGCCCGGCGCCGCGGTGGGGCGCGAGGCAAGGAGGGCGCGGTTGGTGCCGATGGCACCGAGGAGGGCCAGCACCGCGCTCTGCTGCGCGCTGTTTGCCTCGTCCAGGCTGTCAATGAGCAGCAGCGCGTTGCCCTGCTCGATGGCGGCGGCAGTGATATAGAGGATCTGCTGGCGGATGGTGGTGTCTTTCGTCTCACTCTGTTTCACCAGGCCCGCAAGATCCGCCAGCGATCCCCGCGCGGCATTATCGTGGGATTGCTCATCCTGCGCGCGCTGGCCGAGCTCGGCCGCCCGCAGCACCACCGGCAGCCGCGTCTGCGCCGGATCGGACAGGTAGTCCCGCGCGGTGTCATACGCCAGTCGGCGCAGCAGTGTGGATTTGCCCGCGCCGACCTCGCCGAGCACGACGATCCGCTCGTACCTGGCGAGCATCTCTGTCACCTGCGCGATGAAAGGCTTGCTGACCACGGCCAGCGTTGATTGCTCCCGCGCCCGCCGGTCACCGCGTCGTCCGCCTTCGTCCGCGCGCTGCGTCTTTTTCCCTCCTTCCGTTTTCCCCGCTTTCCCCTCTTCCTCCTGATCTCGTCGCTCGGCTTCGGCTTGCTCCTCCATGCTGGGACGCTCGACGCGCTGCTCCGTGGTCCGCAATTGCAGGAGGACGGTCACGTCATAGCTGGAGGTCGCGCCGGTGACGGGATTCTTGAACTCCCCGAGCGTCTCCACAACCCAGCGGGCGTAGGTCAGCCGCGCGCCCTGGCCATCGTCGCGAAATGCCGTCAGGATCTGGCGCACCGCGCTGGTGAGGTCGGCGAGGTCGCTGAACTCGGTCCACGGGACGCCCGTCTTGAAGGCCATGATCTCATCCAGGAAAGCCCGGAATTGCGGAGTGTCCGCCCGCGCGCGAGCATCGCGTTGGATGAAGACGCGGACCTTACGCGGCGTCTTCCGGGCGCGCAGAAATTCTTCATGGGTGATCGATCGTCCTGTCTGCTCGTCGAGCGACCCATAGCGATCCGCGACGATCAGCAGGTAGAGGTCGCATTCGGCTGCCATGGTATACGAGAGGTGTTCATTGGACTCGGTATATTCATTGCGGCGCTGCTCAGCGATGAGCGGATCCATCCCCAGGTCCTGGATGACGGTGGCCACCGCCTGGCGCGTGGTCTCCATGCCCACCATCGTCGAGCTGATCATCACCTGAAAAGGGCGAGGGGGCGATACGATCATCACGCTGTCCTCCGTACGGGAATCGCCGCTGTCACTGTGATAACAGTGTAGCATACGGTGAGACAATGGGGAAGCCTATAGTGGATCGCTGTGGCGTAGGTCACTTACGGCAACGCGAACGGAGGCGGCATCGCGAGCAGGGGCGCGCGAACCCCATCCGCAACGGTGGGCGGCGCATAGCCAGAGGTTCGCTGCCATCCACGCAGCAAGATGGCGCTAAAAGATGAATGGGATGAAACGCCAGGTATGGCGCATGTAATATATGTAGGGCTGGCCTAATCCTTCCACCAGTGCGCGCTCTTCGACCTTGATACGATAGAGTAGGCCAATCACCCCACCGACAAGCATGGCGACAAGGCTGGCCCAATTTGCGAGCACCAGGCTCACGCCAAGGAGCGATATCAGGATCCCCGAATATGCGGGATGCCGCACCACGCGATATGGGCCGGTTTGCACGACTGCCTGTGTGTCATCTACCATTACCTTTGTTGTGAAAGCACGGCCAAGAGTGACGATGGCCCAGAAACGGAGCGCGATACCTATCAAATAGACGACGATGCCGATAGAAAACAATTGCAACCTATACCATGGAACTGCGGCGTTCAGCCATACGGCTGACAGAACTAACGCCCCAATGACTCCTCCTCCAGAAAAGATACCCAGGACAATCAGCGAACCTCGGTCCTTCTCTTGCGCAGTTGGGCCTCGATGTGATCGCCACCAGGAAGTACTGACAGCCTCAGGGATGCGCGAGCACACGATGACAACCACAAAGATGGTGGTATACAGTGGCGTCGTAAAGATGAGTGGTAGCATAGGGCATCCTTTCCTGCTTGATACACCTGGAGCAGGCACCATACAGCAGCGTTTCGGACAATGCGCTGGCACCCGCTGGTCATTTCCCCTAATCTACTCCTATGGTCAACCGGCATACCCTGTATTTCCCTGCATCGCATGCATGGAAGGTTGGAGCAGGTTGTTGGGTAGTGGTAAAGAATGCGCCATCTCAACTTTGGCATCCACAAGGGAAATGGAGAAAGCGTTCCTTGCGGTCGCGAGAAGGGGGCATGGTACCATGACAGAGGCCAACGAACGTCTTGGGTGCCATAATAGTTCTATGAATGAACCCCTACACGCATAACCCTTATCGCACATGGTGGAGAAGCAGGTGAGTGATGGCGCGTCTGAGCATGTACTGGGCATATGCGACGCGGTCGCTGATGCGCGCTGGTCAACGCGGCGTCCTGGCCATCGGCTGTGTGGCCGTGGGGGTGATGGCGATCGTCGCTTTGCGGCTGGTCGCGAATAACATTGGTCAGGCCATTACCTCGAATATTGTCGCCGCGAACGGTGGGGACATCCGGGTGATCGCCTTCGATGCCATTCCGCTGCACAACAATGATCTGACCTATCTTGCGCAATTACAGGCGGATGGGCGCATAACTGGCTTTGCCGCGACCTACGAAGCGGAAGGTGATAGCAATACAGCGGACGGAGCCGACATCACCTATACGCTGATCGCGATCCCCGGAAACTATCCGCTGGTCGGTGATGCCAATTTTGTCGACCCATCCGGGGCGCATCTCCGTACGATCGTCCATGCTGACCAGGCCGCATTCGACCAGAACGTTGTCACACAATTACACGCGCATCTTGGCGACAGTGTCCTCATCAAGTTGCGCGATGGTCGGGCGCTGACGGTTCATATCGCCGGAATCTTCAAGAGCAGTGGTGGTTTCGCTGCCCAGCAGGTGTATGTCGCGCAGTCCCTCCTGAATGCCGCGCCGGGGCCAAGCGGGAACACATTACCGCCGAGCTACTCGACGCTCTATCTTACCGTTCCCTCCTCCGAGGTCACGGGAGTGGCGCATGCACTGCAGGCGCAATTACCGACGACGCGCGTCATCACGGTCGCTGACCTCCTGCGTCAACGCCAGAAACAAGTGCAACTGATCCAGCTTTTCTTGCAGGTGGTCGGACTCCTGGCTCTCTTTATCGGTGGCATCGGAATTGTCAACACGATGCAAGTGATGATGCGGCGACGTACCACCGAGATTGCCATGTTGAAAACCTCTGGTTACCGCGAATATGATCTCCTGGCGCTCTTTGGCTTAGAGGCTGGCCTGGTCGGCTTACTGGGCGGGGTCGTTGGGTCGGCGTTGGGGACCGCGATCAGTGCGATCGTCCGCATCGTGGTTGAGCACGCTTTCTTCCTGCAGCTTCCTGCAACGCTCGATCCGCGGACGATTCTGAGTGGCGTCGGGATCGGACTGGCCACGGCACTCATCTTTGGCTTGCTGCCAATTATCCAGGGGAGCCGGGTGCGACCGCTCGCGATTCTGCGCGACTACGCCGAGGGCTACGCGCCAATGTCCCGGGCGGCGAACGCGGGCTTGTTATTGTTGCTTTCGCTGCTCTTCGTCGCGCTGGCGGGGAGTATCCTGGGCAGTGTCGCGATCGCGGCGCTCGTGGTCTATGGCGGCGCGCTCCTCATCGCTCTGCTCGGTTGGGGGTTCAATATCTTCATCCGCGGGATCGCGCGGCTACCCATTTTCGAGCGCCCGACGGTGCGGATTTTGCCATCACTGGCGCTCGCCGTAGCGATCGCCGCGGCGGGCTGCGCGGCTGTGGTCGGACTCTTTCTGGTGGCTGTGCGGTTAGGGGGCAATGACGGTAGCTTCACGAGCATAGTGGCGCTGGTATTCATCGCCGGTCCTGGTGTCATGCTCGGCTGCCTGACGGTGGTCTACGCGCTGGCGGCCCTGTTGAATGCTGTGTTGCTGTTCGCGCCCCGATCCTGGAAAATGACCTTCATGTTCGCCTATCGCAATGTGGGCCGGACGCCAGGACGGACAACGGCAACGATGACGGCACTCTTCGTCGGGATCTTTGGCATCGGTATGGTGGTCGTCATGGGCCAGGGAATCAAAGATACCATTACGACCACACTGGCCAGCTTGACGCAGTACAATGTTTTCGTGATTGTCGCGCCCAATCTCGCCGCATCCACCCAATCCGCGATCAGCGACAATCCTGCCCTGTCGCCAAAAACCATGATCCAGGCCACCGTTGGCTCCGTCATCCCAAGCGTCGTTGGTCCGTTGCAGGGGCCAGCCCTCCTCGCCCAATTACGACAGAGTGATGATCTGAGTTCTCTCACGTCCATCGAAGGGTTTGACCTCAGCGCGGGCGCGCCGGTCGTACAACTGCAATCAGGACGCAACCTGCAATCGCGGGATAGTGGAACGAATGACACGGTGATCAGCGGCTATCTGAGTCTGCCTCCTTATAATGTCCGCATTGGCGATCTGATCACCATTGCGGGGAGCAATGAGCTGCAGTATTCCCTGCGCGTTATCGGCTTCTATGGCACAGGTGCGACGGGCAACGCCAACTTTGGCGGCATACTAACGGATATCGCCATTGCGAATACTATCGCTGGTCCCAATCATCTGACGGTCTTCTCGTTGAAAATGGACCCCGCGAGTGTGCCAGCATTGCGGCGACAGATCGTGCAAAGCGTCCCCGCAGCGATCGTCTTCAGTCTGGTAGATTTGACGGCAATCATTGATCAGATCCTCACGGATATCATGATCCTGTTGACTACGCTCGCCTCGTTGGCGCTCCTCTCCGGGTTGGTGATTATCGCGAACGCTGTTGCCCTGGCGATGCTGGAACGACGTCGCGAGATCGGCATTCTGAAGACCGTGGGGCATCAGAGCTGGTCGATCCTGGCGATGATCATCATCGAGAATGGATTGGTTGCCTTGCTCAGCGCGCTCATCGCATTGTTGCTTGTCGTCGGTGGCGTGGTCATCTTTGGGACGCAGGTGCTCCACATCACGCTGATCATCAACGTCACCCTGGTTGTCGCAATTCTGTGCGCGGCGGTAGCCGTGACCGTTGCGGTAGCGACAGCGGTAGCCTGGGGCGCGACTCGCATCCGCCCCATCGAGGTGCTCCGGTATGAGTAGGAAATTGCCTGACGGCGCGTACAGTGAGCATCGGTGAAGCCGCGAGGTCGATAGTGTTCTCGTAGCTGATAGGTGGCTTGGTCGATCGTAGGTCATGCTGATTGCGGTTGCTTTGTACAACGCATATACATCAGACGGTATTCTCGAATTCGACAACAGGCCTTAATATTGTTCTGAAGGCGTCTGCTCACATCCCCTTATGGCAACTATACCCCCCTGGGGTATTTGTGGTATACTAAAACAGAGAATGGCATGATCGGTACACGACAGCGTACTGAGTGAGGAGCAAACAAGGCAATGTCCAAT
>DAIDHM010000233.1 GCA_027459705.1 Ktedonobacteria bacterium | reverse complement strand
GTTCCAGGGCGTGATCGCCGCGACGATTCCCAGCGGAACGCGCGTCGTATAGTTGATGTGGTGCTGGCCTACGGGGATATTTTCGCCTTCGATCTTGTCACAGAGGCCGGCGAAATAGCGGTACCACTCTGGAATGATCCGGCTCTGCGCGCTGGTCTCGCGGATGGGCCGACCATTATCGGCGGTCTCCAGTGCGGCGATGGCATCGCCATGCTCCTCGATCAGATCCGCCCATCGATTCAGGATGCGCGCGCGATCCTGGCCGGACATCTGGCCCCACGGTCCGACAAAAGCCTCACGCGCGCCCGCGACGGCGCGGTCGACATCGGCGGCCGTGGCGCGTGCCAGCACGGCCATTGGCCGGCCGGTCGCGGGATTCAGGCTCTCAAAGGTGGCGCCGTCCGCAGCGGCGACAAACTCATTGTTGAGGAACAGTCCATATTCTTTGACCGGAACGTTCGTGCCGACTGGAAACTCAGAAACTTGACGCATACTACCTCCATAGGACTACGCCACAGGGCCGCTGCCAGCATCGTACAACCACGCAAGACGCCGGACCTCTGGTACTGGCACCAGGCCACCCGGCAACAGCGAGCTACCTGGTGGCACCGGCCACCAGGCGGACCTTCCGGTGCTGGCTGATCCAATTCGATGGCATCCCAACTCCACTGGGAACACGGCTACCAACAGTTGCTCGCATCATCCCTGGCCACCGCGGGTGCAGAGATGGGGCCAGGCTGACGCTGTTCCGCAGGCCGATACCCGGAACCCGGCAGGTCCGGGGGGGTCACAGCATGACCTTCGCGCCCGAGACATCGATCGTCGCGCCATTGATATAACCCGCGCCGTTAGAGCAGAGGAAGGTCACGATCCCCGATTGTTCTTCGGGTTCCGCTAATCGCCCCATCGGCGCCTTGCCCTCGATCATCTTGCGCGATTCTTCATCGCGATAGACTCCCTGCACCCGTTCAGACCAGGTCGTCGAAGGCGCGGTCGCGTTGACCGTAACTCCCGAACCGGCGGATTCGAGCGCGCAGTGTTTGGTGAAGCCGATCAGACCGGCCTTGCTGGCGGCATAGTGGGCGGCTGTACGATTGACTGGCATCCGCCCTGCCTCGCTGGTGATGTTGATGATGCGGCCCCAGCCGCGTTGCATCATCCGTGGCAGGATCTCTTTGGTGCAGAGAAAAGCTGATTTGAGATTGGCATCCATCACCCAGTCCCACTCTTCTTCAGTGACCTCCCAGACAGGTCCGCGAGCGCGGAAGCCACCAGCGTTATTGACGAGCACATCGATAGGGCCAAAGGTAGCTTCGGTCACCTCGACCATTCGGACCACATCCGCAGGTTTAGCCGCATCGCCGACAAAATAGGCCACATGAAGATTGCCCAGCGCTTTAAGTTCGGCGACAGCACGTTCCGCGCGTTCCACGTTGCGCGCGCAGGTGACCATCACGCGCATGCCTTCGGCGGTGAATTCCCGGGCGATGGCCAGGCCAATACCGGTTGTCCCGCCCGTGATGATCGCGACTTTCCCCGCGAGTTCTGGATATTTTCCCATGAAAGATCTCCTTTGCTCTATGACGACAATGACGAAGGAATTGCCCCGGCACCGGACCTTCCGGCGGCACCGGACCTTCCGGCAGGACTGGCGGCATGGCGCGCGGGGGGGAGCGCCGTCGCCATCCCCCGCCGCCCATGAATGAATATATGGGCTCCTGCGCGTCAGCGCGATTTCAATTTCAATTTCGAAATCGGTTAAAACCGATTGTTGTCGGGCTTGCGCGTGGTTGGCATGGCGCAGTTTACCCAACGGCTGGGGAAGACGACGTTGCCATGGATTGACGACCGGCACTGGCACCGGGCCACCCGCCTTCCGGCAATGCGCGTGAAGAATCAGTAGCAACCGATTTTGTATGCTGAGCTCACGAACGTATGCGTGGGCCGCTATGCCAACAGTAACCGTTGATCGAACGGCGCGCGACTCATGATGTGGGGATCGCCCTCCGTGATCAGCACCATCTCTTCCAGGCGCACACCGCCGCCGCCGCGGACCCCAGGAACCCAGATCAAGGGTTCAATGGCGAAGACCATGCCGGGCTCGAAAGCATAAGTAGGTGCGCCGGGCAAGGTCTCGCCGACATAAGGCGGTTCATTGGCGCCGATGCCGACGCCGTGACCAATGAAGAGCGAGAAGAACCGATCCGCCAGTCCATAGCGCGCGGCACCCGCGTGAAAAGCGCGCATCGCATCGACATTGGTGTTGCCGGGGCGCATCGCCGCGATGCCTTCGTGCAACGCGGCATACACTGCCGAGAAGACCTCTTGCTGGCGACGCGAAGGCGTCCCACAGACGACGGTGCGCGCCATGTCGCCAAAGTAGCCATTCCAACAGGCCCCAATATCAATGAAAACGAGATCGCCATGACGAATCAATTTATCACTGGTGATGCGGTGCGGGGGCGCCATATGTTCGCCCGAGGCGACAAATGGCGTCATCACATGGGCATATTCGCCGCCAAGGCGAAAGAGCGTCGCCATTCCCGCGGCCGCCACATCGCATTCGCGTGCCCCTTCCTGACTGGCAGCAACCGCAGCAGCTGTGACGGCATCCGCGATTGCTGTGGCTTCTTCGAGCAGGACGATCTCCCCCGGCAACTTATGGCGCCGCGCCGCCAGCATCGGTGAGTCGCCATCGACCACGCGCAGGTTGGGGAACTGGCCGGTCAACTCACTATAGAAGACCATGTTGGCTTCATCCAATCCCAGGCGCGGACTCCTGGCAACGGACTTTCCAGCGTTCAGGATGCCATGCTCGCGGAGCAATGGCCCCAGGATGTCGCGTACCATGCCAGCAACGAGGTCGCGTTCCTCAATGATCGGTACGGCATGGACCTCCTGGATCCAGGGCATGGTCTGGCGGACGCGGTCCACCTCCCCACCGGAGCAGAGGAGGATTGGCGCCTGACCAGGAATGAGCAGCGCACCATTGAGCGCGGTGGACTTCCCCGCGATCAGTTGGGGACGCAGGTCAGTGAGATAGCGCACGTTCTCATCTTTCCAGACGAGCAACGCGTCCAATCCGGCTATCTCCATCTGTTCCAGCGCCCTGGCGACGCGCTGCGCCCGCAACGCCGCGGGTTCCAGCCGCTCTTCGTAGTGGGCATTGAATGGCCCGCGCGCGAACTGATCCATGGGTTCGCTCCTTTCAGAACAGCCCGCAAAGCCGCTGTGCCTTTAGGCGATGCGGAGTGTCAATCCGCCCTATCGTCAGGCCTGGTCCGCCAGGCTCGGCGTATGTTGCAGAACCGCGCGGTTCACCAGTGAAGCTGGCGCCTCGCCACGGAGGGCCCGGACGACTTCCGCCACGGCCAGGCGCTGGAGGTCGTCCTGCGCCTCTTCACTGTAATAGGCGATGTGCGGCGTAATGATGAGATTTGGCAGGTCGCGTAGCGGAGAATCGGCTGGCAAAGGTTCGCGTGGGGTCACGTCCAGCGCGGCGCCAGCAATGCTACCCGCGCGCAATGCTTCGGCCAACGCCATCTCATCGACCAACGGACCACGGGCCGTGTTGAAGAGATAGGCTGTTGGACGCATGCGCGCTAACGCGGCAGCGTTGATCAATCCCCGCGTCTCGGGAGTGAGCGGCGCATGCACCGAAATATAATCGCTGGTCGCCAGCACCTGATCCAGGTTCGTCAGGTGAATCCCCAGCTGCGCCGCGTCGGCCTCCGACACGTAGGGATCGCTCGCGATGACCCGCAATCCGAACACCCGCGCTTTCTCCGCCAATCGACGGGCAATTTTGCCCATTCCGACCAATCCCAGGGTCTGCCCCTGGAGGCGGCGGATCGGCACGACATCGGTCAAGGCCCAGCGCCCCGCGCGCGTCGCGCGGTCCGCGACGACGACCTTGCGCGCCCATCCCAGAATCAGCGCCATCGCATGGTCGCTGACCTCGTCCGTGCAATAATCCGGAACGTTGGTGACTTTGATGCCTTTGGTCGTGGCGGCCTCCAGATCGATAGTATCCACTCCGATGCCGTAGCGCGCAATGATCTGGCAATGCTCCAGTGCCCTCACCACTGCGGCTGGCATCGGGGCGTAACAATTCAGGACCGCATCGGCATCGCGCGTCAGGGCCATAACCTCCTCCGGTGTCCGGCAATTGCCGACCCGTAACTCGGCGCCCACAGCGCTGGCGGCATCCTCTTCCACCGCGGTCCCTTTGAAGGGATGGTCGGTGATCGCGATGATCGGCCTGGTCTGGCGGCCGGGTGGCCCGGAGCCGACGGCACCGGACCTTCCGACCGATGTGGATCCTTCCCGTTCGGAATCCGGGTGGCCTGGTGCTCCCGCTCCACTGCCCTTGGTTTTTTTTCCCGACATGACACACATCTCCTCCACGGTTTCTTGCCATTGGCACCAGACCCTCCGGCGGTACCGGACCCTCCGGATCCCCGCCGCGCGCGGACCTCGATCGGATGCCCGGGTAGCATCGACGCCACTCAGTAACCCAGATGATCGAGCATGCCATCAGCAAAAGGCGCGAGCGTGAAGACCACCGGACCATCTTCGGTCACCAGGACGTTCTCTTCGAGACGCACCGTCTGTTGCAGGAAGGGGTGTCCCGCAAACGTCTCGATGGCGAAGTACATATTCGGCTCGATGACCGCCGGATAATCCATCGAGTAGGCCCGGCTCGTCCACATGCCCTCATACAGCGTGATGCCGATGCTATGGGCAAATTGCTGCAACGTCACCGTGCCATAGGTGTCGTCGTCATACTCCGGGAACTGGCGGGCGACATCACCGGTGGTCTTCCCCGGCACCAGTTGCGAGATTCCGGCGTACATCGAGTCGTAGACCTCTTTGTAGAGATCACGCTCTTTTTGTGTCGGCTTCATATCGCCAGCCTTATAGCACCGCACGAAATCGACGAAGTAGCCGCCGGGACCAACGGCGTTGATGTCGATGATCACCAGATCGCCATTGCGGATAATCTTGTCCGTCGCCCAGCGGCGATATGGGCTCGTATTGCCACCTGAAGCGACGATGATGTCATAGATGATCTCACAGCCCTGGCTCAGCATATACTCATGGACCTTCGCTTCGATGTCGCGCTCGCGGACACCGGGTTTCAGCCACTCATGCTTGATGCGCCACATCGCGCCATCACCAATCGTCGCGGCCTGTTTGTGCAACTCGATCTCGTCCGGCGTCTTGACCACACGCGCAGCCGAGATGGCCGGCCAGGCGCTGACGATATTCAACCCTTTATTTATGAAGGCTTGATACGCCGCCATATCGAAATCGTCCATGCCGATGCGTTCTTTTTCGACTCCCGCCTCTTTCAAGACCTCGATGACGCTATCAGCCATCTTATTGACCATGTGGTCTGTCGCGCCTTCGGCCCAGCGCCACGTCATCGCGGGACGAATGCGTCCTTCTAACCACGGCAAGTCGATTTTCGCGCACTGCAAGTCGCTGCCCGCTGTCTCGAACAGCACCGGCTCCCCGCCGCGCGGCAAAACGGCGTAGCGGATGAAGATGTTATATTTCCAGTTGCCCTGATAGCTACCGGTAATATAGCGGATATTCGCGCCCTGGAAGAATAGCATTGCGCCGAGGTCGAATTTCTCCATCATCTGTTTCGCGCGCGCCAGACGATCGCGATGCAGACGTTCGAAATTGATGCGCTCCTGGTAGTCTGTGCCCGTGGTGCTATAGACACGTCGCGGGTCGGTATGATGGGGTTTGCCGATGAAACTGAGATCCATGGGGATATTTCTCCTTTGTATTTTGGCAACGCACGTCGGAACGCGCATGGCAACTGGCAACTGGCACTGGCACCGGGCCACCCGGCGGACTGGCAGCGGACCTTCCGCCTTCCGGGCGCGAGGATGCAACAACACGCAGCGCGCACTGTGCTGATGACGGCGATCTTCAGCCGGGTGGCCCAGTGGCCCGGCACCAGCCCGATGCCATATTACGCATCCGCCAACCTCAGCGCCGTCCGAACATCCTGTGGTTGCCACCAGAGGTCCAACCCCAGGTCGCGGGCCACGACGCCCGCCGCGTTATAACCTGGATAGCCATGAAAGCTGCCACCAGGATGCATCCCCGCACCGCAGAGGTACAACCCAGCGATCGGCGTACGATAGCCCGAGAGGTCCGGGTGCGGACGGTTATAGCCAAAGTTGGAAGGGTGATACAGACCGTGATGGCGGTCGCCATGCAGCATGGACGGAATGAAGCGTTCCGTATCAAGCGGCGAATGGACAAAGCGCGCCATCTCGGCCTCGGCCAGATTTGGGGCATACTCGCGCCAGGTCTGGACGATGCGCTCAGCGAAGGGTTCAGCCTCCGACTCCCAACGCTGCTTGCCACCATCGGCAGGACGGCTGGGGACGAATTGCCAGGCAAATGTTGTATGGTGGCCCGGCGGCGCCTGACTGGGGTCAGTCACCGAAGGAATACTCGAATGAAAGGCTGGTCGAGTGGGCACCTGGCCCGCACGGATCTCGCGCATATGCGTGATGACATCAGCGCTCGTCTCATATCCGACACACATATTCAGCGCGCGATAGAGATCGGGATTGCCGTCGGAACCGCGATAGCGGGGCACATCGTTCAATGCCAGATGGACGCCGAAAAGAGCCTCTTCATTCCACTGATAGTTGTCGGCAGCCGCGGCCAGCGACGCACTGAGATGATCCCGACCGATCAGCCGCATGAACGTCAATTCCGCGGTCAGATTGCTGATGACGGCGCGGCGGGCACGGATGACTCGACCATCCTCCAACTCGACGCCCGTGGCCCGATCTTGCTCGACAAGAATGCGCCCAACGCGGGTATTGGTCGTGATGCGCCCGCCCGCGTCATACAGCGCCCGCGCGATCGCCAACGCGGCCTGCTGTGATCCGCCCTTCACACAGCCGACATTATGGCTATTCGTGAGCGCCATCATAAAAATGTACCCGGTGCCCGGCGCGTCCATCACGGGCAGGTACCCACGCAACGCGATATTGAAGAGCATCATGGCGCGCAACGCCTCGGTCTCGAACGCTTCCAGACACAGGTCTAATGCAGGCTGCTTGGTTAGTTCCAGATAGCGGCGTCCAGCGGCGGTGCGTTGCAAAAGTGCCTGCTCTTCCTCAGGATCAAGGGGTGGCGCGAGGCGCAGCGGCTCGACAATCTGTTCGACGAGGGTTGCATATTCAGAGAAGAGTTCCTGGTACCGTCTGGCATCGCCGGGACTGAAACGGGCGATCTCAGCCAGACTGCGGTCCAGCGAGCGATACGTGACAAGCCCACCGCCCTCACGAAAAGGGACGCTGTTCTGCACCTCTGGCATGATGGTCTCTAACCCATAATCGGAGAGTCGCAGGTCGCGCCAGATCCGGAAAGATGGTGTCAAGCGTACGAAAAAAGCGTGCAGATTATGTTTGAAGAGGGGCAGCGTGACCTCGGCTGTCATCACTCCGCCGCCAATATGCCCCTGGCTTTCCAGCACCAGCGTCGTCAAGCCAGCGCGCGCGAGGTAGTTGGCGCAGACCAGGGCATTGTGCCCGCCGCCGATGAAGATCGCATCGACCTCGGCAGGTACCGGGGGATGCGCCTTCAGCATCCCCGACGCATGCGCGCCCCCCGGTGGCACCGGTCCATCCGAATGTGTGCTCGCCATATCGTTCCGCATCCTCCTCGTAGATTGATCACCCTGAGAGTTGCGCTTTACGCCCAGACCACCGCGCCGCGCCCCAGCAACGTTCCGCGCCGCAATGCCGCGTGCACCGACTCAATGCCATCTGGCGTGACGACCTGGGAGACAATCGGCGTGATGCGCCCGCTCGCCACCAACTCCGCGCTCTGCAACACTTCGGCTTTGCTGGTGTAGCGACTTCCGACAAAGCGCAGTTCGCGAAAAACCATCTCGCGTGGACTTATCAAGACTGCCCGGTCGCGGAAGGTCGTCAACATCGCCAGCGCACCACCCATCGCCAGATGGTCGATTGACCAGCGCAGTGAATCGGCAGAACCAATCAGATCGATGCAAGCAGCGGGGCCTGCCTCGTTCCAGTCCGGAGGGAGCCGCACGTCTGGCCAGGATCGGCTGAGGATGGGCGTCCCACCGGCGCGCTGAATCGCCTCGAATTTGGCCTCGTCGATGTCCAGCCCACAGACGCTGGCGCCGAATAGCGCGGCCATCTGCACCATGTGGATGCCGACTCCGCCACCCGCGCCAATCACGACAACCCGATCATTTGGGCGGAGTCCCAGGCGCGTCTGGCAGACATGCAGCGGGGTGGCGATGGCATCCGGGATGGCGGTCGCCAGTACGGGATCGATCCCGGCGGGTAGCGGCAAGGCATTGGCGGCTGGTATCACTGTATGTGATCCGTAGCCACCATCGCGATGTACCCCTAACCAACCTGCCAGGTTGGTGCATTGCGCATCACGACCAGCACGACAGGCGAGACATGCGCCACAGGTGAGGTAGAAGTACCCGAGGATGCGCTGCCCCACCCGCTCCGCCGCGATCCCCGCGCCAACCGCCACAATAGTACCAACCAGCTCATGGCCAGGGACGCGGGGCAATGGCGCGGTGTTGCTGAGATCGCCCCGCATGCTATTCAGTACCGTCAGACCAATGCCACAGGCTTCGACCCGCACGAGCACCTCGCCCGGGCCGGGGGCAGCGACTCCCCACTCCTCGGCCTGGAGCGGGCCATCCCAGGCATGGATCCGGTATCCGCGCGCCATGACGCCACCACCGGCCAATGTGGGGCCGCCGCTGACGAGATCGGACGCGCCACTCTGTTGGATGCTTTGGGGGTCTTGCATGGCGGACTTCCTTTGCGCGTTAGACGCCGAGATAGCGATGCATGATCAAGGGATTGGCTTCAAGGTCAATGGGGGAGCCATGGTAGACCACCATACCGCGATCCAGGATGTAGACATCATCGGCAACCGCGAGGGCCAGACCGAGTTGTTGTTCAACGAGCAGCATCGAGAGTCCCTCCTGTTTCAGCACCAGGATCTGATCGCGCAGTTGTTGGACGAGCAACGGGGCTAACCCTTCCGATGGTTCATCCATGACGAGCAACGAAGGATTGGTCATGAGCGCGCGCCCAATCGCGAGCATCTGTTGTTCCCCGCCGGAAAGCTGGTTGCCGCGATTTTGCTTGCGCTCCGTCAGACGCGGGAAGACGGTCCAGACGCGATCGAGGTCCCAGTGTTTGCCATTGTGCTGGGTTCCATGACGGGCAGCAACCGTGAGATTTTCGACAACAGTAAGACTGCGAAAAATGTGGCGCCCCTGGGGCACGAGACCAAGGCCGGCCTGGGCGATGCGGTGCGCGGGCAAGCCCACCAATTCGGTGTTGTTATAGCGCATGCTCCCCTGACGGACGACCGGCGGAGCCATCCCCGCCAACGAGCGGATGAAACTGGTCTTGCCGACTCCATTGCGACCGAGTATCGCGATGAGTTTGCCGTCTGGCACTTCGAGGTCGATACCTTGCAATACATGGGCGCCCCCATAGTAACTATGGACATTCTGCGCGACAAGCATGGTAGTCTCACCTTCCGTTGGATGTATTGGTGGCGGACGATCCGGGGGCAGGAGTGCGCGTGTTATGGATGCTCATATCGCCAAGGTAGATCGCCTGGACTGTGGGATTCTGCTGGATAAGCGCTGGGGTTCCTTCGGCGATCACCTCGCCGTTGTGCATACACGTCACGCTCTCCACCAGATTCATTGCCAAATCCATGTCGTGTTCGATCAAGATAACCGTAAGGTCGCGTGGCAAGCCTCGGACGATATCACCCATTGTCGCGCGTTCGACGGACGAGAGACCCGCGGCAGGTTCATCCAATAAGAGAACCTTAGGATCACCAACGAGGGCGAGCGCCAGTTCCAGTTGGCGCTGTTGTCCATAGCCCAGTTCGCGTACTTCATGATCGACATACGCTTCGAGGTGCAATTGCGCTAATGTCTGACGAATACGCTGGCGCATCGCTTTCGTCCCATCGGTGCCGAATGGATTAAATTTGCGCCAGGTGAGCCCCTGGACAGCCAGGAGTGCATTCTGTTCGACGGTCAAACGCGGAAAGATATTGGTAATTTGATACGTGCGACCAAGACCCAGCGCGACGCGTCGATAGGCGGAGATACGCGAAATATCGCGACCTGCCAAAAGTATCTCGCCATGCGTGATGGAGACTTCGCCGCTGATCATCTTGAAAAGCGTCGTCTTGCCCGCGCCGTTGGGGCCAATGATCGCGCGGCGTTCACCCGACCGCACGGAGAGCGAGACGTTGGTGACGGCAGCCAATCCACCATACATCTTGCTGACATTGCGCAATGCTAACGCTGGTGAGTTGCTTGAGGTGGCCATCCCGCTGCCGGCGAATGCGGAATGCTGCATGTTCCGGCCATTGCCCGCCGGATTGCCCGATGCCGGTGCCACCGGGTGGCCAGGTGCAGGTGCCAGCTCGCCTCCTGGCGTGTCGCTCCCGTTTGTCATCATCGACATGGCTCCTTTCAGCTGAGATGGTCACATCGCCAGCGGGTCCGGGGGGGAGCGCGCGCAGAGAGCCTGCCCTCGCACGCGCACCCCGTCAGCATCAGCTACTAATTGGTGGGCTTCGCGTTGGGACCCTGGAAATTCTTACTATAGACAGGTTGTTGCAGATACGTCGCGGGGTCGTAAGTCCAAAATTGACTGACGTTGTTGTACGTGTATATCGGCACGTTCCAGAGCCTACCATCCGGGCGCTTCTCGAC
>DAIDHM010000221.1 GCA_027459705.1 Ktedonobacteria bacterium | reverse complement strand
ACGGCTGGCCCGTGAGCGCGGCGCTTTTATGCTGAAAGTCGAGCCGAATGTGCCTGCTGGCGATATTCCCTGGTTGACCGCGTTGGAAAATGCCCAACTGCGGCGCAATCCCTACGCGACCCATCCGCGCCGCTCCTGGGTGCTGGATATTCGCCCTGATGAAGCCACATTGCTGAAACAGATGCATAACAAATGGCGCTATAATATCAAACTTGCCGAACGACGGGGTGTCACGGTGCGGACTGGGACCACTCAGGCCGACCGGGACCTCTTTTACCGCCTCTATCAGGAGACCGCTGCACGCGATGGGTTCTTTATTCATCCACAAGCGCACTATGACGCCATACTCACGCTCTTCGCGGCCCGCGACGCGGCGGTGCTCTTGCTGGCGGAATATGCGGGGGAACCGATTGCGGGGTTGATCGCAGTGCGTTGTGGCACGGTGGCAACCTACATGTTTGGCGCATCGTCCAATATGCACCGCGAGCATATGCCCAACCATCTGACCCAGTGGACGGCCATCCAATGGGCGCGGGCACATGGTTGCTCCACCTATGATTTTCGCGCGATCGCCGAAGTATTGGAGCCCGACGAGGATCTTTATAGCCTGTATACCTATAAGCGTGGCTATGGCGGCACGTCGATACTCGCGTTGGAGACGCATGATGCGGTCTATCAACCTGCGATCTATTGGGCTTATCGCCAGGCCCTCCAAATCAAGCGCGACCGCGATCGTCAGCGTGCCCGCGCGGCCCACAAGGCACGCGAAGCGGCCGCCGCTGCGCGCGCCAGCGCCAGCCCTGCGGCGCCCAGCCCAGCAACAACCAGCCCGGATGATTAATGGCGCCCCCACACCGCGCTCATGATTGGCAACGATGTCGCGGGCGCGGGTGCAGGGGGAGCATCGGTGCTCCCCCTGCACCCGCGTCATGACACCATCCATCCTGCAACAGCGGGGACAGTGAACCGAGAATCTCCCGCGCTTTAAGCGGGGGAGGGTCAAAGTTCGGTAGTAGATGTGAGCGGTCCGGTATAGGCCGCGCGCGGACGCAGCAGCTGTTCCGTCTGGGCTTGTTCGATGGCATGGGCGATCCAGCCCGCGGTGCGCCCCAGCGCAAAGATCGCCAGCGGTGCGCCAGGGGGCAGTTCCAGTGTTTGGGCGAGGGCGACCAGCGCAAAGTCAATATTGGGTGGCCGCCCCAGGACCTCTTCGCCCACAGCCATCACAGCGCTGGCACGCGCCAGCGCTGGCGCGGCAGGTCGCGCTGCTCGCAGCAGTTCCAGCAAGGTCCGAGCGCGCGGATCGCCATCAGGGTAGAGTCGATGGCCGAAGCCGGGGATGACCTCGCCGCGCCGCAGGCGCGCCGCAATCCCTGCTCTCGCCAGCTCACTGGCTGTGCTGCTCTCCCCTACCCCAGACGGACTGATCTCACGGAGGAGTGCAGCGACGAGTTCCGTCTGGCCACCATGGCGAAAACCCTGAACCGCCGCCATCGCCCCCGCGACGGCCAGGTAGAGGTGCGCCCCACCCGAAGCCACGACACGCGCTGTGAAGGTCGAGATATTCAATTCGTGATCGGCACAGAGGATCAGGGCCGCGTCAATCAGCCGCTGCGCATCAGCCGCGCCCCCTGCCCAGGCTCGCGCCAGGCGTGCTGCCACCGTCCCCTCCTCGCCATCCGTTGTGGTCAGCACATCCGTCAGCAATCGCAAGATCCGCGCGCCAGTCTGGATCTGCCTGGTGGAATCGAACGCCGCCAGATCCTGCGCCGCCGCCAGCGTCAGCGCGATCTCCCAGCGCTGTATCGGCGCCAGCGGTAGGTCGATGTGAGCAAGGGCCATCGACCCGTCCGGAGGCACACGACCATCGGACGACACGCTGAGCGTCGCGCGATAGGGCAACGTCGCAGCGCGGATTGTTGCGGCATCCGAACGCTCTCCTGTCCAGAGCAGCGCCGCGACTTCTTCAAAAGTCGCGTTGCGGGCCAGGTCCAGCGCGTTCTGGCCGCGATACCAGAGTCCCCCGTCCGCGATCAACGTCAGACAGGATTCTAAAACGGGCAGACCCCAATCTAACGCCGCGGTCGCCGCGCGGGCGGGGTCGCGCCGCAGTGTCTTCTGTTCGATGAGATGGTGGACATCCGCGGAGGAGTAACGCCGGGTCCGCCGTTGTTCGTTCCCTGGCGCGGAGTGGATGAGTCCGCGACTGACATAGGCATAGAGGGTCGGCAAGGTTACGCCCAGTTGTTTCGCTGCTGCCTGGGCGGAGATCCACTGCGCATCACGCATCATCAGTTCACCTTACAACATCGCATAGGAATCGCCGCAGTATGGGCAATTGCTCGTTGTGCCCACGATGCGCGATGAACCGCTATCTATTGATTATTGTATCAATATTGACAACATTGATGCCACCCTGGCATGCTCTCTACAGAGCCCATGTCGTATAGTCATGAACTCCGTGGTCTGAAGGCGCAGTGTCCTTCACGCTACGGTGCCTGTGACATTCATCAGGAGGGACGCCAATGCTAGCCATCCCCGATCCTCGCGAACCCGAGTATTTCCTCGACAGTTACCCGCGTGACGACTTTCCGCGCTACCAATGGTCAGAACGACCAACCACGCTTCCGGCCGCGGCCTGGACGACCGAGACGACGCATCGCGACGGCCAGCAAGGAGGACTGCCCCTCACGACGGACGTCAGCCTGCGCATCTATGACCTGATGTGTCGGTTCACTGGCACGTCCGGCGCCATCCGTCAGGCCGAATTCTTCGCCTATCGTCCGGCGGACCGCGCGGCGCTGGAGGGCGCGCTGGAGCGCTGGCGCGGCGGCGCGCCCATCGAGCCGACCACGTGGATCCGCGCCACCGCCCGCGACGTGGCCCTGATCCGCGATCTGGGGGTGCGCGAGACTGGCATGCTGGCGTCCGCGTCGGACTACCACACTTTCCATAAATTCACACCAGGCGGTCGTCGCCAGGCCGCCGAGGTCTACCTGGACGCTGTGCGTCGCACGCTGGAAGCGGGTATCCGACCGCGGTTGCACCTGGAGGACGCGACGCGGGCGCCTTATGATTTCATTGCCCCTTGTATCGCGGCGGTGCAAGCGATCGCGGAACCCTATGGCCCGGATCTACGCCCGAAGTTCCGTGTCTGCGATACGATGGGGCTGGGTTTGCCGTTCCCGGGCATTGACCTGCCACGTGGCATTCCCCGGCTCTTCGCCGCCTTGCGAGGACTGGGATTACGTCCAGAGGACCTGGAATTCCATCCGCACAACGACACCTGGCTGGTCGTCGCGAACTGTCTGGCAGCAGTCCAGGCGGGTTGTGCTGTGATCAACGGGACGCTGCTCGGTAAGGGTGAACGTACTGGTAATGCTCCGTTGGAGGCCGTCCTGATGCATCTGATCGGGTTGGGGCTGTTACCTGAGTCGTCACCAGATCACCCAGGTGATCGGCCCGAATTCACCGTCCTGAACGATCTGGTCGATCTCTATGCCGATCTCGGCGAACCGGTCCCGCCCAAGTATCCCCTCTATGGACGCGATGCGCATCGCACGCGCGCCGGGGTCCATGCCGACGGGCTGAACAAGTTCTGGTGGATGTATGCGCCGTTCGACGTCCCAGGCTTGTTAGGTCGGCCGCTGGAGGTTTCGCTGACCAAGGAGAGCGGTGTGGCTGGTTTAATCTTCCTCATCCGTCAGCATACTGACCTGGCAGTCACCAAAGATGATCCACGCGTCCTGGCTCTCCAGGCGGAATTACTGGCGGAGTTTGACGCCGGTCGCCAGACGAGCGTCGAATGGGAAGAACTGGCACCGCGCGTGTTTGCCAGTTACGGAGTCGCCGCCGATTGAGGTTTAACACAGTTCTGGGCCGACCCTCAACGACGCGCCGCGCATCGTAGGGTCGGCAGCAATTCAATCAACCTGGTGGTATGTGATCTTAGAGACTCATGAGGAAACTGTTAAAAATTAACGAGAATCGTAAGTATATCTTGGTATAATAGCGGTTAATATCCTCTGCCTGTCTGCATGAAGGGAGATCTCAGCTGGCGAGGAGACGGCATGCTTGCCATGCCACGCGTTATTCAATCATCCCCTTGTAATCCCCACATGAAGAGGAGAGACACCTGCATGCGACGGATGATCATCATCGCTGGCACCGCCCTCACCTGCGCCCTCGCAGCCCTGCTTGTCGTGGCAGCGCTGATGGGCAACACTGTTGAAGCGGCGGCGCTCGATACCGCCCCCGGTCTGCAGCATGCCCTGCGCACGCGGCAAAACCAACAAAATACCGCGGCGCCAGCGCGGGCGGCGCGCACGAACAACCTGACCTACCATAATGGTCCGACCATGCGCACGACCAGCACGACCTATGCGATCTTCTGGGTGCCGACGGGCAGCTATGTCAGCTCGACGTATGAGAGCTTGATCCAGCGCTACTTCGGTGATGTTGGGGGCAGTGGCCTCTACAACAATAATACGCAATACTCTGACACTACCGGTCACATCATCAATAGCTCAACGCTTGGCGGATCCTATGTGGATACTTCGGCGTATCCCTCGGGGACGCTCACTGACGCGCAAGTGCAGCAGGAAGTCTCGAAGGCCATGACCGCGAAGGGCTGGACGGCTTCGATCACCCATCTCTTCTTCGTCTTCACGGCGAAGGGCGAGAATATCTGCCTCAATAGCAGCACCTGCAGTTTCACGTACTTCTGCGCCTACCATTCGCATTTTGGCAGCAACACGCTCTATGCCGCGATGCCCTACACCGGTACGAATCTCGCGGCCTGCGGCGTCTCGACCTCGCCCAATGGTGATATCGATGCTGACTCGACGATCAATGTCACTTCGCACGAACACATGGAAGCCGTGACGGATCCACTGGGATCTGCGTGGTACGACAGTCGTGGCAATGAGATTGGCGACAAGTGCGCCTGGATCTTCGGAACCCTCAATGCCGCAGGTGGCGATGTAACGTGGAATGGCCACAACTACATCGTCCAGAAAGAATGGGATAACAAGATCTCCGGGTGCACGTTGACGGGACCGTAATCCCGCTCACCAGCACGACCTATTGCAAGCGAGCGCCGGGCGAGAGGATGCCGCCCGGCGCTCGCTTGCATGCTCATTCGCAACTCAGTTCCCCTCCAACAATGACCTCGCCTGCGCGCATTGCGCCTCTGCACCCAGGTGCCGGAGGTAATAGCTTTCAGTATCGCTTGCCGAACAACCTATCGATGCACTCCGCGCGGTGGGTGAGCGTTGCGCGGCCTCCGAAA
>DAIDHM010000204.1 GCA_027459705.1 Ktedonobacteria bacterium | reverse complement strand
GTATCCCCCAGTATAGGCTTGGTTAGTCACGTGTTCCTCACCCGTCCGCCACTGACCGGTTTCCCGGTCCGTTCGACTTGCATGTGTTACGCACGCCGCCAGCGTTCGTCCTGAGCCAGGATCAAACTCGCCATTCAAGTTTTATAGCCTGACGCCGAAGCGTCTCAGCATGTTTGGTTGTGTGTGTCGACCGCCGAAGCGGCGCACACAGCGACGAGTCTGCGTCCTCAAAGGTCTGTTTTATGGACCTCGCTGTCTCTCTCACTCTTCAATTGTTCCGGTACTCGCGCCGCCGTTTTTCGCGGTGGCGAATAGAAATATATCATGCCCTTAGTGCTTTGTCAAGGACCAGTACTCCGCATCGTCAGGGTGTTTCGTCCAATTTCTCCAGATCCTGCGCCATACCGCTATTTTCCTGGCCCCAGCCCCCGCCTCCGGGGGTAGCGATGGTCAATTGATCGCCACAAGTAGTCCACAAAGCTATTTTACCAGGTAGGACTTTGGTCTCTCCCCGCCGGGTCAAGCTATTCTCACCGCACATCCCCGGCGCGCCGCCATGCAGACCATAGGGCTGACTGACGCGCCGTTCAGAGAGCAGCGTCACGTGTGTTGCGGTCAGAAATTCAATCGTGCGGATCAGACCATCGCCGCCCCGCGCCGCGCCCGCGCCGCCTGAACCGACGCGCAACGCGTATTGAGTAATACGCATTGGATAGGCATATTCGAACGCCTCGATCGGTGTATTGAGCGTATTGCTCATATGCACATGCACACCAGAGAGGCCATCCAGTCCCGGTCGGCCACCCATGCCGCCGCCCATCGTCTCGTAATAGGTGAAAGGTTGCCCTGTCTCTGGATGCATCCCACCGGCGGCAATATTGTTCATCGTACCCTGGCTGGCGGCTGGTATGGTCTCTGGCATTGCCGGAGCCAGGGCACGAAAAATGACATCCACCAGACGTTGCGAGGTTTCGACATTGCCCTGCGCCACGGCTGCCGATGGGCGGGCGCAAACAACGGAGCCTTCCGGGGCGATCACGCTGACGGGCGCAAAGGTCCCGGCATTGATCGGCGCATCATCGGGCAGCAGACACCGGACGCAATAATATGCCGCCGATTTCGCCACCGCCAGGACGGTGTTGACGTTGCCCGCGACCTGCGGTGCGCTACCGGTGAAATCGACCGCAAGAGTACCATCCGCCACCGTGATGGTCGCGACTATCGCTATCGCAGTGGCCCCCTGCCCATCGTCGTCCAACTGATCACGGGCGGAGTAGGTGCCGGATGGTATTGCCGCCAGCGTCGCGCGGGTCATGCGCTCAGCATAGGCATACAACGCGTGGATATGGGCGGCGAGAGTCGCGTTGCCCCAGCGCGCCGCCAGTTCGGCGAGACGCACCGCCGCCGTGCGATTCGCCGCGACCTGCGCGGCGAGATCCCCCTGCCGCTCATGGGGCGTCCGTACATTGCGCAAGATGAGCGCGAGCAGGGCTGCGTTGGGCTGGCCGGCCTCCCAGAGTTTCACTGGTGGGATGATGATGCCTTCCTGGTAGATCTCGCTCGCCAGCGGCATCGATCCCGCAGAGATGCCACCGACATCCGAGTGATGCGCGCGATTGGCAGCGAAACCGATCAGTTCCTCCGCCGCGAAGATCGGGGTAATCAGGGTGATATCAGGCAGATGCGTACCACCCAGATAGGGATCATTGAGCGCCACGACATCGCCGGGTGCCCAGTTGGGAATCCGTGCCAGCGCGGCAGCCACAGAATCAGGCATAGAGCCGAGATGGACGGGGATATGCGCCGCTTGCGCCACGAGTAGCCCGGCAGCATCAAAGAGGGCGCACGAAAAATCTCGGCGCTCTTTGATATTTGGCGAGTAGCTACTGCGCATCAGGACAACGCCCATCTCCTCAGCTATCGCCGTCAATGCGCTGCGCATGACCTCCAGAGTAATAGGGGTCACCGGTGTCGCCATGGTCATTGGTCAGCCTCCATCGGTGTTGCGAGCAATTGCCCACGTGGGTCAACTCGCGCCACCCAGCCGGGTGGGAGCACGGTCGTCGTATCATACTGGGTGATGATCGCCGGTCCCTGGATCCGCGCCCCCGGTGAGAGCGCCGCACGATCGATGATCGCTGTGGGCGCGAAAACTGGCTCGCCAGCAGCGTCCGCGAAGATCACGGCGCGCGGCGCAGTTGGGGCGGTTGCCAGATCGACCATCGGTGTGGAGACGATGAGATCAGGGGGATTCGTTCGGCCGCGGGCCGTCAACCGGACATTGACCACCTGCGCTGGTTCGCCAGGATCGCTATAGCCAAAACGACGAGCGTGGGCGGCATGAAAGTCGGCGAGAGTGCCGGCGATATCGCCCACATAGGGAATCGGCAATTCGTAGGACTGGCCAAGATACCGCATATCCAGATCAGCGGTTATCGTCATTGACTCAGCCGTGACCCCTTCCGCCGCCAGGTCGCGTCGTCCTTGTGCCGCCAGATCAGCCAGCGCGGCATCGACAATCGGACGCGCGGCATCATTCGCGGGGACCATGACCGTGCGCACATAGTCTTTCAATATATCGGCGATGAGCATGCCCAGGGCCGAGAGCACCCCCGGCGAAGCCGGCACCAGCACGCGGGGAATACCCAGCGCCGCCGCCAGTTCACAGGCATGGAGTGGGCCAGCGCCCCCGAAAGCCACCAGGGTGAAGTCACGCGGGTCCAGGCCCCGCTCCACAGAGATGACGCGGATTGCGGCCTCCATCTGGGCGTTGATGACGCGCACGATGCCCAGCGCCGCGGCGGCCGATGACATCGCCAGCCGCGCGGCGACCTCTTCCAGAGCGCGCTCCGCCGCCGCGCGGTCCAGCGTCATAGCGCCACCGAGGAACGCGTCCGGTTGGAGACGGCCCAGGACGACCTGCGCATCCGTCACGGTCGCGCCAGTGCCGCCGTGCCCATACGCCGCCGGACCGGGGTCCGCGCCGGCGGAACGCGGGCCGACGCGCAACGCCCCACCCTGGTCGAACCACGCCAGGCTCCCGCCACCCGCGCCGACGGTATGGATGTCGATCATCGGTAAACGCATTGGCAACCCGCCGATCGATCCATCGGTCGTCTGATGGATCTTACCAGTGACCAACGCCACATCGGTCGAGGTCCCGCCGATATCCAGGGTGATGATCTGGTCGAATCCTGCCTGTCGCGCGACAAACGCCGCGCCAACTACCCCCGCCGCCGGTCCGGAGAGCAATGTCCGCGCTGCCTCGCGGCGTGCCGTCGCGCTGGTGATCGATCCACCATTGGATTGCATGATGCGTAGCGGGGTCGCGGGCGGCAACGATGCCTCTAATTCACCGAGATAGCGGTCGATCAATGGGCCAACATAGGCATTGAGAACGACGGTACTGGTCCGCTCATACTCACGGAACTCTGGCAGAATCTCATGACCCACGGAGACGTAGAAGCCTGCTGCGCGCGCGGCGGCGGCCACCTGCGCTTCGTGCGCCGGATTCGTAAAGCCGAAGAGCAGCACTACCGCCACGGACTCCACAGCTGGCAGGGCGCCATCCACATCCGCACGCAGCGATGCCAGCGCCGCATGTAACGAGGCTGGGTCCAATGGTGTGAGGACAACGCCGCGCGCGTCCAGGCGCTCCACCACTTCGACGCGGCGGGCGCGTGGTACCAACGGCACCGACCGCCGCACTTGCAGATCATAGAGCTTGGGGCGTGTCTGGCGGCCAATCTCCAACACGTCACGAAAGCCCTGCGTCGTGATCAGACCGGTGGGGACGCCGCGCCGCTCCAGCACGGCATTGGTCGCGACGGTCGAGCCGTGGACCAGGGCGGCCAATGGCGCATCCCGCACTCCCAGATCCGCCAGGCCCTGGAGGATGGCGCGGGCGGGCTGATCGGGAGTGGAGAGCACTTTATGCAGCGTCAGGTGGCCATCGGCGATCAGGACCAGATCGGTGAAGGTGCCGCCGGAGTCGATACCGACCAGAGGGAGGGCCATTGCCAGGAACTCCTTGTCTCCGCGCTGAGCGGACTCCTCTTGCTACAGGCCTACGCAGCGCACAGATTCAGTCTTATTTCTTCCAAGTCTTTCCAGCATCATACTGAGAACGATGTGCTCAGTATCGCACCCTCCGCGTCGCTTTGCCCATACGCGCCACACGCGGTGACACCCCCACGCCTCTGGCCAGTTGACCCACACTACATCAAACTTCGGAAGCGGCGGGGAGCGGCAACCCAACCATCTCCATCAAAGCCAGAGCATTCGAAGAAGTCGCCAGGCCGGGACGCAACTGATAATCGAAGTGCATGACGCGCTGACCAGCCGTCGTGCTGAAGGTCTCCGTAAAATGGACCGCTATGCTGGCGGAGGCGAGATCGGCATCGTCAGCCAGGGTAAGATCGTGGGTGGAGACCGCGCCAATAGCGGGCATGGTGAGGAGATGGCGGATGATGGCCCGCGCGGCGATCTGGCGCTCGCGGGTATTGGTACCATGCAAGATCTCATCCAGCAGATACAGCACAGGACGCCGCCCAGGCGCGCGGGCGGTATCAACCGTATCCACCACCAGCTTCAGTCGCCGCAGTTCGGCCATAAAGTACGAGACGCCTTCCTCGAGTGAATCGCGGATGCGCATGCTCGTGGCAAGGTCCAACGGTGGCATCTCGAGCGCCGTGGCACAGACCGGGGCGCCCATCTGCGCCAGCACGACATTCGTGCCGATGGCGCGTAGCAGGGTGCTCTTGCCCGACATATTGGAGCCTGTCACCAGCAAAAACGTCCCAGGCGGACCAACCGCGACATCATTGCCAACGCAGCTCACGGAGGCGAGGAGCGGATGGCCGACCTCGCGCCCCGCGAACCGCGTCCCCACGTCGAGTGCGACCCGGGGAAAAGACCATTGCGGCTGCTCAAAGGTCAGGGTTGCCAACGCGGCCAGCGCTTCCGCGTCGCCGAGCGCCGCCAGCCAATCGCGAACATGCGGGCCCGCGTCGCGTTGCCAGGCTTCGAGCACGGCGAGGATATGGAAGTTCCAGAGCGTCAGCGCCTGGATGATCGGGAAGAAGTACCAGCGCTGCATTGTCGCCCAGGGCATAACCCAACCCAGGCGGCGCATACGCCCCCCCGCGCTCTGGCCACCGACGACGAAGCGCTCGCGCAGATCGCGGAGCAGGGGCGCCTGGTATTCGCGGCTGACGATGACATCGAAGATCGCGGCATAGGCGGCGAAGACTTCGTAGCGTTCGGCAATAGCATCCACCCGGGCAGAGGCCTCGCGTCCGATGGTCAACGAGATTGCCAGATTGACGAACGCCAGCAACAGCCAATACGCGAAATGGAGCGCGCCATTGAGCTGCGCGATGAGCAGCAGGAGAGTCAGCGGCGCGCTGATTCGCGCGTACCAGACGATCCAGGGATGGGTGGCCAGCCAGGGCACAGCCTCGGCCCATTCAGCGATCCGTAGATAACCGTGGCGCGTATCGCCAACAAACCGACCGCGCGCCTGAATCTCATCGCGCCAATCGATCAGCGGAGCCAGTTCGCGCACGGCAGCCTGGCGACGCAAGATCTCCGCGGGATCGGCCGGCACCAGCAGCATCGCCTTGACGCGATCCTGCCCAGCGGGGGTCGTGGCGCTACTCAGCACATGTTGCAGCGAGGCCTGGCCCAGGATGTCCAGATCGCTGGCGAAGGGATGGTCGGGAGGGATACTCGGATCGCCCCGCAGGGGAAGCGCCGCCCAGTCGCGCTGAATGCGTGCCAGGCCTTCCGCATTGACCGCCTGCAAGGCTCGCGCTCGCCGCAGTTGCTGGTCAATCTGGCCATGGCGCCGATAGCCGATCGCGAACGCGATCAGCAGTACGGCTGCCAGCCCATACCACCACACTCCGCCGCGCCAGATCCCGAGCGCGGTGCTGACGGCTGCGCCCCCAAAGAGCGCGACATTGCTATTGGCGAACCGCGCACTTGTGCGGTCCAGCGCGGTGCTCGCCCGTTGAAAGCGATCCGCGCGGGCGCGATAGACGTCCGTTGGTGATGATGACGCGCTGGTATCCCGTAGCGACTCTGGTTCCCTCATGCTCTCCTCACCTGCTGGTACAAGCTCCTGACCAACTAGCTCTTCATATCATATGCCAACCTGACGAGATCGCGTGGAAAGTCGGAACAGTGCTGGGCAGAGCAGACGATCTTGCCATATACTGAAGGACCAGAGCGAAGATCTGGCAACATCATCCATTCGCACGCGCTCTGGGCGTGCGCGATCTCATCTCATACCGTAGGAGGACCGATCATGGCCAAGAATCCCCAGCGCGTCAATATTGCCGCCATCATCCTCATTGCCGTTGGCGTACTCGCGCTGGTCGCGAACATCGTGCGTTCCCAATTGGTAGGCGCACTCTTCTTGCCCGCCTTCGGGCTGGCGTTCATCGGCTGGGGCCTGACCCAGAAACGTCAGGGACCGCTCGTCCCGGGCGGAGTCTTGACGGGTCTGGGTGTCGGCACGTTCCTCTCGACCCAGACTTATGCCAGCGCCAATGATACCTTCAAGACCGGTCTTGTTCTGCTCTGCATGGGGCTGGGGTTCCTGGTCATCATCCCTTTGACGGCGATGATCCGCCATGAGCAGCAACGCTGGGAACTGGTGCCCGGCCTCTTGCTCTCCGCCCTGGGCCTCGTCTTTGTGCTACAAAACGCGAAAGCGCTCAGTGTGCTCTATCAGATTGGCAGCTACTGGCCAGTGCTCCTCATCGCGCTGGGCGTCTTCTATCTCTTCCGCAATGCCCAGAAGAGCGCATCCTAACGTATGCCCGCCATGGCGTCGCGATCGCGGCACCATGGCGGGGTAAAACCATGCAGACATCCCGGATGCAGAATTGCCTCCCTAATATTTCACCCAATGTGGCTAGCAGTGCCCCAACGAGCTTGAGTGCACGGATCTCCGCATCTTACGATGTCGTACGCATGGTCGTGCCTTCATTAATCAGCTGGCTTCACCCCTTATTTGTAACCATTGTCCTTAATCGGGGAAGATTCCGGGCGGTAGGTTTCGATTATTCGAGCGCCGGACGGTTGGTATACTGAAGTTTTTGCGGAGAGACGCGACTAGCAAGATGACGCCAATTGAAGCGGGAAATAGATTCCCACCAATATTGTGTGGCCACTCGCCGATAATGAGTACCGCACAACTCAATAGAACAAATGTACCAATTGCTCCAAAGATAATTCTCATAATCACATAAATACCAGTATTAGTTTTCCCTTGGTTATCGTTACGATGTCTGGTGCTGTTTGTCATAGTTTCCCTCATTCTCAACGGTGCAAGATGATTTGTAAGTTGGATGTTGGATACCCGACGTAAACGAGACTATCGTGAAAAGCATGACCTGACAACCGGCATGCCTTGGCACGAAATGTGTGGACCGATTCCACCGTTGTTTCTACCCAATCGCCGCCAGATACGCCGAGCGGCACGCCTTGCTTTGCTCAAGGGATGGTCCTTACAATCGCCCTACGCAGTATGGCATTATGCGATTTCCTTCAATGAGTATATACTGTGCATACCATATACCATGCATCCGTATTTGTACACTATTTGTTATGAGCCTAGCCTGGCACGTCGGCACCTTCTATCGTATCCATATGATACATGCGCATCGCTTGAAAGGCCCGTACGAGCAAGATTTCCGCGTCGTCGTATGTCGGATAGATGGAAAGTAACGTCTGAAGGAAGAGCCCACTCGGGAGCCGTTCGCCATGTTCCAAACGCCAGATATAGTTGCGAGTACATCCCAGAGAGTCGGCGAGTTGTTGTTGTGAGATATGATAACGGCTCCGGAGCGCTCGCAGATATGATGGGAAATCTTGCCACGTGATTGTTTGACGCATACGATCCATTTTCCTCCCTGCTGGCAAATGTTGACTCAGACAACTTACCAATGTGCGAAAAAGTTAGTATCATTAAACTAATCGATAGTCTTCGATCGATTAGTTTAATGATGATTGTACACTAACGCTTGCTTAAAAACAAGCGTTAGGTGAGGAATAGGAGGAGAGTCTAGCATGAAAGCTTTTTTTTGCTTGAAGCACTCGGCGCTACCGTTTAATCGGTTAGGCCTCTTATTTATCTTACTGGTTTTCCTTACATTGGGCTTGCTCTTAATTTTAACTCCAAAAAATGCATATGCTTCAAGCACTCAATCTAATTCGCAACATTGGTTCACAGCTTTTTATAATGGAGTACCATATCCTAATTATCTGAGCAACTCTATTACATTGTATACTGACCAAATCGCCTATGATTATGAAACCAGCGTTACACATGCCATTTGGAGTAGTCAGGTTCCCAATATTCTTGTCAATTGTTGGTCAAATCCAACTTGTACAGACACCATCAATTCATCGCTCGATATAGTTGACAGTAACAATAATAGCAACTTTCCTCCAAATAATAATCCCTATTGTTTTGTAAACGCAACGACATTAGCAATCTGTGGGGATTCTGGATCTATGAATGAGTATATAAATAATAGCGGAGGGAGAGCCTATGCGTCTATCATCGGAACCATCTGTACTTATGATGATTACAATCAGTGCCTTCAGTTTATGGATGCATGGTCTTTAAACTCGTTTTAGGGTGTGCTACGCATTATTAAGCTAAAAAACAGGGGAATAGTCAAATGGGATGATATTCCAACCTGCGTAACACTTTCCCACGTCAGATACGGTCAAAGAAAGGAAGACAACTCATGGAAAATCAGTCACCCAAACACTTCGTACCACCATTATTCGCATTTGTGATCCTTGTTCCTGTGCTCCTTGGAGGTGTGCTTTTGATGATGTCACGTACCGCTACAACTGTGCGTACTATGGCAAGTAATTCCACTTGCTCTCTTCCGAGTGTAAAGGCGGCTATGAACCCTGCTTTATCATTAGATCCAGCAAGTAGAATGAAGGATTTTTTGGTTCCAGCAGGGAAACCGAGTAAGTATGCTACGGTGAACGGTCAGGTTATCTGGGGGTATGATGTCGAAGCACGATTGAATCAGAGGCTAGCACTCGATAAGGTGAATAGTTCACAGATTGACTCTGGTAAGTCCATGGATCAGTTGAGACGTGATATCATCAATTCTATGATAGACGATGATCTCCTTCTTCAAGATGCTGTGCATCTTGGTCTTGTCCCTGCTCCAGCAAGTGTTGAGGCGCAAGCACAACAACAGATCAAGACGTTTGAAACGATGCCTACAGGTAGTAGCGCATGGGCTCAATTTGATGCGTATCTTTGTGAGAATAACTTGAGTATATCAAATTATTCTATGGATCCCAGGGTATTGAGCGGTTATTCGAACGCAATGATGATAGCCGCCGATAAAAACCAGCAATTTGCTGGTTTGACAAATCAACAACTTCACGATCCAAGCCTCCTGCAGGCGCGGATATACACCCATCTTCAGGCGCTGCAAACAAAAGCGGTCATTGTAATCTTCTATCCATCGCCATAAACAACCAGTCAGGTCAGCGGTATCAACCGTATCCACCACCAGCTTCAGTCGCCGCAGTTCGGCCATAAAGTACGAGACGCCTTCCTCGAGTGAATCGCGGATGCGCATGCTCGTGGCAAGGTCCAACGGTGGCATCTCGAG
>DAIDHM010000195.1 GCA_027459705.1 Ktedonobacteria bacterium | reverse complement strand
CGCCAGCAGATGACTGGTTTGATAGACGGGGCGTGCAAGTCCGGTAACGGCCGCAGCGTACCCGCACTAACGGTCGAGTGGCTTAGCTCCCCCCTCGGCACGTATGACGCCATCTCTCTCGCTTCCTCTTCCTTTTTCCCTCCTGCCCTCGCGGATCTGTCCGTAGGGCAGCGTATCGTTTATAGTTATACCTCCTTGATATGAGCACTCTTCGCCAGCAATGCAAGGACGCGGCTTAATCTGTTAAGCACACAGGATGCCTCTCGATTTTTTATGAAGACTTTGTGAGATTTTTCACTTCATTCAACTTCTACCTTTTTTCTCTACCATTTTCTTGGATTCTGTGGTATACTAAGCTTTACGGGGTTCGTTCTGAAACATTGTGTCAGACGAAGAGCATCGCGGCACGTTTTCTGCTGACGCTAGCGGGAAAGCGTCAAGAGTCTTGAGTTTTCTCTATGATGCACAACATGCTTTCACCCTCTGGTCGATGCTGACCACCATTATCCTGGTTTATTCATTCGTTCGCCTTCGCGTAATCCGTATGAGCACGCGAGGATGTGACAGAATCATGGGTTCGCGCGTTCTATACGTGCGGTCTCAAGATGCACGCCATTGGAATCATCGGCGAGAGCGCTCCGATCTCAACGTGTCATTTGCGCTCTCACGGTTGTCATGAAAAAAGGAGCGAGGCCTTGATGGCTCGCGCTGAAACGACTCGATTGATACGCCGCAGTGCCTCCCGCCCAACCGGTGGTTGAAGGCCCGGCAAATGGAAGAAACATCATGTCACGTAAGAAATTATCAGAACAAAAAACCCCACCAAAACGTACGCGGCGTGCGTCGAAGAAATCGGTGAATGCGTCGGCCTCGTCGGTTGCTCCAGCATCCACGCGGACGGCAATCGACCAGTTAATCGAGCAGGGACGTGTTCGTGGTTATGTCCGTCGTGAGGATATCGAGTCGGCGATTCGCGCCACTACGCATGCTCACGGCGACAATCGGCCTCAGGCACAAAGGTCCGAGCCTGAGAATGATGCCACATTTGAGATCGCCGAACTCGTTGACTTGAACGAGGCGATCGACCGGCTCCAAGCCGAAGATATCGACGTCGTCGACGACGATGATTTCGACCAGATCCGGGCTGATGAGGACCTTGAGGATGTGATCCAGGACATGGAAAACGATACAACCTCCCTTGCGGATATGCCAGATGAGGCCGATCTTGGGCTTGAACGTCTCCACCGCGGACACGACCCAGCCCATGCGGCGGAAGCACGTGGCGAGGGGGAAGTCGATGCGATCACTGCATACTTGCGTGAGATCGGTCGCGTTCCTATGCTCAGCCATGTGCAAGAGATCGATCTGGCCAAACGAATCGAGGGTGGCGACAAGGACGCTGTCCAACAATTCGTCCTCGCGAACTTACGCCTCGTGGTGAGCATCGCGAAACGCTATGTGGGCCGTGGGCTGACCCTGTTGGATCTCATCCAGGAGGGCAACATTGGTCTGATGCGTGCGGTACAGCGCTACGATTGGCGCCGTGGCCACCGTTTCAGCACCCATGCTACCTGGTGGATTCGTCAGGCCATCAGCCGCGCGGTGGCCGATAAAGGTCGCGCAATCCGGCTGCCTGTCTATGTCAATACAGCGCTGAACCGCGTGCGCCGCGAACGTCAGCGGCTGGTGCAGGAACTTGGTCGCGAACCGTCCGACGAAGAACTTGCGCAGGCTGTTGGCATCGAGGTCACACGGCTCCACGAATTGGAGTCTGCGCCTGGCGCGCCGATCTCCCTCGAGTCGCCTGTCGGCGAGGATGAGGAACAAGAACTCGGTGATGTATTGGCCGATGATACAAGTACATCTCCCGAAGAAGCCGCTACCGCCCATACCCTGACGCAGGAGGTACGCGATGTCCTCGAAGATGTCTTGACTGCCCGTGAGAAACTCGTGCTGGAGCTCCGCTTTGGTCTGGGGAATGGCCATACCTATCCCCTCGAACAGGTCGGCCGCCAGCTAGGCATCACTCGCGAGCGCGTCCGCCAGATCGAGGCGGGCGCACTGGCTAAACTGCGCCACCCCAAAGTTCTGGAACGATTGCGCGGTTAATCACTCATAACGCCAGAAGGCGGCTTCCCTCTCTGGGGAAGCCGCCTTCTGGCGTTATTGCCCGTGGTGACGTCAACCCGACCCGGCAAGTATCCGACACAGCATCGTACTATGATTGAGTATCCAAGCATGCAAATGGAGGTCATTCCCCTATGTCTTCTTTCCTCCTTCAGGTCCCTGGATCTCTGCCCCGTCCGCTGGCTGGCATAATCTGCGACATGGACGGATTGTTGGTGGATAGTGAGCCGCTCTCTGTGGAGGCCTGGCGCCTCACGCTGCTTCACTATCAGGTGGCGATGCACCCCGACGACCTGCGTGAGATGTTCGGCTTGCGTATTGACGCGACCGCCCGACTGCTGATCGATCGTTATGCGCTCCCCATTACCGTCGACGAACTCAGCGCTGAAAAATCCGCCGAGATGGAAGCATTGATACGCGTTGGACTGCGCCCGATGCCTGGTGCGACAGAGCTCATTCAGTGGATGGAGCATCACCACGTGCCACATGCCCTGGCAACATCAGGGCTGCGACGGCATGCTGAGGTCAGCCTGGCGGCAGCGGGATTTGGGCACGCTTTCCCGATCCGTGTGACCGGCGAAGATGTCCTGGCGCCGAAACCCGCTCCGGATGCCTTCCTTAGCGCCGCCCAGCGGCTGGGGCTTGCCCCGGCAACCTGTCTCGTGTTGGAGGATGCGCCGCACGGGGTAGCTGCGGCACTCGCCGCTGGGATGGCGGTAATCGCGGTCCCTAATCAACAAACTCAGGATCTCGATTTTCCTGCTCCGACAGCGACAGCGCGATCTCTCAGCGATGTTGAGCGGTGGCTTAGATCACAAGATGTATAAGATAGCTCGCTACCCTGTGAAGAATGCACCATGTACCTCTCGACTCAGTTTGCTATACTGATAAGAAAGCGACAAGACGTTCGCCGTGCTCATTGATTGGAGATACTGGATGTCGCAGCCTGAACCTCCCCCATTGCCAGGGCCTACACCTTGGAGTACGGCGCCTCAACCGGGGATTACCGCGCCGGACTCACCACCACCACGTGATGCAGTAGCATCACGGCCAATCGCGCCACCTGCCTGGGGAGGCCCAACGTTCTCACCACCTCAGACTTTCACTGCACCTCAGTTTAGCGGATATCCGCCCGGAGCTTCGCCGCGTACCTACTATCAACCAGCGGGATATCCAGGCTACCCAATGTACCCGCCCGGCTATTACGCGCCCTATCCTTATGCCTATCTGCCACCACCACGACCACCTCGCGATACCTATCGACTGGTTGTCTCGATCATCAGTATCGTCGCGCTCTCGTTACTGCTTCTCGTCGGCATCTTCCTGGCCCTCATCGATCTCCTCGGTTTCGCATCGCCAAGCAGTGTGTTACGCGACAGCCTCGCGGGAATTGCGTTCCTGGTGTTGACAACCGGGCTGGCGCTGGGAGGGGGAGGTATTGGCCTGTACATGGCAATCCGCGCGACCCTGGGTCGCCCATCGGCCCCGTTGCGTCTGCCGCATTTCCTCATCCCCCTGGGATTATTGATCGCTGTCTTCGCTACCGCGATTATCAGTTATGACTTCAACTACACGGGGGGACTGGCCTATTATCAGGCCTTATTGCTGCTCATGGCGGCGATCTTGCCGGCGTTAACGATCTTAATGTTGACAGCGCAACGATTGGGATATCCTTCTACCTGGCGACATATCTGGATGTCTGTTCTTGGTGGTGTCTTTCTGGCAACATTCGCCGCATCAATCCTGGAACTCGTCGCAGAAGCGGTGGCGGCGGCCTATTTACGCATCGGCACCTTTTCGGCCACCACTAACCAGCCAACTGATACGAAAACGCTGATCTTCACTCTCCTGGTTTATTCTGTCATCGCGCCGCTCGCTGAAGAAGGTTTGAAACCCGTCGGACCATTGATCATCCTTGGTCGCATCCGTAATCCGGCAGAAGCCTTCATGCTGGGTATGTCCGCGGGCATCGGTTTCGCCATCCTGGAAACGACGCTCTATATCAGCTCAGCGCAGGCTGATTGGGTGCTGGTAGCGGTCGGACGCCTCGGCGCAGGATTGATTCACGGAATCGGCAGTGGCATGGCTACCCTTGGATGGTACTATCTTTTCCGGGGGCGTGGCGTCTCGCATCGATACTTGAAAGGATGCGGCGCGTTGCTCTACGCCGTCGCCCAGCATGGGACCTGGAATGGCTTGAGTGTGCTCTTGCCAATGGCCACAGGACCACTCGGTCAATTCTTGAACATACCAACCTGGTTCTTCGGCCTCCCTACGACCGTGAGTGATGATATCGTCCTGGCGATCTATGCCATCCTGGTGGGCGTCTTACTGCTGGTCACCAGGCAATTGGCGCAAAAACCAACCACCACGGACACGTCCGCGCAAGCATTCATGGCAAATGGGCAGCAACCTCAGGCGGCCATCTCGAGCGCAACACTCGCGCCGCACCCTCAAGATATTGGAGTCCAGCGATGATGCCTCCCGCCGACCCGCGAATGCTGTATCCGCAGCCGAATAATGCCTATCCCTACGCGCCATACCCACAATCTCCAGTGGCATACCCTTATGTGCCATATCCCGCGCCACCAGCGAAGCATGACTGGCCCACCCCATCTGGACGCGCAATCCCAGTGATATGGACGACAGTGCTCATCATCCTCACGATCTCGGCAATCGGTTTTGCTCTCGCGGGTGGTTTCCTCACGCCAACCCTGACGCCCACGTTGGGCCATGTCGTGTACCAGAGCACTCTGGCCAAGGATGATGGACAATGGCTCATGGACAGTCAGGTGGGAGCATGTGCTTTTGAAAATGGTGGATTGCACGCGACTATCGCGGTGCGGGATGATATCGCGCCGAGTTGTCGGTTCAACCAGAGCTTCAGTGATGTACGCGTCAGTGTCACCATCCTCCCTTCGATAATTCTCACTGCCCCCCTGCACCCCCTCATCATGCTGCATGGATCCATCGCTTTTCTTTTTGGCAGCGATGGTGCCTTCACCGTCATCGATACCAAAAGCACCACCCAAGCTTTTATCGTCACTTTCGCGTCCAGCTGGCACACTGCTGGGATCCAGGCAAACACGATCATCGTGGATGTCTCAGGTTCGGTCTATACGCTGGCGGTCAATGGAGTCCAGGTCTTCCAGCAAACATTCGCGGATGCCGACTCTTCAGGGGCTATCGCGCTCGGCGCGCATTCTTTCCAGATCACCGCGGGCGATCCACCCGCGAGTGGCGAAGCGATCTTCACTGACTGTGTCATCTCGACCCCTTGAGCGCACACGAGCGAGAGCAGAGCAAGATCAGATATACTGCGAGAGTGAGTACACATGCAAAGATGGGGGCATACAGCCATCCATCGCCACTGTGTGGTATCTATTGATTGCAGTTGATCTGGTATTCCGTCGGCCGTGAGCCCCGTTTGTGGGCAGCTTCGCTGACGGACTGCCAATGTGATGAAGGGAGCGATGCGGCAATGGCTGAAGAGACAGCGGTGATCATCAGCGCCGTACGGACGCCGATCGGGAAGTTCCTGGGAGGTTTGTCGGGTATGAGCGCGACGGACCTGGGAGCGATCGCGATCCGCGAGGCAGTGCGGCGCGCGGGCATAGACGGCGCGAGTGTGAATGAAGTCATCATGGGCAATGTCGTCTCGGCGGGGCTGGGTCAGGCGCCCGCGCGCCAGGCGGCGATCCATGCGGGACTTCCTGTAGAGATTCCAGCGGTCACGATCAATAAGGTCTGCGGTTCAGGACTGAAGGCCGTCATGCTGGCGGCGCAGGCGATCCGCGCGGGCGATGAGGAGCTGGTCGTCGCGGGGGGCATGGAGAGCATGAGCAACGCGCCCTATCTGTTACCGAAGGCGCGCACCGGCTATCGCTATGGTGATGGCACGCTCGTCGACGCGGTGAAGATGGACGGCCTCTGGTGTGCATTCGAGCAGTGCGCGATGGGTGATGAGGCCGAAATCGTTGCCGAGAAGTTCGGGATCACACGCGAGGCGCAAGACCATTTCGCTTATGAGAGCCATATGAAGGCGCAGATGGCGACCGAAGGTGGCAAGTTCCGTGACGAGATGATCCCGGTCGAGATCCCCGGCAAGAAGGGGACGACGGTCATCGACCGCGATGAAGGTATCCGCCCGGACACTTCATTGGCCGCCCTGGCAGCGCTCAAACCGGCTTTCAGCCGTGGAACGACGGTGACTGCAGGCAACGCGCCGGGATTGAATGACGGCGCGTCCGCGACGGTGGTGGCCAGCGAGCGCCATGCTCGCGCGGGGAACCTGCCGGTGCTGGCGCGCGTACTGGGGTATGCATCGGCCGCTATCGAGCCGAAGTATATCTTCGCCGCGCCACCGCTCGCCGTGAGGCGCTTGCTGGATCGGACAGGATTGAGGATTGGTGACTTCGATCTGATCGAGGTCAACGAGGCTTTCTCCGCCCAGGTGTTGGCGAATGGCAAAGAACTCGACTGGGACTGGTCGAAGGTCAACATTCACGGCGGTGCGGTCGCGCTGGGGCACCCGATCGGCGCGAGTGGAGCGCGCGTCCTGACGACATTGATCTATGCTCTGCGGCAGCGCGGCGGTGGGCGTGGTCTGGCGACCCTCTGCCTGGGCGGCGGCGGTGCCGTGGCGATGGCTGTGCGGGTCGACTGAACTGGCGCGCGGGAGCGGATTGGGCCCAATCCGCTCCCGCGTTATGCTTCCTACTTCCCCACAGTGGTTGATAGGGAATATCCACCGTATTATTCAAATGAACAAAATTATGCTTCTTTTTCATGCCGCGTTTACGGCAATTGATTCCATGTTGTTACCATTCGTATCATTACACGAACAAACTGATGCGAAAGTCCTGCAGATGTTGAGCTTCGCTTGATGATATACTATACACACCTCGCTAGCGGCCATGGCAGCATTGTAATCGGCGTTCAACCGTGGAACGATGGGGGGATCGCTGACAACACGTCAGGACTGAAGAAGGTGCCGCTGCGACGGTGGTAGCCAGCGAACGCCGCACGCCAGATAGAGAAGGACAGTATTCGATGGAGCATCTCCGCATTATCGACTCGCCTCAATCCGTCAATCTTCAGGACTACGATCCTGATGATACCGGGAAACTGACGAAACGTGACGCACTGAAAGAGCTGGAGAAGCTGGAAGAGCAACTGGCACAGACGCAAGAGATGCTCTATGCCGCCGCGCAACGCAGCATTTTAATCATCTTGCAGGGGATGGATACGGCCGGTAAGGATGGCACAATCGAGCATGTGATGTCGCACATCAACACGACCGGCTGCCATGTTTGGAGCTTCAAGGTGCCAACCGCCGAGGAACTGGGGCATGACTTCCTCTGGCGCGTTCACCAGCACACACCCGCGCGTGGCATGATGGCCATCTTCAACCGCTCGCACTATGAAGACGTCCTGGTCGCGCGCGTCCATCAACTCGTGCCGCACACGGTGTGGCAACAGCGCTTCGAGCAGATCAACCATTTTGAATCGCTCCTGGTTGCAAGCGGAACCATCATCTTTAAGTTCTTTTTGCATATCTCGAAAGATGAGCAACGCAGTCGATTGATGGAACGCGAGGATGATACAGAAAAAGCCTGGAAACTCTCAGTCGCGGATTGGCAGGAGCGACATTTCTGGAAGGACTATCAGGAAGCGTATACGGATGTCCTGAGCCGCTGTGGGACTCATGACGCGCCCTGGTACATCGTCCCGGCCAACAAGAAGTGGTATCGCAACTATGTCATCGCGCAGGCGCTGGTCCGGCGGCTGGCTCCCCACGTCGCGGAATGGCGCACGGCCCTTGAAGCGCGTGGCAAGACTGAGCTGGAGGCATTGCGCGCGTACCGCGCCGAGCATGGGACGAATGGTGCTCTGCCCAAGTCGGCTGAACAGACTGACGACAGCAACGACCAGGTGCTGAAGGGGCGGGACGCGTGAGCGAAGAAGCTCCATTGCTGCTGGTCGCCACGCCCATCGGGAATCTGGGCGATATCAGCTTGCGCGCCCTGGATGCGCTACGTGCGGCGGATATCGTCGCGAGTGAAGATACGCGCAAGACGGGCATGTTGTTGAAGCATTTTGATATCAAGAAACCGCTGATGAGCTTCCACGAACATAACGAAGAACGCGCTGGCGACCGCATCATGGCGATGTTGATGGCGGGGCAGCGCGTGGTGGTTGTGACAGACGCCGGGACGCCGGGCATCGCCGACCCTGGCTACACGCTGGTGCGCCGCGCTATTGCCGCGGGCGTCCAATGCTCGCTGATTCCTGGCGCCAATGCCGCGCTCATGGCGATGGTGCTCTCTGGCCTGCCTCTCCACAGCTTCACTTTCCGCGGTTTCCCGCCGCGCAAATCTGGTCCGCGACAACGCTTTTTTGCCATCGACATCACCGCTCCCCATACACTGATCTTTTATGAAAGTCCCTATCGTATCATTCCAACCCTGCGCGACGCGCTGGCCGTCTATGGGGATCGCCAGGCGGCACTGGCCAATGAGTTGACCAAGCTTTTCGAGAATGTGCGACGCGGTACACTTGCTGGCATGCTGAGCGAATTAGAGGGGACGACGCCGCGTGGAGAATTCGTCCTGGTGATCGCTGGCGCGGCGATCGCGAAACATGGCCGCCCCAGCGCTGAGGACGACGGTAGCGAAGACGAAACGAACGACGATGAAGAAGCCGACGATAGAGGCGACGCGCACGGAGCCAGCGGTGAGGATGAGTCTCTGGATGACTGAACTATGCGCGCCGCATGGGCCGCTCTCCTTGCCGACGTTCCTGCCCGACGCAACCGTCGGCGTGGTACGCGCTACCGATGCAACCGATGTGCGCGCCTGCGGCATCGATGCGGTGGTGATGAACACTTTTCACCTGATGCAACGACCTGGAACGACGACCATCCAGGCGCTCGGCGGGTTGCACCAGATGAGCGGCTGGGATGGCCCGATCATCACCGATTCTGGGGGGTTCCAGGCATACTCGCTCATTCGGCAACAACCCAAACGCGGCGCGATCTCCGATCAGGGCATTGTCTATACGCCAGAAGGCAGCGATCGGTCTTTTCAGTTGACGCCCGAGAAGACCGTACAACTCCAATTGCGCTATGGCGCCGACATCGTCATCTGCCTGGATGACTGCACCCATGTGGACGATGACCGCGCGACGCAGGAGCGTGCCGTGCGACGAACCATCGACTGGGCGCGGCGCTGCAAATCCGAGTTCATCCGGCAGATCGCCCAACGCCGCCGACACGCCGGACCACCGCCCTTGATCTTCGGGGTCATTCAGGGGGGCGGCGATCACGATCTGCGCAAGCAGTGTGCCGAGGCCTTATTGGAGATCGGCTTCGATGGCTTTGGCTTCGGCGGCTGGCCATTGGATGCGCAGAACACTTTGCTGACCGAGATCCTCGCGTATGTGCGCAAGGTAGTGCCAGGGGAGTTCCCGTTGCATGCGCTAGGGGTAGGGCACCCGCGCAATGTCGTCGAATGTGCGCGGCTAGGCTACGGCATCTTCGATAGCGCACTGCCGACACGTGATGCGCGCCATGCTCGCCTCTACACCTTCACTACGCCGCCCGATGCTCCCGACGGAGGATTGCATGGCGACTGGCTGGATTTCCTTTACATCGGCGATGAACAGCATATCAAGCGCTCCGCGCCGCTCTCGCCTTACTGCGATGGGTTATGTTGCACGCGCTACTCGGCAGGCTATCTGCACCATCTCTTCAAGATCGGCGATTCGCTGTTCTTTCGCCTGGCGACCATGCACAATCTGCGTTTCATGGCGCAGTTGATGATGCGACTGCGCGGTGCCCCATGAGCGGCAAATCCGTCGCCGGAGCCGATCACGGCGGCGCGGACCAGCCCAACGAAGCTCTGCGTACCATCGTAGCGGAAGTATTGCGCGGTCCTCGCTACCAGGGTATCGATCCCACGATTGTGCTGACGCTGGCTCGGCGTGAGGCGAGCAAAGGGCGCTCCACGCGCGATACCGTCAAAGCTATCAAGACCGCTCTACACCAGATCGCCGGGGCGTACCTGACACAGGGCAGCGAGCGCGACCTGCCATATGCAGATTGGCTGACGGAGTTAGCGCAGAATACCGACCGCACAGCCACCTGTCGCGAGATCATGCGCCACCACGCCTCGACCCGCGAACGCTTGCCCCACCTGGATGCTGTCATGCGCGTGCTGCGCGATGCGTTGCCAACGGGCGCGCGACCGCTGGCAATCGCCGACCTGGCTTGCGGACTGAATCCGCTGGCAGCGCCGCTGCTGGGCCTGCCGACGGAGGCAACCTACTATGCTTGTGATCTCTATAGCGGAATGACGGATTTCCTGCGAGCGGCGCTGCCATTGCTGGAAATCCGCGCGGTGGTGGAGATGCGCGATCTCACTCACGCCATCGCGCCCCCACCGACTCCCGCCGCTAGCGCCGTGACAGGCGCATCAACAGGAAAAGCGGGCGATACCCAAAGGCTCACGCTCAGTTCCCATTTCGATCTGGTCCTGTTGCTCAAAGTGATCCCGTGTCTGGACCAAATTGATCGTACCGCCGCGCCGCGATTGCTGGCGGAGCTTGATGCCGACACCGTGGTGCTCTCATTCCCCCGCCGCGCGCTGAGCGGTCGCGACGTCGGCATGGATGCCACCTATGCCGCCCGTGCGGCTACCCTGCTCACATCTCCCTGGCGGATCAGCGCACGTCATGATTTCCCGACGGAGACGCTCTGGATCGCCATCAAAGGATGAACAAGCTGAATGACGCGGGTTCGCGCTCAGGCGTTGGCGACGAAGTTAATCGCCAGGACCACGTTTTTGGAGACATCGGTGACGGCGGGTACATTGGGGATCGACATATTGAAATCGGTGTATTGCACAGTGGTCTGCGCAGTACCCTGCAATTGGGTTGCCGAGTTCAAGGTCGCCTGGGTCTGAAATGTCTCCGGCTTCGTCACGCCGTGCAAGGTCAGCTGGCCGGTGATCTGAAACGTAAATGGCTGGCCGATGGTGACGCTGGCTGGCAGGCCACTCAGCGCCGAAGGGATGAAGATGGCATATTGGTTATTGGGATTGGTCGTCTCCAGAATGTGCCCTTGCAGTGCTTGATTGCGAAAATTGCTATCCGTCGCCAGCGTGCTGACATCGACTTTGATCTCGCCGACTTTGCTGTTGCTGGGGGTCGTGGTATCGACGAGAATCTGGCCAGCAACCTGGCTCGTTTTACCGACAACGGTATTATTGTTGCCGAACAGCACTTCTTGAACAGTAAAAGTAACGGTCGATTGAGTGGGATCGATTGTGAAGATTTTGCCAGTTTTGGTCGCGACCAGGGTCGGTACCGTCACTGGTCCATTGGTGGATTTGACGCCGCCAGCGCCAAACCAATAGATACCGCCCGCGATCGCGAGCAGCAGGACAACAACACCAGCGCCCAGGCCGATCTGCCAGGCTCGCGGTATGCGTCGTGATTTCTTATCAGTGCTCATCGTGAAGACTCTCCATCAATGAAAACAGATCGGCTGGGGCACCCACTTCATCAACTGATTGCGTTGCCATAGGCAGGCAAAGTATTGTTGCAGACGCCCTGCGGTGCTCAGCCAAATTATCTGAACTATTGAGAATGTAGCCGGAAGATAGCAAGCCGTCAAGAGCAGTTTCCAGATGGTGGCGCGGCTCGTTTTGCGCAGTGGGCTCTCCTGTCCGGACCAGCAGTTTTTTAGAGTGACTCATCCTCATGGTGACAAAGGCAGTGATTTTTGGCTCATTGCCTACGCCCGGGTAGCTGTCAACCATCTGGAACACCGCACGGATGCCTGATTCATACTGGGGCCTTGCTACAATTGAGCGGATTTCTCTCGGTCAAAGCGGCGGTTTTTTACCCCTACATCATCGCGCGGTGGCCGAGGCCAGGCACGGGTCATGATCGCGTTGGTCGGATCGCTCAAAGGTGAGTGCCCAAAGGTCGCAGGCTGTGCCATTGGGATCAGTAGACCAGCCAGGCCAATATGTTCCAGAAAATCTGATCCGGAGACCGGGCCGAGGATGAAGGCGACTTTGGCGGCAACCTCTGCCTGGCCACAGCGCTCAGCGGTCACGGTCGCAGACCAGAGACCATTGCGTGTGGATTCGCCCGTGCGAGGGTCGAGAAGATGGTGGTGGAAGGTTGCGCCGCGCCACCAATTATGGCGCTCAATACCTGAGGTCGCCAGTGCGCCGCCACGCAGGGCTAGCACCTCGTCACCGGGAACCGCGACGGGCCAATGGTCCAGCCCCGTCGGCAGGCCGCGCACGCCCAGGTCGCCACCAGCGTTCACCAGCGCACTGGTGATACCGGCCGCCGCGAGGCGATCCAGTGCGGCATCGACGGCCATCCCCTTGGCGATACCGCCAAAGTCGAGCGCTGTCCCGGGGGGCATGATGACGAGACCATGGCGATGGTCAATGATGATATCCCGCCATGCCCCGCCGGGTTGTGTCGCGATGGATACATCCAGTGCAGGTCGTCTGATCGGCAGACTTGCGAATGATTGGTCATAGCCTGCTTGACGAAGTTGCGGCAAGAGCGTCGGGTCAAAGATCCCATCCGTCGCGACCGCCGCCGCCAGCGCTTCTTCCAGGACGGTCAAAAGCAATGGACTTAAGACCATGCCGCGCCCCGCGCTGGCGTTGAGTTGACTCAGTTCGCTGGCAGGGCGGAAGCGGCTCAATGTCGCTTCCCATTCCGCGAAGAGATCGCGGGTGAGAGTCAACCCGAGGTCGAGCTGTTGGGCGGGTGCGAGAATGGAGATGGTCGTCCCCATGGCGGCGAAGCTTGCCGCGCGGAGATCCCCGGGCAGTGATGTATTAGGATGCCCGGCTGGTGGTGACAGGGGATTGTTGAGTGGTGCCATTGTTGGTGCTCCCTGACTGTGAGAAGAACCCATTGGACGATGAAGATGATGTAGTGGAGTTGGTGATTGTAGCGGCCAGTTTGCTCAGACCCAGATTGGGCTTGACGATCAAGATGGTGACCAGACCGAAGAGCACCAGTGCTGCCACAATCAGGCTCCGTTTATGGTATCGCACTCGCTGCCTAAAAGACTGTTGCGCGACCCCGAGCGAGGGTGGAGGTCGAGATGGGGTGGGATTCGCGCGATAGTTGTGCTCGTCTGGCTGAACGTCGTCCTCAAACGGCGAGATGATGGGTGATGTCATTGTTTGTCTTCCTTTCGTCATGGCCGGTGGGCTTGCGACACCGGGATAGTCTTGTTGTTACAGTTTTGACTATAGGCGAGAGATATAAAGATCCTGTGCAGATCCTGTTTGAGAGATGTTGGATGGTGCGAGGCCGGGCACTCTACACAGCCCCTGAACGTCATCTTCATATTTCCTGAACATGTCATGTTCTACAATAAAGATGACTCGTGACCCTGATGGGAGAGAATCACCTGGAAAGCTATCTGCCACATTTATACAAGAAAAAGGACGATACACCAATGAAGACCATCCTCATGATCGATGATCAACCCAATGTACGGCTCCTGGTCCGCGATTATTTGACCCAGGAAGGGTTTCGGGTGGTTGAGGCGGAAAATGGGCGCCAGGCGCTGATCGTCGTGCGCCGTGAACAGCCAGATCTGATCTTACTCGACATTATGATGCCAGAGATGGGAGGCTATGAATTCCTGCGCGCTTATCGACAGGAAGGGAGCGCGCCTATCATCCTCTTGACTGCCAAGCAGGAAGAATCTGATAAGGTGCTTGGACTGGAACTGGGAGCTGACGATTACGTAACCAAGCCCTTTGGCATGCGTGAATTGGTGGCGCGCATCCACGCGGTCTTGCGGCGCGTCGATACTGGCAGCCTATTACCGAGTGGGGTGGGCACTTCGGCGATCCTGCGCGCCGCGGATGTCGTCCTGGACCACACAACGCATCATGTCACCGTCGGTGGTCAGTCGGTCAACCTCACACCATCCGAGTTCGATCTGCTGGCGATATTGATGGCGGCACCAGGGCGCGTCTTCTCTCGTCTACAGTTGCTGGAGCGCTTGCAAGGCACCGATGGCGAAAGTGTGGAGCGGACGATCGATGTCCACATCCGCAACCTCCGCGCGAAAATTGAGCCGATGCCGAGTGAGCCGCGCTATATCGAGACCGTCTTCGGCGTTGGCTACCGCTTCAGTGAACATGTGCGCGTGGGTGAGTAGGGTAGGCAAATGAAACGGTCATTGATCTGGAAACTAGGATTGGCCTTCGTGGCGGTCAGCGTCGCGGGGACTCTGGTAGCCGCGCTATTTGTCTGGATTGCGACCCAAAACGCTTTCCAGAATTTCGCCTTCCAGCGATCGAAAACCGACTTCGTGTCGCAGATGGTGACGTATTATCAAGCCCACGGTTCCTGGAATGGCGTGGAATATTACGGAGGAAATCAGCCACAGGGAGATTTTAATGGACCCCCAGGTGGTCAGCAATTCGCGCCATTTTGCCTGGCGGATCCGTCCGGCCTCATCTTACTTGCCTGCCATGACTATGCCGGGCAGACGGTCGTCACCCCCAGGGTCCTGGCCAGCGGAACGGCGATTATTGTCAACGGCGCGCGCGTGGGGACCGTGCTGAGCGGCACACCGCCGCCACTCTCACCATCGGACCAACTCTTTCTCTCCTCAACGGAACGCGCGCTACTCTTCGGCTCACTGGCCGCGATCGCGATTGCATTGCTATTGGGTACTCTCCTGGCACGCTCGCTCACCCGACCAACTCGCGAGTTGACGACAGCGCTGCACGCGATGGCCGATGGCCAGCTGCACCAGGCCGTCCCCGTCCGCTCACGCGATGAAATGGGTGAACTGGCACTGGCATTCAACCGCATGAGTGCCGACCTGACGCGTGCCAATCAGCAGCGCCGCCAGATGACTGCGGATATCGCCCATGATCTGCGAACGCCCGTCACGGTCATCTCCGGCTACCTGGAGGCTCTGCGCGACGGAATTCTCCCCCCCACCGCCGAGCGCTTCACGATCCTCTATGATGAGGCTCAGCATTTGCAACGACTGATCGAAGATTTGCGTACTCTGAGTCTGGCGGATGCCGGGGAACTCTCGCTGGATCGCCAGCGGATCGCGCCGCTGGCGCTACTGGATCGAATTGTTGCGGTCTATGCCCATCAAGCCGAACAACAGGGAATTTTGCTGGAAACGGCGAGCGCCGAAGCCATCCCCGATCTCTTCATCGATCTCACGCGGATGACCCAGGTCTTCAGTAATCTCGTCAGCAATGCCCTGCGTTATACTCCCGCACACGGGACCATCACGCTCAGCGCGCAACCCCAAAGCAAGGGTGTCGCTTTGTCGGTGCGCGATACCGGCGCGGGCATCATGCCCGATGCGCTCCCACGGATCTTCGACCGCTTTTACCGGGCAGATAGCGCTCGCGCACAATCCCAGGGCGGGTCCGGGCTTGGCCTGGCGATCGCCAGAGCGCTGGTGGAGGCGCATGGTGGTACCATCGGCGTCACGAGCGAACTGGGCACGGGGGCGACTTTCACCATCTGGCTCCCCGCCGCAGCTTGACCTCGCGACTTATGGCGGAGGTGGTGGTAATGGATGATGTGGAGTTGGCGATGGCTGGATGGTCGGTGTCGCGGTCAGGTGTGGCGGGGGTGGCACCCCCACGGCGCCCGGTGTCGGCGTGCGTGCCTCGATGGTAGCGGCAGGGCTACCGACGATTGTCACAATCAGCGGCGGCGCACTGGGCGCAGTGATGATCGGACCGCCCGCACCACCTGCGAAGGTATGGGCGAGCATGACGATGAAGAGGATGAACGAGCCGACAACGGTGATCATCGCGAGAATTGCGGCGCGCGGTACAGGTGCTTGTGGCGGGACCTGGGGTGTCATGGTGCGACCTCCCTGTCATGAGCATACACGAGGATTACTCCACCAGACGCGGCATCACGTCGGCGTATCCTCCACCGCCTACGTGCTCCAAGCTGGAACAGTGCGCTCCATCACACTTACGATGCGCGCATGGCACTGGCACGCCAGCTTGGCGTCCTCACTATAGCGCAGAGCGGATTGCTTGGCAAGCGCCATGGTAATTCAGATTTGTGCATGCCTTGCGGCGCGCTGCGCCAGTCGGCCCATTGACTGACGCTGGAAGGCCCCTATCAACCGATCTGTCGCACCATAACCATGGACGAGCCTGGGCATAGGGCCATGGGTGGGTGAGTGCCTACCAGTGACTTCCAGAACTCAGAGCACGGGGATCTTGCACCAGGCAATGCCATTGTTGCCGCGGCAAATTACGCGGCGCGGTTCGTGTCGTATGATAGGTATGGGAGTCACACTCGTGACATAAGGTTGAACGCGGAGACACGATAGTCTAAAGATAGTTGGAGGGTCGACGATGGATGTCCCATGGCAAGATTCATTGGCTGAAGAAGTGCCCTTGACGGCGGGCACAGCCAGCGCGCGGGTTGCTCCAGGGCGTGGCGCCCTCGTAACGGGGTTGGCCTTTGGGGAGCAGGAGGTGCTGTTCCTGGACCACGCGACGCTGGTCGATCCCAAGGCCAATGTGCGCGGCGGCATCCCGATCCTTTTCCCCAACGCCGGACCACTCCCCGCTCAGCGCTTCGTTGAGACCGGGACGGAACTTTTGCAGCACGGCTTCGTCCGTCGGTACCCATGGGAAGTGAAGGCGCGCCAGCCCAATGCCTTGAGCTTGCACTTCACCCCGACACCAGCTACCGCGGCGCACTACCCGTTTATGTATAATCTGGATCTGGATGTGACCTTATCCGCGAACGCGCTCCGGTTGACGCTGACCATCGCCAATCGCGATCAGCGTCCTCTGCCAGTCGCGTCGGGATGGCACCCATACTTTGCCGTGCCGCACGCGCTGAAAAGTCAGATTGCCTCGGCGATGCTGGGTCCCACCTGGGCACGCATCACGGATGACGAAGAATTTACTTTCGCCGTGCCCTTCACCGCGCCTTGCGACATCGCGCTTCCCGCTGGCCCACGCCTCTGGCTGCGCGCCAGTCCGGAACATAGCATCCTGCAGATGTGGTCACTGCCGGGTCACGATTTTGTCTGCTTCGAACCGTTCGTGGGTCCCAATAACACCCTTAATGATCCGCACCAGCGACTGAACATTCCCCCCGGCCAGACGCGGACCTTGTGGATTGAGATCGCCAGCGCGACCGAGTAACTGGGGTCAAACGCAGTGGTCTGCGCAACCGTCCATGCAGGGTGGCACCGCAACCTCACCTGTGCGGAGTATGCGGGAGATGGTACGGTCAGATCTTGATATAATCCGTCGCGTTGTCGTCCAGATTGTCCTTACGGTGATGATAGCGCTCGGTCGTCCGCGGATCCGCATGCCCTGCCGCGTATTGCACTTTATGTAGTGGGGCATGTCCTTCGAGCGCCAGCGTAATGAAGGTGTGGCGCAGCGAGTGGGGGGTGATGTTAGTAGAAATCCCTGCCGGGGACAGATGGCGCTTGACAATATACCAGATGGCGTCCCCCGTCAGTCCGTGCTGACCGACCGCGCGATAATGACATTCCTCGCCACGCCCCACCCGACGCACCTCGACGAAGAGTGGCGCATCATTGGGGAGCGTGAAGCTCTCGACATGTTGACGTTCAATTGTCGTCCGCGCCTCCAGCCAGGCTTGCAGATCGCGTGCCACATCGACCGGTACTTTCACCAGGCGTCGCTTATGCCCTTTGCCCAACACGGTCAGGGTATGGTGCCCACGCTGCATCGCCAGGTCGCCGGTGGCGAGCGTTGTGATCTCGGCACGCCGCAAGCCCGTGCGGATCAACAGCGAGAGCAGCGCGGCGTCGCGTAACCCCAACAACGTCGTACGATCAATCGCGTCCAGGAAAGTGCGCACTTCGCGTTGATCCAGCGGGATCGTCGGACTCTCGTCATCCACGCGCAATTGGCGCAGATGCACTGTTGGATCCAGCGCGACCTCGCCACGCAGGAGCGCTTCTTTGAAGAGGGAGCGTACGACTGAGAGTCGGCGGTTGACAGTAGCTGGAGCATAGGTCGCGATCAACCAGGCGCGGTAAGCGATCAGATCGTCGCGGGTTACCTGGGCCAATCCGGGTCGGCCGATGGCGTCGAGATAATTCATAAAAAGCTGGACATCGCCCGCATAAGCCCGGCGCGTGTGCGGCGAGAATTGGCCAGCGATGACGGCATCGCCAGCCGGGGCTGGCGTGTCACCACCAGGTTGAATGAGGAAATCGGGCGGAATGAACGGCATAATCGCCATCATCTGGCGCGCGCGCGGTCGGCCGCGGCCGCGCCGGTCCTGGATCGCTGAGCTTTCTGTCGGGAGCACATCATCCGCATCTTCCCATGCCGCCAGCCTATCATGCTCGTCGTCCGTCTGCATTTATGGTGCCTCAACTATACAGGCTTACTCGTCTGAGTGGTGCTTTTTGCACTGCCCGGGTCGCCAGCCTATTTCTGATCATTGCTGACGCTGTCAGTATATGCGGAAAATCATCCCTGTGCCAAAACTGGATCCTTTCACGATTTGGCACCAACCTGGTATCGTCTTTAGGGACGCGCACATCAAGGTCAAGGTGGCGCATATGCTGGGCCGACTCAGGCAGTTATGAGGCGAGGGGTGAAGTGATGCTGGCATCGCGTGATGATCAAATCCAGGAGTTGCTTGATGCCGAGAATCTGGATGACGTGGCGTTGCGTTTGAACCTGCGCGATATTCGCCGCATCAACGCCCTGTTGGGCTGGACGGCTTTCACGGCGCGGTCTGTCGTGCAGGCGGCGCGGGTTCTGGGTCGATCATCCTTCACACTCCTGGATGTCTGTTCGGGATCGGCGGATATCCCTCTGGCGATCGCTCGGCTGGCCCGCCGCCGCGGACTGCGGCCCGACATCACAGCCACGGATTACAGTGCGCAGATCGTCGCCATCGCGCGTAGTCAGGTCTCCGGATATCCAGAGATCAGGATTGAACAATACGATGCGCTCGCTTTGCCCTATGCTCCTGGCAGCTTTGACATTGCGCTCTGTACGCTGGCAATGCATCATTTCTCTCCTGACATGGCCGTGGAGGTCTTGCGGAATATGGGTCAGGTTGCCCGACATGTCATGGTCTTTGATGCGTTGCGCGATCCGCTGGCGTATTATGGGGTTCAGATCCTGACCCACATCATTCCAATGCATCCGATGACGCGCCACGACGCGCCAGCCTCGGTCCGCCGCGCCTACCGTGCCGCAGAGGCCAAAAAGCTGGCGGAGCGCGCTGGTTTGTCAACGATCCACGCTCATGTGGATTTCCCCTTCCGGTTGGTCCTGACCGCAGACGGTCCCTCACCCGCTGATTTTGCCGCGCGTGTGTGAGAGGTGCGCTGGTATAATCCGCTAGAGTATGTTCAGCCTGCTTTTGCAGCACGATCACCTGGGAGGAGCACGGATGGCAACGGAAATCTATGACGCGGCGATTGTGGGCGCTGGCCCGGCGGGCGCCTCGTTAGCGATCCGCCTGGCGCGGGCCGGGCAGCGTGTTGTCCTGGTCGATCGCGAAACCTTCCCACGTGATAAACCCTGCGCGGAGTATCTGAGCCCGGCGGCGGAGCCGCTATTGCGCGATCTGGGTGTGCTTGAAGCGGTCATGGCGACCCAGCCAGCACTTTTGCGGGGCTTTCGACTCTATGCCCCAAATGGCCAGTCCTTCCAGGGCGACTTTGCCGCCTCTCGCGATGCAGCTGGCCATGCCTATTTCGAGAGTGGCCTGGCCATTCCACGTGCGCGGCTCGATGTCCTGCTCGTCCAGGCAGCGCGCGCTGTTGGGGCGGATGTGCGCGAAGGTTGGCGTGTTGGCGAGATTGCCCATGAGGACGCTGGCGTGCGCCGTATCGTACCAACCAGCGGCGACACAGACATCCGCGCGCGGCTGGTGATCGGTGCGGATGGCCGCCACTCGCTGGTAGCACGCCGTCTGGGATTGCGCGTTGCGGGGAAACTGCGCAAAATCGCGCTGGTAGCGCATGCCCGAGGCATCGATGGACTGACGGAGTATGGCGAGATCCATGTGGCGGGCCGCCGCTATGTCGGGTTGGCGCCATTAGAGTCACCGGGGCCAGATGCGCTCTGTAATGTGGCCATGGTCGTGGATGAGGCGCGCGATGGACGCGCCCTGGCGGGGCACCCCCAGGATTTCTTGTTGCAGGCATTAGAAAGCTTTCCGCGTATCCATGGGCGTTGCTCACGGATCACCATTGTACGGCGGACCCTGACGACCAGCGGCTTGCACGTCGGGGCGCGTCATTTCTCAGCGGACGGGGTCCTTTTAGTAGGCGACGCTACCGGATACTACGATCCATTTACGGGTGAGGGCATTTATCACGCGTTGCGCACCGCCGAACTCGCCGCGCCAGTCGCGTTGGACGCCCTGGCTCGCGACGACCTGAGTGCCGCCAACCTGGCCCACTATGATCATGCCTGCCACCGGGCTTTTCGTGGCAAACGCCTGATCGAGATGCTCATCCAACAGGCAGTGGGCATGCCTCTGTTGGCGAACCACATTGTCGGGGTCATGCGCCGCCACCAACAGATGGGGCATACGATTATCGCGGTGACGGGCGATTTTCTTCCGGTCAGCGCTGTCCTCAATCCCGGTTACGTCGCCCGCATGATTTATTGATTCGTTCCCCCCAAATCTTAGCGTGTCCACAATCCTGCCCAATGCTCTGTTTGGCAGGTGAAGGTAGGATAGTTTTGGAGAACTCGTGTCGTTACGCAAGGTTTTGGCACGCGATATGATCTATCTCTGGCAAGGGGCAGGATGCCCAGTGAGATATCCGACAGGGAGGAGCGATACGATGGCATTAGAGGTCTCTCCACGTGGTGGCGCGCTGATTGGACTCTTCGCGGCGCTCAACATTGGAGATCTGGTGAGCACCTGGGTGGATCTGCATGCGGGGTTGCGCGAAGGCAATCCGTTTATGAATATGTTGTTGGCACAACATGGTTTCGGAGCATTGATCGCTTATAAAGTCCTGGTAGTCATGATTGTTGGTCTGGTGATGATAGGCCTCTGGCCAGCGCGTCCCCGGCTGGTCGCACTGACGCTGGCCATCTGTAATTTGCTGGTGCTCGTGGCGGTTGCCGCGAATGTCCTGCAATATCCCGGCTGAGCGCGGCAAGTGACTGACGTTCTCTCCGACCAGGTGGCTGATCACTCACGCCAGGTTCGCACTCTGCGATTGGCGATCTCCGTACGGACCACCACCTAGCGCACGCTATGCAGGTAGTCATGCTGTGGTATCTTGTGGATGCGGGTGCGCGGAAGGGCCAAACCAACATCACTGGCCACGCGGCATCCCCTGGTCACGATCCGCTATGGGCCAGAAACATGTGAGCCAGATAAAGCAAGGAGTAACCCCTCCGTGGACGCACCGAAGCGGCGTAAGGCCGCCCCTAATCCGATGGAATCCGAGCGCATGAGCGCGATTATCTCGCTCTGCAAACGCCGTGGGTTTATTTTTCCAGGCAGCGAGATCTATGGTGGACTGCAAGCGACATTTGATTACGGTCCGCTGGGTGTTGAACTGCGCCAGAACATCAAACGCGCCTGGTGGAATGCGATGACCCAGGAGCGCGATGATGTGTTCGGCATCGATGCTGCGATTTTGATGGCGCGGCGCGTCTGGCAGGCTTCTGGCCATGAGGCTGGCTTCAACGACCCGATGGTAGATTGCAAGCACTGCAAATCGCGTTTTCGGGCGGATCATCTCGTCGAAGATCAGGACCGGCTGGGCATCGCCCACGATATCTGCCCTACCTGTCAAACGAAGGGCATGCTGACCGAGCCGCGCCAATTCAATTTGATGTTCCGGACGAACTTTGGGCCGGTGGCTGATGACGAGTCGCTCATCTACCTGCGACCCGAGACCGCTCAGGGTATCTACGTCAACTTCCATAATGTGCAGCAGAGTATGCGCAAACGGGTTCCCTTCGGCATCGCCCAGATCGGGAAGGCCTTCCGCAATGAGATCGTGACGCAAAATTTCATCTTCCGCATGCGCGAATTCGAGCAAATGGAGATGCAATTCTTCGTCGTGCCAGGCACCGAGGATGCATGGTTCGAGTCCTGGCGCCAGACGCGTTGGGATTGGTACCGTCAGGTGGGTATCAACGCGGAACATATCCACTGGCACCAGCATGGTCCCGATGAACTGGCGCATTATGCCAAGGCGGCCTGGGACATCTACTATGATTTCCCCTTCGGCGCCAAAGAGCTCGAAGGAGTCCATAACCGCACAGATTTCGATCTGCGTCGCCATGCTGAGTTCTCCGGGAAGGACCTGACGTATTTCGATGATGTCACGCGCGAGCGCTTCGTTCCGTATGTGGTCGAGACGTCCGTCGGTGCGGATCGACTGACGCTGGCCGTGCTCAGCGAAGCCTATGCCGAAGATGTGATCGATAACGAAACACGGGTCGTCATGCGCTTCGCCAAAAATATCGCGCCGGTCAAAGTCGCCGTCATGCCACTCTCGCGCAAGGATTCGCTGGTTGACCTGGCGCGGCAGGTGAAGCGTAGCCTCATCCCGCTGGGCGTCACTCAATATGACGATACCGGCGGCAGCATCGGCAAGCGCTATCGTCGCCAGGATGAGATCGGCACGCCGTACTGCGTCACCGTCGACTTCCAGAGTCTGGAGGATCAGGCCGTCACCATCCGCGATCGGGATACCACGGAACAGCGTCGCGTCCCGATC